>JAFPLH010000071.1 GCA_017402845.1 Clostridia bacterium
GGTGCAGTCTGCCGGTGGCAGACGTTGCCGCAAGGCAACAGCACCGACCGAGCCGGCAGGCGAGACTCATACTGACGTATGTCAAGATTTTTTGTGCAATATGACGGCTGAAGATACGGTGCAGATGGACGGCGTGAGGTTATTAGAGGTGCCCTTTAGTAAAAAGATTATCAGAAACACGTTTTTTACAAAAATTTAAAAAAATTGTCTTTTGGTTACAGCGTTACACGTTTGCTATATACCTTTTGCATATGTTCGTTTATAACTATGTTTGCCGCTTCTTAAATCATTTTGGCATTTTAGAAGAATCTCAGTTATTTGTACTTTTAATGACGATCATCAATATCCCTATATGTATAATAATAACTGTTATTTTAAGAAAAATTCCCGTAATACGTAAAGTGGTACCTTGAGAATGGATAGTTAGCAGCTTAGAAAAGAACAATTTTCAAGATATACTTGCAAAAGCTTTTCGGGAGTGTTATAATAATCAAGGTAATATACGGAAATTAAGGCAACACCGCACAAAGATCGCCTTGCGGCTTTGTGCCAAATCTGCTTTAGCTTTTTCCGGCATAGTACAAAAAACTCCCTTGAAATACGTCAGTATTCCGGCGGTCGTTTTATGTACTCTCGTGAGAAAATTCTACTGCGCATCTTCGGCACAATCTCTGTGCGGTATTGCCTTAACCGCATATCGTAAAATATGCCGCAAAAGCGGTAAGGAGGAAAATTCAAAATGGTAGACTACAAAGCTAACATGAAAGCACCTATCTATTATCAGTCAGACTGCAATCTCTCTCTCCTTGACGGTCAGACAATTGCAATCATCGGTTACGGCAGCCAGGGTCACGCTCATGCGCTCAACCTTAAGGATTCCGGTTGTCATGTAATTATCGGTCTTTACGAAGGCAGCAAATCTTGGGCAAAGGCAGAGGCTCAGGGCTTTGAGGTATTCACAGCAGCAGAGGCTGCAAAGCGTGCAGACATTATCATGATCCTTATCAATGATGAAAAGCAGGCTGCAATGTACAAGAAAGACATTGAGCCGAACCTCGAAGAAGGCAATATGCTCATGTTCGCACATGGTTTTGCTATTCACTTTGGTCAGATAGTACCCCCGTCATTCGTTGACGTTACAATGATCGCTCCTAAGGGCCCCGGTCATACTGTAAGAAGCGAATATCAGGTCGGCAAGGGTGTTCCCTGTCTTGTTGCTGTTCAGCAGGACGCAACAGGCAAGGCTAAAGAAAGAGCTTTGGCTTATGCTTTGGGCATCGGCGGCGCAAGAGCCGGTGTTCTTGAAACAACATTCAGAACAGAAACAGAAACAGACCTCTTTGGTGAGCAGGCTGTTCTCTGCGGCGGTGTTTGCGCACTTATGCAGGCTGGCTTTGAAACTCTCTGCGAGGCAGGCTACGATCCGAGAAACGCTTACTTTGAGTGTATCCACGAAATGAAGCTTATTGTTGACCTTATTTATCAGTCAGGTTTTGCAGGTATGAGATATTCTATCTCCAACACAGCAGAATACGGCGACTACATCACAGGACCGAAGATCATCACAGATGATACAAAGGCTGCTATGAAGAAGATCTTGTCTGATATTCAGGACGGTACTTTCGCAAAAGACTTTTTGCTCGATATGTCACCGGCAGGCGGTCAGGCTCACTTCCGCGCTATGAGAAGAAAGGCTGCTGAGGCTCCGTCAGAGGTTATCGGTGAAGAAGTTAGAAAGCTTTACAGCTGGTCTAACGAAGATAAGCTTATCAACAACTAATTTTTATTATAGCTCTATTCTGAGCAGGCTCCTTGTGAGTCTGCTCATTTTTTGCGTGTGACAAGAATTTGACTCTTACAACATTGACTCTATCTGAAAAAGGGAGTATAATCTTGTTATATTATAATGAAAAGAGGATTTTAATGGAATTTGATGTCAATAAGATAATTTGCTATCTTGCAGTTATTCTTTTCTCGACAAAAGCATTAGGAATGTTCACCCGAAAATTAGGTTTACCGCAGGTTGCAGGTATGGTAATAGCAGGCTTGCTGATAGGTCCTGCTATTTTTTCTCAGTTACCGGGCAGCTTTAACGGTATTATCGCACCCACAGAAATAGAAATGGACGTTCTGAAAACCTTTTCTCAGATCGGCGTAATACTTATTCTTTTTTCAAGCGGACTCGAAACCGATCTGAAAGACCTTAAAACAAGCGGTTTTGCGTCAAGTATGATAGCCCTTGCAGGCGTAATAGTACCGCTGATTATGGGTACACTCGGAACTGCGCTCTTTATGGGCGGTATTTCTGAAACGTTCAATAATACAAGCAAGCTGCTGAACGCTCTGTTTGTAGGCTGTATTCTCACCGCCACAAGCGTAGGCATTACCGTTGAAACTCTGCGAGAAATAGGAAAGCTTAATACAAAGCTTGGCACAACCATATTAAGCGCTGCGATCATAGATGATGTTATGGGTATTATCGTACTCAGTATCATATCTTCTCTCAACGGCAGCAGCAGTCCGGTAATAACTCTGCTCAAAGCCGCAGGATTTTTCGTATTTTCAATAGGTCTGGGAATACTTCTCAGAATACTTTTCAAGTGGTTCTTTATAAAATACCCACACAAACGCAGAACAGGCATATTTGCGTTATCCGTCTGCTTTTTCTATGCCTTCTGCGCCGAACACTTTTTCGGTATCGCCGCTATTACGGGCGCATATATGGCAGGCGTAATGCTCAGCGGTTTGAGCGACACAAAATTTGTAGACAAAAAAATACTTGTAAACGGTTATATGATATTCTCCCCTATCTTCTTTGCATATATTGGTATAAGTGCGGATTTCAGCCGCTTTAAGCTTTCAGATATATGGTTTGCGCTGGTATTCGTATTTATCGGTATTATTGCAAAGATACTTGCATGCGGTTCTGTTGCAAAGCTTGTTAAGTTTAAACTTAAGGATTCAGCCGCTGTCGGCTGCGGTATGATTGCACGAGGCGAGGTCGCACTTGCTGTATACTCAACCGCCTCATGGCTTATATACTTCGACGATAAAGGAAACCTTCTCGGTATTGATCCTCTGTTTGCTACTATTATGCTTATTATTACAACGTCTGTACTTTGTCCGATACTTCTAAAAATTTTACTTAAAGATTCAAAAGAAGATAAACAGCTTAATATCAAGCCCGAAGATTACGTTTCTGTTGAGGCAGGAAAGGAAAATCGCCCCGTTTTGACAGAAAATACATGACATATTACAACATTGTAACAGTTATTTTGACATTCAACTGTTAATTGCATAAAAATATAGTATTATTATAGAAAATTATAGTCAAATAAACTCAGAGGTATAATTTAAAAGGCTCATATTGTGCATTTTGACATACCGAATATGGCGCAGCGTCAATAAACATCCGATATTATTAGTAAATATTAATAATGTGTAAATAAAATTTTGATTTTTTTGTTGTAACTTTTTAATATTTCAAAAAGAAAACATAAATTTTTTGAAAATATTATTCTGAAAACAAGGGAAAAAATGCGAAAATACCGCATAAATACTGGATTTTTTCAAAGTATAGATTTCAGCGGCGCTTATTTTGCGGCGAAGTGTAATACTTTTTGTGCAGTTCACCAATTTACTTTATAGTATAAATTATGGTAAAATACAGATTGTAGAAATACGAATACATGGAAGCTAAGACTTCCGGAAAGACGGTGGGTACCAATGGTATTAAACAAGAAAGCACTTAAATTAGTGGTATGTATGTCTTTAATCGTTGCATTGGCATTTACCGCAGTAGGTATTACGGTTGCGGCGATGTACGAGAACACTCACAACAACACAGGCAACCAAGCATCTGACATAGTTAGCATAGCTGAAACACAGGTCGGTTACAGCGAGGGCTACGACGGTTACACCAAATATGGTGATTGGTACGGCGGAGATTATTTTGCAAGACTTGATTGGTGTGCAATGTTTGTTTCATGGTGCGCAAATCAAGCAGGCGTAGACACTTCTACATTCCCTTCATTTGCACTTTGCTCAGCCGGCGCAGACTGGTTCATTTCTCAGGGTGAGTTCCAGTATAGCGGCAGTTATGCACCAAAAGCAGGCGACTTAATTTTCTATTCATCTTACGGTGATATTTATCACGTAGGTCTTGTTACAGGTTCTGATGATTACAATGTATATTCTATCGAGGGCAACTACAACGAAGCAGTTTACAATGTAAGCTATCCGCTTAGCTATGGCGATATCCTTGGTTATGCAACTCCTTCTTACAAAACTGCTGACGGTTCTGTTGTAACACCGACTGTTGTTGATAATGATGACAACGACAATAATGATGTTCAAGAGGATTCCGAAGAAGATTATACATACAGTGATGAGGACTCAGATGTAAGTGATACCACAGTAGAAAATGAAGACAGCGAAGAAGAAGTAATTGTTGAAGACGTTGAAAACGAGGACGAGAGTGATTCTGAGGAAGCAGACGAGGTTGAATCTGAGGTTACAGATACTAACACCACAGAGGACGAGTCCACAGACACCACAGCAGATGATAATAAAGAAGTAACAACTATCAAGCTTGGTGATGTAAACGGCGACGGCAGAATTTCAGCGCTTGACGCACTTCTCATTCAGCGTTATCTTGCACTTGACACAGGCAGCTACGACTTCTCATTTGTAAGCGCAGATGTTAATCAGGACGGCGAGATCACAATAATCGACGCACTTATGATTCTTGAGATCGTAACAGGTTTGGCATAAGCTGAAATTTGCAGCGTAACGATGCAATGACAGACATACAAAAAAATACCAACAAACAAAGCACGAGTTATTTGGCTCGTGCTTTTTTGTATATATAGCTGCTGACAAGAAAAGGGAATACCGAAAAAGGTATTCCCTTAAAAGAACAGTATTGTATTTAGATAACTGCAAAAGCCTGTTCGAGATCTGCAATAATATCGTCGATATTTTCAAGACCAACAGAAAATCTTACCATTCCTGCTTCAATGCCTGCTGCAACAAGCTGTTCATCAGTAAGCTGACGGTGTGTTTCGCTTGCCGGATGAAGCACGCAGGTGCGAATATCAGCAACGTGTACTTCGTTTGAAGCAAGCTTGAGAGAATCCATAAACTTCATTGCAGTTTCTCTGCCGCCCTTTATAACGAACGAGATAACGCCGCTTGAGCCCTTAAGATACTTCTGTGCAAGCTCATAATTTGCGTCGCCCTCCAGACCCGGATATGTAACGCTTTCAACTTTATCGTTAGCCTGCAAATATTTTGCAACCGTCATTGCATTTTCGCAGTAGTTCTTCATTCTTACAGCCAGTGTTTCAAGTCCTAAGTTAAGCAAAAATGCTGAGTGCGCAGCAGGATATGCGCCAAAATCACGCATTAACTGCATTCTTGCCTTAATAATATAGGCTGCTTTTCCGTATGTTTCTGTGTATATAATTCCGTGGTACGATTCATCAGGAGTACAAAGCTCCGGGAAATTACCGCAAGTCCAGTCAAAGTTTCCGCTGTCTACGATAACGCCGCCGCCCTGTACAGCATGACCGTCCATGTATTTTGTGGTTGAGTGGGTAACAATATCAACACCGAACTCAAAGGGCTTGCACAAAATAGGAGTTGCAAAGGTATTGTCAACGATAAGCGGAACATTATGTTTATGTGCAATTTTTGCAAACTTTTCAAAATCGAAAACTGTCAAAGCCGGGTTTGCGATAGTTTCTCCGAAAACAGCCTTAGTATTTGGCTTAAAAGCTTTTTCTATATCTTCTTCCGAGTCGTTTGAGGATACAAAAATACACTCGATACCCAATTTTTTTAGAGTAAACGAAAACAGGTTGATAGTACCGCCGTAGATCTCGCTTGCACTGATAAAGCTATCGCCGGCGCTGCAAATGTTCAGAATAGCAAGAAGATTTGCTGCCTGACCTGATGATGTACACATAGCGCCAACGCCGCCTTCAAGCTCTGCAATTTTCTGTTCTACTGCCATTACGGTAGGATTTGCAAAGCGTGAGTAGATAAGCGACTTTGTAGGCTCGTCAAAAACAGAGGCTACCTCTGCCGTTGAGTCATATACATAAGTTGTACTTTGAACGATAGGCACTACACGAGGCTCCGAGTTTTTCGGATGATAGCCGGAGTGCAGGCATTTTGTTTCATCTTTCATTTAATAAGTCCTCCTAACACAGATAGCTGCAATAGCAAAATCTGTAAATTTAAAATGTAAAATTCACAATTAAACCAACAAGTATACAGCACTCAAATTTTTTTAAATCATTCTAATGCTTTAAACTTTTAGATCACTATTACCTATCAAAAATCAAATACTATTATATCACAATAAAGACAATATTTCAATTTTATTTTTTAAACAAACTAACAGGCGGCGAAGGTTTTTTCACAGGATTACCGTTTAGATCTAACCCTGAGTCATACGGTAAATTGATGTACGATTCTTTTTTCGGCTTTTCGGTTTGTTCGGTGTTTTCTGTCGGTGCGGTACTCTGACTCTGTGGTATAAAAACCGTTGAAGCATTATTTTGGCTATTATTCACCCCCATACGGTGATCATACCTTACATCGGGAATCGACATATTCATACTTTGTACGTTATTATTAGTATTCGTAAGTGCTCCGTTTTGTACAGGTCTTTGAGTTTGCTGCTGAAAATTCTGCTGTACACCGTTTTGCACAGGTCTTTGCATTTGCTGCTGATAATTTGGCTGTACACCGTTTTGTATAGGTCTTTGCATTTGCTGCTGATAATTTGGCTGTACACCGTTTTGTACAGGTCTTTGCATTTGCTGCTGATAATTTGGCTGTACACCGTTAAGCATACCGGACTGCATATTCTCCGGCGGCGCTAAAAACTCGTTGTATAAGCCTGTGAGAACACGGTTAGCCGTACTTGAAGCAAGAAATGTTTCCTGATGTTGTTTAGACCTGATGTCTAAAATATTACACTTTTTGATAACTAACGCTACAAGGCTCATTAACATAGGGATCTGAATAACAAGATAAACAACAAGTGCCCAACCGGAAACCCTTAGCATATCTACGAAAAGCATAATAAACCAGATAACTTCGAGAACAGGCACCGAAAGACAAATATAAACGATATCAATAATAGCAACACCGATATACTTTATATTTACGCTGTCGATCTTTTTGCCTATCGGGGGAATAATAAGTCCCAAAAGATTTATTGTCAGCAATAAGATCAGTATACCAAAGAATACGGCACAGATACTCTGCGCTTTAACATAAAAATCAGCATTGAACAGCCAGCCGTCAGGCGGTGATACGGCTGCATCGGAAAATATACTATTGAGATAAAAATAAAAGTAGCCTATTGACACCAGACCTATCGGCATTGTAATAAGGCTAATTATTTTCATTGCTTTTGAATCGTCTTTATTCATAAGTTCTCCCCTCTCTTATAAAGAATTATATTATAATAATTTGTATGAAAAAATGATATGCAAGGGCGCAGTAAGTGCCGTAGACTACTAATGCAACTGTCGGCGGAGCGAATAACAGGCTTAAAATTTTTGATACTTGTGAATCCTCTGTATTAATTCACTTTTCCCCCATTTTTACGAATGAACACCGCACATATTCGTTTGTATGCGCAGTTTAAAAACCCATTTCTTTAAGTCCGTGAACTATTCCGACGTACTCCTCAAGAACATCAAAGCCTTTAATATTCTCTCTCATCAAGTCGATAGTATCACCATGCGAAATACCTCGCCGTGTTTTAGGTTCATAAAAAATGTGCTTTTCTCCCCACTTCATAGACTCTGTATCAACAAGCCCGTCATTATCGTTCTTTGAAAAATTACGAGCAATAATATACACAATATTAAGTGGAAAACCTGCGCTGCGGTAATTCTTCATTCTTGAACCCACACTTTGATAATATACATCATCACAATTTACGGCGATACGGTTCATATCCTCACAATGCTTTTGAGTGAGGTCTGATACAGCAGAAATAAAGTCGGGATCTTTTTCTCCGAAGTGTCTTAGTGCGGTATTATACTTTTCGGCTATATGCTCCTGCAAAGCCTTTGGCGCTTTTCCCAATAGATAATCAGCATAACCGCAGCCGTGATGTGGCGTGCTAATAGTCGTAAGTGAAGCGACATACTTATTCATACCCAAAAGAGAAATAGCGTATCTGCTGTCGAGTCCGCCCTTTGAGTGTGCAATAATATTGACCTTTTGACAGCCTGTTTCGTTTACTATCTTCTCTATTTTCTCTTTAAGCTCCTGCGCACAGAATGCAACCGAGCCGGCAGAATGTTGTCCGCCGTAGTATATTACAGCGCCGTTTTTTATAAGCTCCTTAGGTATTCTGCCCCAGTAATTCAAAAATTTCAAATCTCTGAAAAAAACACCGTGAACGAGAAGCAGAGGATACTTTGTACTGCAAACCTCGCTTTCTTTACGAACGGCGTCAAGCTCTGCACGATCGTTTTCGAGTTCAAATTCATAGTGCGCCTTAGTACACGCTTTTAGTATTACAAAGATATTTATAATAGGTATCCACCACATCATAATTAAAAGCAGTCTTTGAACGATACCGAGCTGTACGCTTGAAATTACCATACGAATACAGCCGCACAGCATAAGCAGAAGTGAAAGCAGCAGATATGTTATACCGCACACTATCAAAACATACGGTGCATTTGTCCACACTCCGCTGAAAGTAATTAGAAGTATAAGATTGACCGCAAAGCTGCACGCATGAATTTTAAGTATTGCTATACCATTATACAGAGTAACAAGTCTGCGTGAAAGACTTGTTATATTTGTAGGTTTAATAAGAGTTTTTATAAAAAAGCCTAACAATATAAGCGACAAAGGAATGACAAGAACAGCCGACAAAAGCTTATCTATGATAAGTGCGGGAGCTACGGTTAAAAGCACCGTATACAGAGCACCTAAAGCCACACTTCGGTATTTCAAGTCATATCACCTCTTACACAAAGCTTGCAAACTCGTTTGCGGGAATTCGCATTTCTGAGTGTCTGTCGGGCGACTTAGGCTCATCATCTGCATAGCCGACAGCGAGCAGATCAACTATCGTATAGTTTTCGGGTATATTAAACTCTGCTTTTATTGTATCCTCCTCCAGACGGCACATCCAGACAGAACCCAGTCCAAGCTCTGCCGCCTGTAACATCATATGAGTTGTTACAATAGAAGCGTCGATATCAGCAATATTTTTCCCGTCATAAGGACGTACCCACGATTTTTCTTTATCGCACAATACGATAATAACAACAGGCGCACCGTATGTAGACGCACCCTTTGAAAGCTTTTCAAGGCTTTCTTTTTCTTTAACAACGATCAATCTGACAGGCTGATTATTCTTTCCTGTTGGGGCAACTCTGCCAGCCTCTATTATTTTTTCGAGCTTTTCAGCCTCAACCGGCATAGCTTTATATTTGCGTGATGAATAACGCTTTTTTGCAAGCTCTAAGAATTCCATAAAATTCAAATCCTTTCTTTTTCAAATTATCATAATGCTAAAATCCGCTGCTGTATAGAAGCATACAACAGCGGAATAATAGTATTAGTTTGCAGTCAGGTCAATTTATTACTTAACCTTCCAAAGCTCCTCGGCATACTGGAGAATAGTTCTGTCAGAGCTGAACTTGCCTGCATTGGCAATGTTCATAATACACTTCTTGCCGAATTCTTCTCTGTTTGCATAGTCTGCATTTACCTTGATCTTTGCCTCAACATAAGACGGAAGATCAAGAAGCAGGAAGTAATGATCGGCCGGATGCCAGTGTGTACCGTTAAGAAGTGCGCTGTGAAGCTCTGCAAAGCTGCCCTCACCGTGTCCATACTTGCCGCCGTCACTGAATGTACCGTCAACAAGAGTATCTACAACTCTCTTTATTTCGGGGTTGCTGTCATAAATAGCTCTCGGATTGTAAGAATGGTTAGCTTTAAGCTCGTCGATCTTATCAACTCTTGCACCGAAGATATACTCGTTCTCTTCGCCTGCTTCTTTAGCTATCTCAACGTTAGCGCCGTCCATAGTACCAAGTGTAACAGCACCGTTAAGCATAAACTTCATGTTGCCTGTACCTGATGCCTCTGTACCTGCGGTAGAGATCTGCTCTGAAATATCTGCTGCTGTAACGATCTTCTCTGCATAAGATACGTTGTAGTTCTGTACGAACAATACCTTGAGCTTGTCATTTACAGCGGGATCGTTGTTGATCTTCTTTGCGATCTCGTTGATATACTTGATAATAGCCTTAGCTCTTGCATATCCCGGAGCTGCCTTTGCACCGAAGATGAATGCTGTCGGCTGCCAGTTGGGGAGCTTGTTATCTTTGAGCTTGAAGTAAATATCCATAATAGAGAAAGCATTGAGAAGCTGTCTCTTGTACTCGTGCAAACGCTTAACCTGAATATCAAAGATAAAGTGCGGATCGATCTCTACACCCTCGTGTAGCTTCATATAATCTGAAAGCTGCTTCTTCTTCTCAAACTTGATCTTGTTAAAGCGAGCAACGGTTTTCTCGTCTATTACAGGCTTACCGTCTACGATCTTAACAAATTTCTTAAGCTCAGAAAGATCTCTGAGGTATGCGTCGCTGCCGATAGTTTCTGTGAGAAGCTCGCACAACTCAGGGTTGCAAAGACCAAGCCAACGGCGCTGTGTGATACCGTTTGTCTTGTTCTGGAAACGATCGGGATAAATTGCGTACCAGTCCTTGAGAACATCTTTCTTAAGGATCTCTGTATGTATCTCAGCAACACCGTTTACATAGCTTGATACATAGATAGCGAGTCTTGCCATGTGTACAACGCCGTTGTCGATAATTCTCATTCTATCAAGGTTTACTTTGCCTTCAAACTCTTTGATGAATCTGTCAGCGATTCTCTCGATAATGGAGTAAACCTCAGGAATGATCTCCTTCATAAGATCAATGCGCCACTTCTCAAGAGCCTCTGCCATTACGGTGTGATTTGTGTAAGCAAATGTTTTCTGAGCGATCTTGAATGCGTCGTCAAAGGATACGCCCTCGATCATAAGCAAACGGATAAGCTCAGGGATAGATACAACAGGGTGTGTATCGTTAAGCTGAATAGCATTGAGTTCTGCAAACCTGCTGAAATCCTTGCCGTACTTTTTCTTGTATTTCTTAAGGATATCCTGTAAAGAAGCTGAGCTGAAGAAATACTGCTGCTTAAGTCTGAGAACCTTACCTGCATGCTGGTTATCATTGGGGTAAAGTACCTTTGTAATATCATCAGCGTCATTCTTAGCCTTTACAGAGCCTGCATAATCAAAGTTATTGAATTTGAGGAAGTCGAAGTTCTCAAGAGCCTCTGCCTCCCACAAACGGAGAGTGTTAACATTGTCTGTGCCATAGCCGATAACAGCCATATCATAAGGAACAGCCTTAACTGTCTGATCTGCAAACTTTACTTCAACAGTATCGTCATTTCTGCGGATACACCACGGATCGCCGAAACGCTGCCAATCGTCTGCTGTTTCTACCTGGAAGCCGTCAATAATACTCTGCTTGAACAAGCCGTACTTGTAACGAATGCCATAACCGTCAAGCGGTACATCATGAGTTGCGGCAGAATCGAGGAAGCAAGCTGCAAGACGTCCCAAGCCGCCGTTGCCAAGTGCTGCGTCGTCGATATCCTCGAAAGCGTTGATATCAATACCCTTCTTAGCAAGCATAGACTTAACGTCATCAAGAATACCCAAGCAATAAAGGTTGTTGTACATCATACGTCCCATAAGGAACTCAGCAGAGAAATAATATGCTCTGCGTTTGCTTGCATGAACATTCTTAGACTTTGTCCAACGATCTGCTACCTCGCCCATTATAGCCTTACCAAGCTCCTGATGAAGCTCTGCAACTGTAAGCTCCTCTACCTCTTTACAGTAGTCGGTTTTAGCGGCAAGCTCAAGCTTTTCGAGTATTGAGTCTTTAGCTGATTTCTTTTCTTTCTTTTCCATTTCTTCATTTTCCTCCAGCCTATTGTAGGTTACAGTGAGTTCTTTTATTTTTTTGGCAAGACCGTTAGCGGCATAATCTCTGCGGACTCTCCACTCCCAGTTTCCGCCCAATGTAGACGGAATGTTTATTCTTGCCTCGCTGCCAAGACCTAAGTAATCCTGCATCTGAATAATACAGTAATTACTTACGCTCTCATAAGCAGTTCTTATTATACCCCAGTTGAACGGCTCGTCGTCGGGCATTTTGCAGTATTCTCTTGCAAAGTCAACGCACTGCTTCTTAACGTCCTTCATCTCGTTCATCCAACCGATAAGAGTATCATTGTCATGTGTGCCCGAATATACAACACAGTTAGGCGTATATGTATGGGGCAGGTAGTTGTTTTCCTCGTCAGAATCGAAAGCAAATTCAAGCACCTTCATTCCCGGATAGCCGGAATCCTTAAGCAGCTTGATAACGCCGTCGTTCATTGTGCCGAGGTCTTCTGCGATAATGGGCAGATCGCCGAGTTCCTTCTTCATAAGGTTGAAGAACTCAATTCCGGGACCGTCCATCCACTTGCCGTTGATAGCGTTTTCAGCACCATAAGGAATTGCATAATAGTCGTTAAACGCACGGAAGTGATCTATTCTTGTCATATCAAACAGCTCGCTTGCAGCCTTAATGCGTGCAAACCACCATTTGTAGCCTGTTTCTTTTAAATATTTCCAGTTGTAGAGAGGATTGCCCCAGAGCTGACCTGTTGCTGAGAAATAATCCGGCGGGCAGCCTGCAACACAAACAGGCTTTCTGTCATCATCAAGCCAGAATACTTCGGGATTTGCCCATGTATCAGCGCTGTCCATAGCAACGTAAATAGGCATATCACCTATGATCTCGATTCCAAGACCGTTTACATAAGCTCTGAATGCTTCCCACTGCTCATAGAATTTGAACTGAACAAATTTCCAGAAAGAGATCTCTTTGCTCATCTTTTTCTTGTAAGCCTTAATGCCCTCGTCTGTTCTAAGTCTTATAGACTCGTCTCCCCACTCTGTCCACGCTTTATTGTCGAAAGAACCCTTAACAGACATATACAA
This sequence comes from Clostridia bacterium, assembly GCA_017402845.1. Lineage (GTDB taxonomy): Bacteria > Bacillota > Clostridia > Oscillospirales > Acutalibacteraceae > RUG592. Next base: position 13,112 of record JAFPLH010000071.1, read on the forward strand.
AGCGTAGTTATCAAGCCACGATTTAACCTTTGCCTTTGCGCACCAGTTCTTAAATTTCTTTTTAGCGTCTTCGTCATAGGTCTTTGCGGAGAAATTCTCAAAAGCAATTCTCAAAACGGCAAATCTGTTGTTATATATCTTCTCATAATCTATCTTTTCGCTGTCGCAGCCCCAGTCGATCGCCTTGTAATCATCGGGAGTCAAAAGACCTTCGGCACAAAGAGTGTCAAGATCGATCATATATGGGTTTCCTGCAAATGTAGAGAACGACTGATAAGGAGAATCACCATAGCTTGTAGGGCCTACGGGGAGGATCTGCCAATACTTCTGACCTGCACCCTTTAAAAAATCTGCAAATTCATAAGCTTCTTTTCCGATAGTACCGATACCATAATTTGTTGGCAGAGATGTAATGGGCATTAATATGCCTGCTGCTCTGGACATTCAATTCACAACCTTTCACATTCCCGCATATTCACCGGAAAACGGCGAAATACAGTACGGGGAATTTTGTAAAATTTATTTTTTGTTAGATGATAAGTACGGAATAAACTCCTACATAAAATATATTTTAGCATACATTTCAATTATTCGCAAGACTAAAACACAAATTTATAAAAAAATAATACAAAAACTCGAAAAATGTGTTTTGAATATTATATGATTTTAATGATATTATTCCTATTAATCATTAAAAGCAAGTATTGCAGAGTATTTTTTCTTATACGGGAATATTTTCACCCTATCGAGCAATAATAAATCTGATGAATTTTTACAGGAGGATCAAAAATGAATATAAAAATAAATATTTCAGCGCTTTTCACGGCGGCTTTGCTTGCGCTTTCATTTGCCGGCTGTGATAATAACAAGCGCATTATACCCGAAAGTCAGACCGATACAATAAACTCACCTGCTGCCGATAAAGGCACACTAAGCTCACAGCCCGAAAGCACCGTACAAAACCCAAAGGCGCAATCACGCACAAGCGCACAGCCAAGCAATACCGATACAAGTACAAATACAGATACAGAAACCGATACGACATCTTTACAGCCTGAGGCGACTGATCTTGAACCGGCAGCTCCTGAGGATACCGATTTAACCGAAACAGACAGCGAAGAAAAAGCTTCACCCATGCCGATAGAATTAGGCGGTTATACGGTAACGGCAGAGCAGGTAACGCTTGACAACTCGTATAAACCGACCTCGCAGGACTCTTTAACGGCAGAAATGACAGGCGGTACTCTGTATATTCTTGACGGCGGCAAGCTTATTTCATACGGCATATCGGGAACAACAGGCACATTTGAACAAGAAATGACGCTTGCACGAGGCTACACAAAAATGAGTACAAACAATTACGGCACAATATATATTAGCGGCGACAATAAAAACGCTGTATATATTTCCGACGGCGGTATGCTCACCGACACAGAACTGAGAGGTAATCTGGAATTATCCGAATTGCAGGATATAGGTCTGATATACTCAAAAAGCAGTGACAACGTGCTTGTATATCAGAACGGTGATACAAAAAACTGGGCTATTACAAATATGAAGGACAACGACACACGAACAGGCGAATTCAACAAAATAAATAATATTGAGATCGCTGCAGACAGAGTATTTGTAACCGGATCGAGCGCCGAAGATAACAACAACCGCAAAGTGGCAGTTTACACGACAGACGGCGAGCTTATCTCGGTAACAAACGACAAGACCTCAGGCAACGGAATGACATCTATCACGCCGACAGCATACGGTTATATGGTAACATCTCCGGGCATGATATCGCTTTACGACTTTGAGTACAATTTAACAGCGCAGACCACGGCAAAGCAATTACAAGAATTGTTCGGAAACGATAATGACATTACGGTAAACAGTTTATTTTCGCTCAACGACAATACTGTGCTTGCAGTTTGTGTAACAGATGATGAGCAATTGTGTTTATATAAAATAAGCGTACAATAAAAAGTGAGAAAAAAATACACCTCGCAACGCCGTCTGAATGGTTCTTGTGAGGTGTATTATCTATGTTGGGCGCTGCCTGAGTGCAGTTCATAACATTTTGTTACACTTTTTGTTACAAAGTTGAAATTGCAAATATCAGAATAATTTGGTATATTGTATAGTGGTAGAATACGATCGACAAGGAAGTGATACAATGTTAAAAAGCAGTTCGGTTATAATGGCTCTTATAATCAACATACTAATAATATGCTTATGGCACTTTTTGTCTTTTAACATATCAAGGATAATATCACCTAAATTTGTTGATTACAAGAAATTCCCCTACCGTGCAAGAAAGAGTGAAAACAGAGGTTCATTTTACCGTGATAATTTCGATATAGACGCATGGTACGGTATTATACCGATAAAGTACAACCGTGAAAACATAAACATAAATGTTATCACCGACTCAGATATACCTTCACTGATGAAGTACATCACAATGACATGCCGAAGCGAGCTATGCAGTATTATCAACATACTATACTTTTTATTTGCAGTAACAATAAATCTGCCTGCACTCGGCTTTATAGTCGGCGTACTCGTAGTTTTAGGCAATCTGCCCTTTATTTTTGCAAATCGGTATGCACGGTTTCTTCTGCTTAACGAGTATGTAAAAAAACGCAAGCTTGTGCAGATAAATCAGTATATAGAAGAACACAACTACAACGATAACGATAAATACAATTTCAGGAACTTTGAATAACAGCGAGGTTTATTATGGCTTGGTTTTTCTCAGAAAGCGTAACTCTGCCCTGCCACACCATAACAGGCGAGGACGCAAACCACATTACAGCGTCACTTCGCATGAAAGCAGGCGAACAGCTTACAATATGCGACAATAACGGCATACAGCACAACTGCACTATCGAACACGCAGAAAAGGGGCTTGTAAGCGTGCGTGTAAACGAGTCGTACCCCTGTATGAACGAACCGCAAACTTTTGTTACGCTCTATCAGGCTCTTGCAAAGGGCGACAAAATGGAGTTTATTATACAAAAGGCTGTTGAGCTCGGAGTTAAAAGAATAGTACCCGTACTTACTGACAGGTGCGTATCACGTCCTGATGAAAAGTCAATGAAGAAAAAGCTTGAACGCTGGAACAAAATCGCCTTACAGGCGGCGCAGCAGTCAAGGCGAGGAGAAGTGCCGGCAGTAATGCCGCTGCAAACTCTGAGCGAGGCGGCAAAAAACGCAGGAAAAACCGCCGTTGTATGCTATGAGCTCGGAGGAAAACCACTCGGAGTACATATACAAAAACGCACTGACGAAGTATCTTTGTTTATAGGCAGTGAGGGCGGATTTGAAAAGTACGAGATCGACGAAATACTAAAAAACGGCGGCGCTTGCGCAACGCTCGGAAACAGGATATTAAGGGCAGAAACAGCACCCATAGCGGCTCTTTCTGTTATTATGTATCTGACAGATAATTTAGGCTCTGTAAACGATAACAAACGATCTGACAACGGTAATGCTATCAACGGCGGAGATTGGCATTTTACGCCCTGATCGAAGCCGAGATATATACAACAAATGTTGTTTAGGGGTTTTAATAGGCGGCACCGTTTTTGCGGTGCTGCCCGAAACAGAAATTGAGTAAACAAAAGTTTTTGATAATGCATATTGCAATTTGGTTTGGGATATGATAAAATATCTCTTGAAACAAACGAGAAATGTTCCACAATAACAAAACACCTCCGACAGAGTGTGCGCGACTCTATCGGGGGTGTTATTTTTAAATGACATCTCTTATATTATGACAAAATAAAAGCTCCCGACAAAATCGGGAGTTTTCATTTTTCATTGGTGGACCATCAGGGACTCGAACCCGGGACCTACCGGTTATGAGCCGGTTGCTCTAACCAACTGAGCTAATGGTCCATTTCTACTGCCCTACTATTATATCAATAAATGATACGTTTGTCAATAGTTTATTTAAAAAAATTTTTCAGGGCAGTATTTATTTCAATCTTCTCTTAGGAAACACTGATTTAATCGAGTGCCCATATCGCTTAGAATTTTTTCAGGCAAATTGTGCGAAAATCACGCAGGGTGCGGTCTGCCGGCGGCAGACGCTGCCGCAAGGCAACAGCACCGACCGAGCCGGCAGGCGAGACTAAAAAGGCAAGCGAGATGGGTGCTCGCTCCGTAGGACGTGATTTATTCAGTGGTTCCCTTATTATTTGCGGAATTGTCCGCGGTTTCTGTCAGCGGAATTGAATATCTCGTAGGTGTCATTCATATATACATGAGGCGGCATATTTACATTTGGCTGTGTATTAACATCTCTCAGAATATAGAATTTTATTACTACTACCGTAACTCCGATACCAACGACCACAAAGAACAATTCTGCTATAATCGTAACGATATACCAGAAAATTCCGCTAAAATGATTAGCTGCCTTTTCGGGATCGGACGGCGATACATACATATTTATATAATCACCTTGGCTGTATTCCTGTGTTACGCCGACCTTCTCTTTGTAATAGGTCTGACCGTTGTACTCATAAGACACATTCGCATAATAGCTGTGATGTGTTGTTGAGTGTCCGTTATCATCAACATCAACACTTGTTTCCACCCAGCAGCTTTCGCATATTGCCTGTACCTCTACTCTGTTTTCCTTCAGTTCAGTCCTATCAGCTATCGCCTTAACTGTACCAATAATACCATATATGAAAAAGCCGCACCATGCAACACAAAATACAATCATGATCGCAAGACCTTTTTTTCTGTTTTCATCAAGCATGCAATAACACCTTCTTCCAGATCAAGACAATCTGTTCAAAAAGTCCTCATAACCAAAGCTTTGTACAAGTACCTCTTTGCCGTCTGAGTGTCTGTACACTATCGAGGGCAGCCTCATACCGTTAAACGTGTTAGTCTTTACCATGGTATAAAGAGCCATATCTTCAAACGTAAGAATATCACCCTCTTTAAGCGGTTCGTCAAAGGAGTAGTCGCCGATAACATCACCTGCAAGACAAGTGGGCCCGCCCAGACGATAAGGATACTTCTTTTCATTCGATTTAGCTGCATTTTGCAAAGGCGGCGTATAAGGCATTTCAATTACATCAGGCATGTGACAAGCGGCTGATGAATCAAGTATCGCAATATTCATGCCGTTATGCACGATCTCTAAAACGCTTGTTTTCAAGTATCCCGCATTAAGAACGACAGCCTCGCCCGGCTCTAAGTATACATCAACATCATAAGTATTTTTGAAATGAATTATAATACGCTTTAGTCTTTCGATATCATAGTCTTTTCTTGTAATATGATGACCGCCGCCGAAGTTTACCCATTTGAGCGAATAAAGATATTTACCGAATTTTTCTTCAAATACCTTTGCAGTTGTTTCGAGATCGTCTGAATTCTGCTCGCAAAGAGTATGAAAGTGAAGTCCGTCGAGCATAGGCAGAATACTCTCGTCAAGCTGAGAAAGCGTGCAGCCCAGACGTGAACCCGGCGAACAAGGATCATACACCGCATGCCCCTGCTGTGTAGAACATTCCGGATTTACTCTGAGTCCTATCGACTTACCGCACTCCTTTGCCCTCTGCCCGAATTTTTTCACCTGCTTCACTGAATTGAACACAATATCGTCTGCATATCTGAGAATATCTTCAAATTCGTTTTCTTTGTATGCCGGCGAAAAAACATGAGTTTCACCGCCGAATTTTTCCGCGCCGAGCCGTGTTTCGTATAAACCGCTGCCGCATGTGCCCGCAAGATATCGTGATATAAGCGGATACGCATAAAACATTGAAAACGCTTTTTGTGCAAGCAGCACCTTGCAGCCTGTATCTTGCTGCAAGGCTTTGAGTATTTCAAGATTTTGTATGAGCTTTATTTCGTCAACGAGAAAATACGGTGTTTCTATCAAGCTTTTCATAGATCAGTCCACCATAACGGGATTTTCTTCTATCTGCCACGGCAAGCCGCAAAGATTAAGCTGCTCCATATACGGATCAGGATCGAACTCCTCGACAGTATAAACGCCGGGTTTATTCCATTTGCCCTGCAAAAGCATCATAGCGCCGATCATTGCAGGAACGCCTGTTGTATAAGATATTGCCTGAGAACCAACTTCTCTGTAACACTCCTGATGATCGCAGATATTATAAATATATGCGGTTTTCTCCTTGCCGTCTTTTGTACCCTTGAAGATACAGCCAATATTTGTCTTGCCTACCGTTCTCGGACCTAAAGTTGCCGGATCCGGCAAAAGCGCTTTCAAAAACTGAATCGGAACAATGCTGTGACCTTCAAACTCGATAGGCTCGGTAGAAAGCATACCAACATTTTCAAGACAATTCATATGTGTAAGATAGCTCTGACCGAACGTCATAAAGAAACGAATACGCTTAACATCAGGAATATTCTTTGCAAGCGACTCAATTTCTTCGTGGTGCAAAAGATACATATCCTTCATACCAACACCGTCAAAGTTATATTCTCTCTTAATGCTCATTGCAGGCACCTCTACCCAGTGACCGTTCTCCCAGTATGAACCGGGCGCTGATACCTCTCTGAGATTTATTTCAGGATTAAAGTTTGTAGCAAACGGATAGCCATGATCGCCGCCGTTGCAGTCGAGAATATCAATAGTATCAATAGTATCAAACAAATGCTTCTGAGCGTATGCGCAGTAAGCCTGAGTAACACCGGGATCAAAGCCCGAACCGAGCAAAGCCGTCAAGCCTGCCTTTTCAAATCTTTCTTTGTACGCCCACTGCCATGAATAATCAAAATATGCCGAAAAGCCCTCATCACGACATCTCTTTTCATACACCTCACGCCATGCAGGCTCTGTAATATCTTCGGGCTCATAGTTTGCCGTATCCATATAATTTACGCCGCATTTAAGGCATGCGTCCATTATGGTAAGATCCTGATACGGCAAAGCGATATTCATAACCAAGTCGGGCTTTACCTTTTCAATAAGCGATACAAGCTCGTCAACGCTGTCTGCATTTACCTGCTCTGTTGTAATTTTAGTTTTTGTTTTGCCCTCAAGCTTTTCCTTGAGTGCGTCGCATTTAGACTTTGTACGGCTTGCAATACACATTTCTTCAAAAACATCACTATGCTGACAGCACTTCTGAATAGCAACGCTTGCAACACCGCCGCAGCCTATAACCAATACTTTTCCCATGATGATCTCTCCTCTGTTTTACACGTCAATTCTGCACATTATTATTCTGAATGTTATTGCCCTGCTGATTTTTATAAACACCCTGTATCAGCTTAACAAGGCCATAGCCCAGCCACTGAAGCAATACGGCAACCAGACTTGCAGCCACAATAAGCGCGCTTATAACAAGTGCGCCGGCATTTCCTGCCATACTTATCATACCGGAAAGATCTACGCCTTCAACTACAAGATCGCCGCTGCTGTTAGCCGCTATCTGACTTGTAAGCTGAGAATAAACCACAATACCGCAGATAAATCCCATTGCAGCAATAAAAACGGAAATAACTATCATAACAATAATCGTTGTTTTACCTTTGTTCTGCATTATCATTTCCTCCCGTAGACAATCAGATCACACAAGCTTTATTTTTAAATCTTCCCTTGAATGACTCGCTATGTTTTTAAAATACGTTCTTGCAACAGTACCGCATTTTATACAAGTAACATAATATACTTCTTTACTATTATTGTCAAGCGGCATTACGCCTGAACCTGTGATAAGTCTGCCCGTTATCGTAGTAAACTCACGTCCGCCGCAATAGGGGCATTGTTCGTTCTTCATCATAAATATTACCTCCCTATGATACAAACGAGATCTTCTTTATTACTTTTTTTAGTATAAATGAAACCAACCCAAAAATAAATGAAACTATCCCGAATGAGCAACATAGTATTACGAATACTGCAAAATTACCGCTGTCTTGCAGCTTTGCGGGATCAGCCGGATCACACTTTACCGTTATTTCTGCCCCGTGCATATTATAGTATGCCCGCCACACTCTGTATTCTTCGATATACTGTTTACCCTCGTATGAATACCGAACAACTGCGTAATGCTCATCTGTTCCTTCGCTTGAAGGCTTGCTGTATGAATCAAGCACAACAGCCTGACATTTCACATAATCTATATACTTTATCTGATCTTTAACGGCAAAAAAAGCAAAGATCAAAAATAATACCGTAAAGACAATACTGATAAATTTAAAAATTGCCCGAACAAATTTTAATATAAACAATAAGATCACCCTTTTGTCATTGTACCCTTGAAAAATGTATGTTCATTTTGTTTTGATCAATCAAAATCGCCGCTTCTGTTTTCGATCATATAATTATTGATTTTATTCAATGTAACATATAAGCTGTTCCGAGTAATATCTTTATTGATCGTTCCCGATATTAAGACTCCTATCAATACGCAGATCGCTGTATAAATATTTTTAACATCTGATCTCATTAAGCTGCTTTCTAACTTTTCGGGGGCAACTGAATTAATACTGATCTGCGTTTCTGTGCCTATCGCTATATTATATCTGTCTGCCTGTAATTCAGTCCGTTATATGTATAATCAAACGTCACATAATAAAAGACTTCTTCTTCGCCTTTCTCCTTGTATACGTCTGTAACAACTGCATCGACAGTCACAAATTTTTTTAATTCGGCTTTATTATGCACCCCTATACCAATACGGCTGACAGCAATACAAATCAATACAATTACTGCTGTTATCAAATATACTTTTTCTTTTCGCCGCTGTCCCGCCGCAGTATCGGCAGGTCTGTTTATATTCATATCCATTAATACATATTCCAAAACATCAGTGCATAGCAAGCAGCATTTCACGAATGATCTTGCATACAACAGCGGTAGAAACTCCGCTTGCGTCATAATGCGGACTAAGCTCGTTTACGTCGCAGCCGACAATATTCAAAGCCGAACAAACACACGTAACAGCACGCCTTAATTCCTCAAAGCTTACGCCGCCTGCTTCGGGAGTACCTGTTCCCGGAAATATAGACGGATCCAGTACGTCCATATCAAGCGTAAAATACACGGGCTTTTTTGCAAGCACCCTAACTAAATTGTTTACGTCCTCAAGGCTGAAAGGGTGAATATCGGTATGAATACGAGCAAAGTCAAATTCCGCACGTTCGCCCGAACGTATGCCAAACTGATGAATACGATCGTCACCTATAATATCCCAACAACGGCGCAAAACGCAAGCATGAGAGTTTTTAACGCCTAAATAGTCGTCTCGCAGATCTGCATGAGCGTCAAAGTGTATTATATGTATATCGGGATATTTCTCCGCAGCCGCACGAAACGCACCAAGCGTTACAAGGTGCTCACCGCCGATCATGAAAGGTCTTTTGCCGTCATTTAGTATTATGCGTGTGCGCTCCTCTATCTGCTTTAAGCAAGCCTCTGTATCGCCTATACGCAGTTCAATATCTCCGCTGTCCATAACAGAAATATCTTCCATATCTTTATTCTGATACGGGCTGTAAGTTTCTATTCCGAAAGACTCACTTCTTGCGGCATGAGGGCCGAAGCGTGTTCCGGGGCGAAAAGAAGTGGTAGAGTCAAACGGTGCACCGAAAAGCACCGTTTCTGCCGACTCATAATCACAATCGCAGGCAATAAATGTTTCTATATTTTTACTCAACATCTTTAAGCAGCTCCTCTACATAAGCGGGAATATAAAAAGCACCCTTGTGCAGCATAGTTGTATAATACCTGCACTTCAGCGAACGCATATTCCACCTGTTTTCGTTCAGGTCGCGCAATGGGTGATATTTTTTCGACGCAAAGCCGAAAAGCCAATGTCCCGAAGGATAAGTCGGGATATGCGCCTGATATACCTTAGCGATAGGAAAGGTTTTTACAATATTCTTATGCGCTCTTTGACAAGCATGTGCGTCATCAGGATAAAACGGGCTTTCATGCTGATTTATAAGAATACCGTCATCTTTGAGCGCCTTGCAGCAGTTGCCATAAAACTCTTTAGTAAAAAGTCCCTCGCCGGGGCCGAAAGGATCGGTAGAATCAACGATAATAAGATCATACTCATTCTCTTTAAAGCGTACAAAGCGCAAACCGTCCTCATAATGAATGGTAAGGCGGGGATCGTCAAAGCGGCAAGCCGTTTGCGGCAGATACTGTTTACAAACCTCCACTACGAGAGAATCAATTTCTACCATATCTATCGACTCTATCTCAGGATAACGAACAAGCTCTCTTATAACTCCGCCGTCGCCTGCCCCGATAACAAGCACCTTTTTTACATCAGGATGAACAGCCATAGGCACATGAGTTATCATTTCATGATAAATGAACTCGTCCTTTTCGGTAAGCATCATATAGCCGTCAAGCGTAAGAAAGCGGCCGAACTCAGGCGACTCAAAAACATCTATTCTCTGAAATTCACTTTTACCGCTGTAAAGCTGTTTATCTACACGAATTGATATCTGTACATTCGGGGTATGTTTCTCCGAAAACCAAAATTCCATATTTTCCTCCTATTTATCAAGGGCTAAAAACCACTATGAAGCCCATTCCCATAAACAACACACAAAATACAATAATAAAGAGCAAAGTCGAAATATCATTTTTAGGCTGAAACCATTTAGTAGGGTTTCTGGGATCAATTAAGATCTTGACATGTTGCCCTATTTTCGGTACAAATGATGTTGAAAGGTCTGATGTTACCACATAGTTCTGCCCATTATAATTATAACCGAACACAGGTGAATAAGTTGTAGAATTAGAACGTCCCTATGAACTGTATCTTTTTTTATACGATACTATCATACCTTCCAGCTCAACTGTACATTCCTTCATTCGCTGAAATTTTGACATAGAATAAAAATAAAAGATCATCAGCCCCACAACAGCAAACAGAATACCGATCGCCAGATTGCCGCCCTGCGCACCCCTGAATTTGTGTGAAACCTTTTGCACAAAATACAAACCGAAGCCAAAGGAAGCCATGCTGTAAACAAGCACCGAGCCAACTGCCAATATTATTTTAAACCATTTTGTATTCGGGTTTGCATTACTGTTCCATTGTGTGCCCGAACCGTTATAAGGCAGCTCGTTTAACAGAGCAGAGGGGATATCGTTCATTTTATCATTCGATACAAAAGATTTTATATTAGACAGACCATAAGGGAGCCTTTGTTCGACGGCGCCCATGCAATGGAATGATCCATTTTATCAGATTTATTTCCCGTTCGTTCATTTGTCTGATAAAACGGCAGATCGCTATAATTATTAGTATTATCCGCAAAATGCCGATCATACCCATCTGCACTATAAGGCGGTATATTGTTATACTCGCTGCTTTGTCTGTTAAAACGATCATCGTTTTGCTGAAAATGATCTCCCGATCTGTAAAACGGTATATATCCGTCCTGCATATCAAAAAGATCATTATAATGCGGATCACGATCAACACTGTTGTGACTCTTATTCAGATCAGCTCTGCGCATATTAACACCCCCAATAATTTTAGTATATCATAGCAATTGTCCATTTTCAACAGTTTTTTAAAGGCAGCGCTGCCTTGATACTTTATTTAGCAAAAGCAGTTATCATACCAACTATTATAAATATCGAGCTGAACACGATAATAAAGATAAACCCCGAACGGTCATGACCGGGCTGAAAATACCTTGTCGGCAAATTGGGATCAACATACAGCTTAACTTCTTCGCCCACCTTAGGCACACCCGACGAATACAGCGTTCCCTTGACCGTATAGATCTGCCCGTTATAATTATACCCGAATATGGGCGTATAAGTTGCAGACGAATGGCCGTCTGAATCGGTAGAGTATGATTTATCATAACCTACAATAAGACCGTTTACCTCAAGTGTGCAGCTTTTTATTCGCTTCATAGTTGCTTTGTTGTTTAAATAGAATGCCGCAATGCCTACAAGAATAAGAATAACACTCAACAAACTATCGAACGGTTCATGACTGCCGCGGAATAAAAATGATGCTTTAGCAAACACGCAAATACAAACCCCAACAGCAGTACCGCCGTATATACAAAGTGAGGATATTTCCGACAGTCTTTTAAACCTTTTGTAATCGGGGTTTTCGTCACCGTACCATTGTGAGCCCGAACCGTTATAGGGCAGTTTGTCCAACAAAGCAGGAGGAATTTCAAACGATCCGCCTTTTTTATCAGACAGATTCAAATGTATTTTGCTTCCGTATTTTTCGTCTGAACCAACGTAATGATCCATTTTATCTTTTTTGTGCATTGATAACAGATCAGCTTTTATCGGCTTATCTCTCTCCTGTCTGCCGTAGCGATCGTCAAAATTTGTTCTGTAATCATTATACCCGAACTGTGTATAATTGTTATATTCGCTGCTGTCGTTCTTATCAAGAGAAACCTTATTCATATACCTGTCTCCTCATTTATGGGCAGTTCTAAAAACCTAATGTCGTTCAGATGTGCCGTAGATTTAGTCGGCAGATTGTACAATAAATCCGCAGGAATACTGACGTATTTCAAGGATTTATTGTGCAAGATGACGGCTGAAGATACGGTGCAGATGA
>JAFPLH010000072.1 GCA_017402845.1 Clostridia bacterium
AATCAAACTAAACTTTACAAAAGCGTTCGTAAACTTGTTTCGATGGTCGCATAACATATATTGAAATATCCTTCTTTTTTGACCGATCCCCGATCGGTCTGTTTGTGTTGCCATTTTTTCAGTCGCTTGTTCCTACTTTACTTGTATATAACAATTATTTCTTTTCGAGAACATTATTGTTTCGACTTTTGCAATCACCTATTAATTGTGTGCGTTCATACTTTTTTGTACTCACAAGCTATACTATTAACATACTCTCATTCGCACCTGAAGTGTATTGCCGCACGATATGCCGCAGGTTTACTGCAAAAAGGCATAATAAAGAGCTGGTGGACGGACTCGAACCCCCGACCTGCTGATTACAAATCAGCTGCTCTACCAACTGAGCTACACCAGCACATTTGTTCAACTTGTATGTTTCCCAAGTGCTTAATAATAATAACATAAAGAATACAAAATGTCAATACTTTTTTTCAAGTTTTTTAAATTTTATTTTATCATCAAAATCCGATGATAAAAAAAGCAAAAGCTCTGTATAATACAGAGCTAAAAAATAGAGTGGGAACAATAGGGCTCGAACCTATGACCCTCTGCTTGTAAGGCAGATGCTCTCCCAGCTGAGCTATGCTCCCACATCTTCGCTGTATCTCTTAGCGACAAGAATTATTATACACTATCTTTTTCGATTTGTCAATCGTTTTTTAAAAAATTTTTTTATTTTTTTAAGCACCGTACCGCAATTATATTTAAGGGCACCTCTAAAACCTCACGCCGCCCATCTGCACCGTATCTTCAGTCGGCAGGTTTTTAGAGATGCCCTTAAGGAAACGCTGATTAAATCGAGTGCCCGTATCGCTTAGAATTTTTTCAGGCAAATTATGCGAAAATCACGCCGGAATACTGACGTATTTCAAGTGGTTTGAGTGCAATTTGACTAAAAAAGGCAAGCGAGAGGGGTACTCAGTCCGCAGGACGTGATTTATTCAGTGGTTCCTTAACGGTACAGTGCTCATTTTAATAAAAGATCATACCTCGTTTGCGATCATATCGGCGTAAGTTTCTCTTTTTATTACAACAAAATCTTCTTTATTGTGTATCATAACAACACAAGGCTTCGGAACCTTGTTGTAATGAGATGACATAGCGTAATTATACGCACCGGTAGTCAATACGGCGATAGTATCATTACGCTGAGGACGAGGCAGCAATACATCTTCTTGAATGATATCTCCGCTTTCGCAACATCTGCCGGCTATTGTGCATTTATAGTCGTACTCCTCATTCATTCTGTTGGCAAGCAGTACGGTATAAGGCGACTGATACAGCGTAAAGCGAGGATTATCTGTCATACCGCCGTCTATTGAGATATAGTTTTTAAGTCCTGTTATCTCTTTCAGATATCCTGCGGTATAAAGTGTAAGACCAGAGTCTGCGACAATACTTCTGCCGGGCTCCATAAGTATTCTCGGCATATCCAAGCCGTATTCAGCGCAAAGCTGCGAAATTACATCGGCTATGCCCTTGATATTTGCTTTATAGTCAATTTCCGGATCTGCCTCGGTATATCTTACGCCCATACCGCCGCCAAGATTAAGCGTCTTTGCAGTAAAACCGAACATTTTATTTGTATCGGCAATGAATTTTATCATGATCTTTGCAGCGTCGCAGAATGGATCGTACTCAAATATCTGAGAACCGATATGACAATGATAACCGTCAAGCTGAATATTTGCAAGTGCAAGCGTTTTCTCTACAAGCTCGTATGCCTGCCCTGTTTCAATAGCAACACCGAATTTTGAATCAACGCTTCCGGTTGATATTTTCTTATGTGTATGAGGATCAATACCCGGAGTAATTCTGAGCAGTACCTTTTGTACTACACCCATACTGCGGGCGATCTCGTCAACAACAGATACTTCTTCTATGCTGTCGCACACGAAATGACCTACATTGTTTTCAATTGCAAATCTTATTTCGTCCTCTGTTTTGCTATTGCCGTGAAAATATGCTTTTTCCATCGGAAAACCTGCCTGAACAGCTGTATATATCTCACCTGCGGATACACAGTCGATCCCGATATTTTCGCTTTTAGCAATTTTGTAGATATACTTAAAGCTTAAAGCCTTGCTTGCATAAAGCGGCATTGAATCGTCAGTAAAATACTTTTTCATGGCTTCTCTGTATATACTCATTTTTTCACGGATCTTGCCCTCGTCTAAAAGCATAAGCGGTGTTCCGTATTTTTTTGCAAGATCAACGGTATCCATACCTGCAAAGGTCAGATGTCCGCAATCGTTTACCGATAAATTATTACAGATCATATTTTCACTTCCTCAAAATGTATCAATATTTATTATACGTCAAGTCCCAGCTTCTTCATTTCAGCATAAAGGACATCTGCGTGCTTTTCTTCCATTGGAGTAAGCGGCAGTCTTACAAAGTTCTCGCAGAAACCAAGCTTTGACATAGCAGCCTTAACGGGTATCGGATTTACCTCAGAGAACAGATCGTCAATAAGCGGCAAATATTTGAGCTGCATTTCTGCGCTGCCCTTTACGTCGCCGTCAAGGAACTTTCTGCACATCTCGGCTGTTTCCTTCGGGAATACGTTTGAAAGTACGGAGATAACGCCCTTGCCGCCGATAGACATGATCGGTACGATCTGATCGTCATTACCGCTGTACATATCTATCTGATCGCCAACAAGCTGCATGATCTTTACGCACTGAGAGATGTTGCCGCTTGCCTCTTTTACTGCGGCGATCATCGGGTGCTTTGCAAGCTCTACAAACGTCTGAGGCATAATGTTCACGCCGGTTCTACCGGGAATATTGTAAATAATGAGAGGCTTTGTGCTTGCGTCTGCTATGGTGTAGAACATTTTAATCAGACCGTTCTGTGTAGCCTTGTTGTAATAAGGTGTAACGATAAGACAAGCGTCAACGCCTACCGAGCATGCATATTTTGTAAGCTCTACGGCATAAGCTGTATCATTTCCGCCTGTGCCTGCGATTATCGGAACTCTGTGAGCAGCACGCTCTACTGCAAAGCGGATAGCCTCTTTATGCTCAGCGTCTGTTAATGTTGAAGCTTCGCCTGTTGTACCGCAGATTACCAAAGCATTAATGCCCTGCTCTATCTGCCAGTCGATAAGTGCTCCGAACTTCTCAAAGTCGATTCCTTTTTCGTTAAGTGGTGTAACCAGGGCAGTTGCAGCGCCCTCAAAGATCGTAAATTTACTCATAATAAAAACTCCTTTTGATGTATATGACCGCACTCAGCGGTATAAATTTCTGCAATAAAAAAATAAAAGCCGATATAAATCGGCTATCAAAATTACTCAAAACGGGTTCAAAAGAAAGTTTATCATAATTAAGATAGCACTCCGCACTTGCGACAGTCATACGGATATTATCCGCACGCCCAGAAAGACCTTTCGCCTCGGTCATCTTCGGCAAACACTCCTTTCACGCACACCTCAGCTTTGCGAAAACCATTACTGTGCGGTACTGTTAGTATTTGCGCCTCTATCATAATTGCAGTAACTTTATAATAACACTAAATACTTATTATGTCAATAGATATTGCACAATGAAGAAAAAAATATTCAATTTATTTTCAATATATATTATTCACTTTCTTGTTAAAATGCAACATATATCCCCGACAAATCACAAATACTTGTCGGGGATATCAAGGGCATCTCTAAAAAACTATAAAATACTATTTATTGTTTGTTGTACCTTTTTTACGTCTTCTTTTTTTTCTGTCTTTCATTGCCTTATTTCTCTTTTTGCGGTTATTGTATGCAATTGTAACTATTATATAGAATATCAGCAGCAGTACAACAACAATAGCCGCTATCAACACATAACGTGAATGTAAAACCTTTGTTGCATAGTCGAGAAAATACAGAATTTTACTGCGTTCTACTGTTTCACTTGCAATAAGGTCAACCGTTGTAAGCTCTTGATTTGCATAGCTGATAGTTGCCGTGCCTATTACAGTACCCTCAATTACGGGCGCCGTCAAGCTTTCGGGAATATTAACTGAAATATCAATACTCGACGGTTCAACATCTGTTGGCAGAATTGTTGAATAAGCTTTCTGCGGTACAAGCAAAACAGTATCCTGATCCCACGCAAGCTGCACAGGAATTTCGCAAACAGGCGTCTGTTCGCTTATTACGCTCTTTATTTCAAGATGTGTAAATGCCCATTTATACAAGGTTCTGCTATCCATCATAGCTCCGTTTGTTTCAATCTGTTTGCCGTTTGAGTCGATACACGGAGAACCCATTACAACGCACAAGTAGGTATATCCGCTGTAATTTGCAGTTGAAACAAGGCAATAGCCTGCCTCGTCGGTAGTACCTGTTTTTATGCCCTTTGCATAGGGATAATAATAATCTCCGCCGCTTGTTTCGTTTATCATATAATTAGTTGATATCAGCGGATACTCCTTTGCGGTATCAACAGACAAATAAGCCGTCAGTGTATTTGTTATTTCGTTGAAGTACGGCAAAGTCTGAGCGTATCTTGTAATAACCGCGAGATCAGAGGCGGTTGTATAGTGATCTTCGTCATGAAGTCCGTGAGGATTCATAAAGTGAGTATTCTCACAGCCTAACTCCTCGGCTTTTGCGTTCATCATATCAATAAACTTCTGAATAGAGCCCTCGCCTATATGATGAGCCAAAAGCAATGCGGCGTCGTTGCCCGATTTTACCATAAGGCAGTTGAGCAGATCATACACTGTAACATACTGTCCAACAAAATATTCAAGATTTGAAAGTGAGCTGCCTGTACCGATAAGCTTGTCGAGTATCTCTTTATCAACAAGCACTTTTTCGCCGTTCAGATCGCTTACGTTCTCCACAACAATAATATACGTCATTATTTTAGTGGTAGAAGCAGGATACATTTTCTTTTCTGAATTTCTCTCAAACACAACCGTTTCTGTATCAAGATTCAAAAGATAAACAGCCTGCGAGGTGATTTTTTCATCTATTGTAAATGTTGCCGCACTTGCACACGGCACGCAGCACATAACAAAAATCAAAGCCGCTGTAATAATTGCTGTGATTCGTTTTAACATTTTCTACCTCTTTTCATAATCAATTAAGCTTCTGTCCTACGTTATTGAAAAGCATACTTACTTCTGCTCTCAAGCTTCGCAGCTCGCTGCAATCGGGGTTTAAATAATCGTTCATTATTTCTTTTGAAGCCTCTTGTGCCTCGTGCATTACCTCGATATTTTCTGCAAGGTCTGCAATTTTAAGTTCGGGAAGTCCGTGCTGACGAGAACCAAAAAAGTCGCCAGGACCTCTGAGCTTTAGATCTTCATCTGCTATTTTAAAGCCGTCGTTTGTCTGACAAAGTGCATTAAGCCTTTTTCTCGCTTCTTCTGACTTAGCGTTTGACACAAGTATACAGTATGATTTATGCTTTCCTCTGCCCACTCTGCCTCTGAGCTGATGAAGCTGCGACAAGCCGAAACGCTCGGCATTCTCTATCATCATTATTACGGCGTTTGACACGCTTACACCAACCTCAATTACAGTTGTAGACACAAGCACATCTATTTCGCCGGTTACAAATTTATTCATTATTTCGTCTTTTACAGACGCTTTCATTTTTCCGTGCAGACACTCCACACGGCAGCTTTTAAGCGCACCGGCTCTTATTTTTTCGGTATACTCCTCAACGCCTGTTAAGCCCGTGTCGCTGTTTTCAACAGCAGGACACACAATATAGCACTGTCTGCCCTCCTCTATCTGCTTTTTCAAAAAGCCGTAGGCACGTTCTCTTACAGAATCGTCTATAAGAAAAGTATCTACCTTTTGTCTGCCGGGCGGCATTTCGTTTACTATCGAGATATCAAGATCGCCGTATATGATAAGCGCAAGCGTTCTCGGAATAGGCGTTGCCGACATTACAAGCAGGTGCGGATTTTTTCCCTTTGACAAAAGCTGTGACCGCTGACGAACTCCGAAACGGTGCTGTTCGTCGGTAATGACCAACCCTAAATTATTGAAAACTACCGTTTCAGATATAAGCGAGTGAGTACCTACAATAAAATCAATTTCACCTTCGGCAAGCTCTGAAAGGATCGTGCGTTTTTGCTTTGCTGTCATAGAACCCGTTAAAAGTCTTACTTTTACGTCGGTATTCTCAAATATCTCGCTGAACGTCTGATAATGCTGCTGTGCTAAGATCTCCGTGGGTACCATCATAGCCGCCTGATAACCATTTTTTATACACGTATAGGCAGCGCCGCCCGCAACCATAGTTTTTCCCGAACCAACATCACCTTGAACAAGTCTGTTCATAGCCTTGTCGTTATGCTTCATATCGCTTATACAATCGTCAATCGCTCTTTTCTGTGCGTTCGTAAGAGTAAATGGCAGATAACCTAAAAACTCGTCTGTATGATCGTTTTCAATTATAACGTCTGAGCGCTCAAGCGAAAGTGTTTTTATAGAAGAAAGTCCGAGTACGAGAACAAGAAGCTCTTCAAAAATAAGCCTGCGTTTTGCGTTCTCCGCCTCGTCCATACTCTTAGGAAAATGTATATCCCAGAGTACACTTTTAAGCGGCGGCAAAGAGTACCTTTTGCGTATATTTTCAGGTATGGGATCTTTGACCGTTTCGGGCAGCATATCGAGTACGCTTCTCACTGACTTTTCGATATGCTTTGTAGACAAACCCGCAACCTGACTGTATATCGGGTGTATCGGCACGCTTTCAGATGCGCCCGTCAATGCAAAGGTAGGGTTTATCATTTCGGGCGTATTATAGTTCAGTGTAAATTTACCGTAAAACAGATATTCGCTTCCTGTTCTGAGCATTGACGAAATATAGCGGTTATTAAAAAAAGCTATTTTCATTTCTGAATATCCGTCGGTAACAATTACGGTAGCAAGTATTCTTCCGCCGGAAACAACAGCTTGTCGTACCGGCGACGACAGACTTGCTTTTATACATACCGTTTCGCCTGACTGTGCGTTTTCTATTGAAGTAATATTACTCCAGTCCTCATAAGCCCTGGGATAAAAACGCACAAGGGCACCGGCAGTGTCGATACCCAGCTTTCTGTAAAGCTGACCTCTCTTTGTGCCGATGCCGTTAATTTGTTCTATTGGGATCTCGTAAAGTGAAGCCAATTTAATCAACCTTTATTCTACAGAAATAATAAAGTAGTATACCGGCTGACCGCCGTTTACATAAGATATTTCCATATCTTTTCCGTATTTTGCAGTAAGAAGCTCTACAACTCTTTCTGATTGCTCAAGAGTTACTCCCTCACCGCTGATTACTGTAATGAATGCAGACTCCTTAGATACAAGATTCTTCGTAACCTTAACAGCAGCCTTTACAATATCCTTTTCGGTGATAGTGAGCTTACCGTTCTCTAATGCTATTATCTCGTTTTCCTTGATCTTATGCAGACCTACGCCGAACTCTGAATCTCTTGCTGCAAATGTTACAAGACCTGTCTGTACATTAGCGAAAGCCTCCTGCATCATTTCAAGAGCAGTATCGGGCTCTGCATCAGGATCAAATGCAAGTAAAGCAGAAAGTCCCTGCGGAATTGTTTTTGTCGGGAGTACAATAACAGTTCTGTCCTCAACAAGCGGTACAGCCTGCTCAGCAGCCATGATAATATTCTTGTTGTTCGGCAATACAACTACTTTCTTTGCAGGAGTTGCAAGAACTGCACTCAAAATATCCTGTGTGCTTGGGTTCATAGACTGACCGCCGCTTACTACGTTAGCACAACCGCAGTCTTTAAACAGCTCAACGAGTCCTTCGCCTGCTGCAACTGCAACAAAGCCGATATCTTCTGTGGGCTCTGCGATAACAGGCTCGTTATTTTCTTTCTCGTTAGCTTCTTTCTGCTTTGCAGCCTTTTCTGCCTCGGCAGCCTTTCTGTGCTGCTCTTTCATATTCTCAACTTTTACTGTAAGAAGCTGACCATACTCAAGACCTGCCTGCAGCGCATTGCCGGGATTCTCTGTATGAACATGCACCTTTATAATTTCTTCGTCATCTACTACTACAACGCAGTCACCGATAGTCTGAAGAAATGTACGCAGCTCGTCAGCCTCTGTGTATATATCGGGATCTCTGCCAACTATAAACTCTGTGCAGTATGTATATGTGATATCATCATCAAACTGTGCAGCCGCAGATCTGAAATAATCTTCTTCACTCTCTGAGGCAGCAGCTTTTTTGTATTCTATGATCTCGCCGTCTCTGAAAACGGAAAGCATACCCTCAAAAATAGTGCAAAGTCCCTTGCCGCCTGCGTCAACAACATTTGCCTTTTTAAGCACGGGCAAAAGCTCAGGAGTAAGCTCTAAAGCCTCGTTTGCTGCTGCCGTTATTGTTTCCCATACGGTAACGGCGTCATTCTCTGTAAAAATAAGTTCGCTGCCTGCTTCATAAGCCATTCTTGCAACTGTAAGAATTGTACCCTCTGTCGGCTTCATTACAGCTTTGTATGCAGCCTCTACACCTTTTCCGAGAGCTTCTACAAGATCTTTTCCGTCTGCGTTCTCCTTATCTTTAAGACCTACTGCAAAGCCTCTGAAGATAAGCGACAAAATAACGCCTGAATTTCCTCTTGCGCCTCTGAGCATGGAAGAAGCAACCTTCTGTGCAACTGTTGATACATCATCACATTCAAGGCCTTCAAGCATTTCTGCCGCTGCGTTGATAGTCATAGACATATTTGTGCCTGTATCGCCGTCGGGAACGGGGAAAATATTCAAGTCGTCGATTTTAGACCTGTTTTTGTTTATATTGTTTGCACCTGAGATGATCGCATTCTTTAACAGCTTGGCATTTATCATTATAAATACACTTCCTATCGAACTAAATTAATATTTTAAAAACAATTTCTTACGATTTTTACACCTTTAATAATTATAACATAATTATTAAAAATATACAAATGAATATATTATTAATTTTTTAAAAAAGTGTTAATATTCTTGTTCATCATATCCGTAATCAATATAACCGCCGTCATAACCGTTATCTTCATAATAAGCGTCGTTATCATTATTTTCGGGATCGTAATAAGTATTATTCTCGTCACCGATTAACGCTCCGTCTTCTGCCTCGCTGGAGGTTTCTTCGCTTTCGTTCTTTGATACGTCTGATTCCTCAGTATCTGTCGAACTATCTATCGTAATATGCGGCAATTCTCTGCGTGAGGTGGTGTTGTCCTGCTTTTTGGCAAATGAATTATACGCTTCTTCGTCTTCAAAATAATCGAGATTTTCAACAACATACTTTGTAGTGCCGTGAATAGCTGTGTTCATATCTTCATATTCAGGATAGCTTCTGATCGAATAGGCATGATAGTTTGTTAATACGGAATCTTCATAGTACAGATTATTCTTTATATCTACGCTGCCTGCCGAAAGTGACGCTACTACATATATTTCGCCTACAACGGTATCGCCGGGCTTAATATAACCCAAACCGTTTGTATCTTCGCAGACAAAAGTACCAGTTACCTTATAAACGGCTGAGAATACATTATCGCTATACTGCACTGAATTCAATGCATAGTAGCAGCCGACAGGCTCATACTCAAAGCTTGATTTGAAGTTAGAGAGTACAAAATCGTTTTTGATCTTCTGAACATCAGAGAGCTTCTTTTTCTTCTTTTCGATCTTCGAGCCGTTCTCGTCATACTCCTCGGTGTCGTTTTCTTCTGAGATATACTCCTCGTTTTCTTCATCTTCAATATAAGACTCGCCGCTTTCGCTGTCTGCAATTTCTTCTTCGGTATCCGTATCGGAATCTTCTTCTCCAAAGAACCAGTCGAGCGTTTTATACGACGTATCTGCACCTGCGACATACTTTTCAACCATATTGTGCATTTTTGCAGTTACAGTATCATAAGTTACGCCAAGCATTGTTGTAACATACTTCGACAAGCCTACAACGGTATATTTTTTTACGTCTTCGGTAAACACAAAACCGTTTCTTTCGGCTATTTCTTTATTAAATTCAGCACGAACAACTACCTTATCGCCGTTTGACAGATCGTAGTTATCGCAGTAGAATGTAACGTTATCTATTATATACTGAATACAGTTTGATTTATCAAGCTGAACAGAGCCGTAAGGTGCAACGCCGTTAAACTTTACGCTCAAGCCCTCAAACGGACTCATTTCTACCTTATCTTCAAGACCGTTTACTGTAAAATCGAAAGAGTCGTCAATAAAAGTAATATTCAAGGCACGAGCCATACTTTCGTCATAGGTTACTTTTATTGTAACAACATCGCCGTTGGAAAAATAAGAATCCTCGTCGCTTTGCCCGTCATAGGTAAACTTGAATGTTTCTGCAAATCTGAGTGCGGCTGTTTTATCTCTTTTTCCGTCTGCGTATATCTTGTTTATTGCTTCATCACTTACCTTTATAGACAGTGTTCCGTGCTCGGTGTAACCCACAACGGTTACGTCTGCAAACTCTTTTACGGAGAATTGGACAGCACCGCAGGCTGAAAACATTACCATAATTAATAATACGATCATACTCAGCCCGATTTTGCCAAGCAGCTTCATAGGCATTTATCCTCCAGACATTATTTCTTTATTACTAAGAAAGCACCGATTTTATGCCCTTAATGAGCTGTCAGATTATAAGCTGCGTATATTATACAATGCGTTATTGATCTATCAGTGTTTCCCTAATAATGACTTTAACGTACATTATAACACAAGACTTCTGATAATTCAATAAGCTTTATTTTTTTTTACAAATTCGGTACACATTATATATACGCCGTCTACAAATGATAATAAACTATTACTTTTGTACTGTTAGGGAAACACTGATTTAATCGAGTGCCCGTATCGCTTAGAATTTTTTCAGGCAAATTGTGCGAAAATCACGCCGGAATACTGACGTATTTCAAGTGGTTTGAGTGCAATTTGACTAAAAAAGGCAAGCGAGAGGGGTACTCAGTCCGCAGGACGTGATTTATTCAGCGGTTCCTTAGTTTTCTCTTTGTTGGTTTGAAAAGTAAGATAATACCACAAAAAATAGAACGCCGACAAGACTATCGGCGTTCTGGTAAAAATAGATATTATTTTACGACAGGTAGTACCGTCAGATTAATTGAACATCTCAAAATATACATAGCGTCTTTTGAGGTAACTTTGCCGTCTTTATCTACATCGGCAGCTTTAAGTTGAGCGTCATTCAGGTCTGAAAGCTTTATTGCATAACGCTGTACAGCCATAGAATCTTTAGCAGTTACCTTGCCGTCACGGTTTATATCACCGTAAACAACAGTGTTTTCGGGATCGTTTTCGTCATACATACGCATGTTATAATGAATATTCGCATCTAACAGGCAGTAATTATAATCATCTACGTTAATGCTGTTCCACTCGTCCTCACTTCCCGTGAAATAAACGTCGCAAAGATGAGTACAGCCGTCAAATGCCCATACATCTATATTTTGAACGGTATTCGGAATTTCAATTTCTTTCAGGCTCATACAGTTCCAGAAAGCGTGTTCTGCTATAAGCGTTACTCCGTTCGGTATTTTTATGCGTTGAAGATTAGAACAGCTCTGAAATGCACACATATTTATACTTGTTAAGCTGTCGGGAAGCTCTATATTCTGAAGTTCTGAACAATCGGCAAATGTAAATTCTTTGATATCTGTTATGCCTTGAGGTATTTTTATACTTTTAAGCGTTTCGCAGCCATAGAATGCAACACTTCCTATATACGTTACACTTTCGGGTATATCTATGTTTTCAAGACCGTTACAATTATTAAACGCTCCGTCGTTTATTCTTGCCAACGTATCGGGCAGCTCAACACTTTCGAGTTTTTTATCATCTCTGAATACATAAGAAGCTACGCTTGAAACTCCGCTTTCGATAACAACTCGCTTGATCTTGTTGTTAGAGCACATAGGCGAATCAAAAGTATCGCCATAATCCTTCATTCGTCCTTCGCCGTATATATACAAAGAGCCGCTTTCATGCAATTCGTATTTTACGTTAATGCTCTTGTCACCGCAATTTCCCGATTTAACGATCGGTGTGGCGTCATCAGTGTGCGTCTTTGGCGCTTCTGTATCTGTATCGGTTTCGGTATCTATAAATTCTCCCATTTGCGAATTATAATGAACAACCGCATTTGTTAAATATTCGTTATCTTCTTCAATGGTTATTTTATTCCATTTTTCTTCGCTGCCCGTATAGTATACATCAGAAAGACTTTCGCATAAAGAAAATGCCCATTGTTTTATAACCTCTACGCTGTCGGGAATTTCAATTGCTGTAAGATTTGTACAATCTGCAAAAGCAACATAACCAATTTCTGTAACACTATCGGGAATTACTATTCTTTTCAGATTATTGCAGCCTCTAAAGATAGCTGAACTTAAAGCCGTAACATTTTTTGATATTTTTACGTCGGAAAGGCTGGTACAATTATCAAAAGCACACTGACCAATAAATATTACGCTGTCGGGTATCTTCACACTTTTCAGACTATCGCACATTTCAAAGGCACAATCTCCGATATAATTTAGGCTTTCGGGAAGCTCCAATTCTTCAAGCTTTGTACAGTTGTAAAACGCATTGTCACCAATAATTGTTAAACTGTCCGATATATCTATGCTATTAATATTTTCACACCCGAAAAATGCATTGTCGCATAATATACTTATGCTGTCGGGCATCTTTATGCTTTCAAGACTTATGCACGAACCGAATGCAGCGCAGTCTATACTTTTTACAGTATCTGCAAACTCAATGCTTTTAAGAGAATTGCAATCATCAAATACATAAGCGCCGATATTTGCAACTCCGCTTTCAACAATGACATTTTTAACATTGTTATTCTTGTTAAACGGAGAGTTGTAACCGTTAAAATTATCATATTCATCCATAAGCCCGTACCCGTAAATATAAACCGTACCGCTTTCGTGCAGCTCATATTTCACGTTATCACCTTTTATACCGCAGGAGCCTTGTTTGATTATCGGTGTAGTATCCTCAGGGTTATGTATATATGTATCTGTTTCACTGTCTGTATCTATTTCTGTATCTATATCATCAGACAAATGTGCATTATAATGAATTCTTGCTATTTTCAATCTGTTATTGCCCTGAATGGAAGATATATTTTCCCATTCTTCCTTGCTGCCTGTGAAATATACATCTGACAGATTATCGCAGTAGGTAAAGGCGTAATTATCAATACTTGTTACGCTGTTCGATATTTCTACTTTTTGCAGACCTTGACAATAATAAAACATATATTCCGAAATGCTTTTAAAGCTATCGGGTATTACCACCTGAGTCAGACTCCGGCAATTTGCAAATACAGCTTCTTCTACATAAGTTACACTGTTTGGTATCTCTATACCATCAAGATTGATGCATGACGCAAACACATGATCGTACATTGTCGTAAGAGTGTCAGGCAGTTTGACATTAGTAAGATTTACACATTCCTCAAAAGCACACCTTTGAATTTCGGTCACGCCTTGAGGTATTTCAATACTTTCAAGACTATAACAATAACGGAATAGCGAATCTTTTATTGTTTTCAGGCTTTTCGATAATACTGCGCTTGACAGACTTTCACAGCATGTGAATGCACCGCTTCCGATATTCGTTACCGTATCGGGTATTATTATGCCTGTAAGACTATTGCAATTTTCAAATGCGCATACTCCGATACTTTCCAGACCGTCTGCCAACTCGATACTTTCAAGACTCGTGCAGTTATGAAAAGCTTTTTCTCCTATACTTGTCACGCTGCCCGGTATCTTTATGCTTGTAAGACGCATACAATTTTCAAATGCCCACATACCTATACTTGTCAAATTTTCAGAAAGCTTTATTTCTGAGAGAAGCTGACAATCTGAGAATATGCTGTCACCCACAGTTGTAACACTGTCGGGCAATACCATGTGCGAAAGACTTTCGCAATCTGAAAATGCACCTGCTTCTATCGTTGTTACACTATCCGGTATTTCTATACCTTTAAGATTTTGACAAGAACAAAACGCTCTTGCGCCTATACTTTTAACACTGTCAGAAATTTCTGCCTCTGCAATACCACGGCAGCCAATGAAAGCCTCTGTGCCTATTCTTGTAACTCCGTTTTCTACTACAACCTTATTGATATCAAAATTCTCAAAAGGAAAATAGTTATTCTCCACGCCATTTGTATCAAACATATCTCCTTCGCCGTAAATATACAAAATACCGCTTTTATGTATCTCATAATACACATTTGCACCTTCAGCGCCGCATTTGTCCTTATCAACTATCGGCGTATTGTCATCAGTGTGTACAGTCTTGCTTTCGGCGGTCACTGTTGTTTCATAAATAAGATCGTCCTCTGCTGCCGCCGCACTTACGGGTGTTGCTGCATAGTTTAGTACCAGCATTAATGATAATACCGCTGTCACAAGTTTTTTTGATTTTTTCATACAAGCTCGTCCTTTAATAGTTTATTTATTTCTCTTGTTCACATTTTAACATATACCATAAACAATTTCAACTAATTCATAAAAGTTTCATTACAATATCACAAAAAATTCAGTATATACACGAAAACTCCCTCGATCAAACAGAGAGCGTTAATAAATATGATCGGGGGAGTATTATTAGAGCATCTCTAAAAACCTGCCGTCGTTCAGATGTGCCGTAGATTTAGTCGGCAGACGGCACTTTAAAATCGCAGGCATACTGACGTATGTCAAGATTTTTTGTGTAAGATGACGGCTGAAGATACGGTGCAGATGGGCGGCGTGCGGTTTTTAGAGGTGCCCATTATTTATTCAAAAAGGCTCAACGTACAACAGGCAATACTGTCAATTTAAGCGAGCATCTCAAAATATACAAAGCGTCTTTTGTTGTGACCGTTCCGTCTTTGTCAACATCGGCTGCCTTAAATTGATCTACATTTGGACTATCGAGATTTATTGCTATTCTTTGAGCCATCATCGCATCTTTTGCGGTGACCTTTTCGTCAAAGTTTACATCGCCGTAAGACTCGAAAGAATCATAATTTTCATCGGGCATATGTGATTTAGTATGAATAGTAGCAAAGAGCAGGTTTTCGTTATCCTCCTCAATATCAATAAGTTTCCATTGTTCTTCGCTTCCTGTATAATAAACGTCCCGCAATTCGGTATATAGGAATGCGTTTGCTTCAATAATTTTCACGCTTTCAGGGATCTCTGCTTTTGAAAGAGAGTTACAATCAACGAACGTTCCCGTCTCTATAATTTTTACTCCGTCCGGTATCACTATCGAACTCAGTTCACGGCAGTAACTGAAGGCATATTTTTCTATTCTTGTAATACTGTCAGGCAGATCTATTTTTCTGATATTTTTACAGTCAGTAAATGCATCTTCGCCTATTCTTGTTACAGTATTTGCTATCTCAACTTTTGCCAGTCTATCGTTATTTCTGAACAAATTATTACCGATATCTGTAATTCCGTTCTCTATCACTGCACGGTCAAATGTGGTTCTCCTGAAAAATGGCGAATCAATATATTCATAATCTTTTATCCTACCTTTACCGTAGATATACAAAGAACCGTTTGCGTGTATCTCATACTTTACGCTGCCTGCTTTTTCTCCGCATTCGCCTTCTTCAACTATCGGGCTTGTATCAGCAGTATGATCTTCAGGCAAATCTGTATCTGTCTGATAGTCGGTATCAATTATTTCGGGCATATGCGAATTATAATGTACAACGGTATCTGCATATAAATCAATTCCGTTAGCTGTACAGTTTTTCCATTCATCTTCACTGCCGGTAAAATAAATATCATGAAGCTTTGAACAATTCTCAAATGCAGTGGAGTTGATCACGCTTACATTTTTCGGTATTTCTATTCTTTCAAGTCCGGTACAGTCTTTAAATACAGATATTTCCAAACAAGTAATATTATCAGGGATCACTACATTATTAAGAACTGTGCAGCCGGCAAAAAGGGTGGTTTCCAATGTTGTCATGCTCTTAGAAAATTCCACGCTTTTCAAGCCGATACAGTTATTAAACGCAGAAAATCCTATTTCGTTTACGGTGTCGGGTATCCTGATACTTTTAAGAGAACAACATGATTCAAAAGCTAAATCGCCGATACTTTTAAGACCTTCTGGCAAATTAACGCTTTCAAGACAATTGCAGTTAACAAATGCAGAAAAAGCAATTATTTTGAGGTTTTCGGAAAATTTAATATTCTCAAGGCTTGTACAATGTAAGAAAGCGTATCTTTCAATATTATTTACAGTGTCTGCAAGCTCGACGCTTTCGAGATCAGCGCAGTTTTCAAAAGCATATTCACCAACCGTTGTAACTCCGTCTTCAATAATTACTTTTTTAATTCTCCAATGTTTATAAAAAGGTGAAGTATTTTCATCCTCCCAATTAGCATAGTTTTCCATAGCACCTTTGCCGTAAACATAAAGATTACCGCTTAAATGCAATTCGTATTTTACGTTGCCGCCGTTCATGCCGCAGTTGCCGGTTTCGAGTATTTTTGTGGTATCGTCTGTAACGTGTTCATCTGTCTGAGTATCAGTTTCTGTATCGCTGTCTGACACATCACCCATGTGAGCTCTGAAATGAACAGAAGCATTATTCAATCTTCCGTTGCCTTCGGCAATTGATATGTCGAGCCAGTCTTGTGAGTTGCCTGTGTAGAATACATCAGAAAGCTTAACACAATTATTAAATGCATATCTTTGAATTAAAACCACACTTACCGGTATCTCTATTTTTTCAAGACTTGTACAGTCGCTGAACGCACTGTAAGGAATAGCTGTAATACCGTCATTAATTATTACAATTGAAAGGCTTGTGCAATTATAAAAAGCAAGCTCGCTTAACATCGTAAGGCTTTCCGGCAAGACTGCGCTTTCAAGAGAAGAACAGCCTGAGAATGTTTCATAACCGATTTTAGTCACTGATTTTGGAATTTCCAATTGTGCAAGACTCGTACATTTATTGAATGCGAAATCATCTATTGTTGTTACATTGCCGATACAATCGATCTGTTCAAGGCTTTCACATTCGCTAAATAAATAAGGAGGTATTACGGGGACATTTTCTGACCATTTAATTCTTGTAAGCTTTTTGCAGTATTCAAATGCACATGCTTCTATGCTTGTTACGCTGTTTGGAATTTCAATGCTGCCAAGTTCTGCACATTCGGAAAAAGCAGCGCCACCAATTGATTGTATACCTTCTGATAATTCTACATTTTTAAGCTTATTACAGTTTCTAAAAGCATCGTCATCAATACTCAGCACGCTTGCGGGAATACTTATGCTTTCAAGACTCGTGCAGTAAAAAAAGGCTCTCTCACCGATCTTTGTCACACCATCCGGTATATTAACACTCGTAAGACTAATACACTCACTGAATGCGCAAACATTGATCTTTGTTAATGTGTCGGGAAGCTCTACGCTCTCAAGCTTTTCGCAATCGTAGAACGCAAAAGTTCCTATTTCGGTAACTCCGCTTTCAACAACAGCCTTCTGAATTGGCATAAATGCAAATTCATAACTATTTTTATTTTTAGCGTTGGTATTACGTTTTGTATCAAATATGTAAACCTCTGAATCATTCGGAGAAGCATAATCTTCTTCTGTGTTTATGTCGTCCTTTGAAGCTTCACCGCCGTTGCTCTGCTCCATGTCAGTATAATAGATATCTTCATCTATAAAGAAATAATTCTTCATAGCACCCGTTCCGTAAATATAAATTGTACCGCTTTCGTGCAATTCATATTTCACGTTGTCGCCCTCTGCGCCGCAGTTACCGGATTCAATAATCGGTGTTGTATCGTCTGTGTGCGCAGCTTTGCTTTCGGCGGTCACGGTTACAGCATGCGTTTGAACACTCTCTGCTGCTGCCGTACTCATGGGCATCACTGTAAAGCTTTGAATCATCAATAATGATAATACGGCTGACATAATTCTTTTTGATGTTTTCATACGCTGTCATCCTTTCTTAGTTATGAATTAACTCCGTAAAGCATCTTGTTGAAGCTTATACTCTTTTTTATTATAACACACGTTAAAAAAAACATCAAGCATTTTATACAAAATGCAACACAATTGTTCATTTTTTTAATCGTATAATATATACTATAAATTTCCTTCATCATCAGCCTATAAAAAAAGCATCGACAAAATGCCGATGCCTTTATATTTTGATTTTCAAATTATCCGCCTATGATCTCAGCGATCTTTGCTTCTGCCAAAGCTGCGTCTGCCTTTCCTCGGCTTTCTTTCATAACGAAACCTACCAAAGACTTAATAGCCTTCTGCTTACCGTTCTTAAAGTCTGCAACGGCTTTCGGGTTGCTCTCTACTGCCTTTTTGCAAAGCTCGATAAGTGTATTCTCGTCCATACCTGCCATATCGCTTTCAGAGATAAACTCCTTTGCCGATTTGCCTGTATCAAGCATTTTTTCAAGAGTTGTTTTGGCAAGATTATTTTTGATCTTCCCGTCATCAATAAGTTTGATAAGCTCTTTGAGCTGCTGCGCACTTATTGCAATATTAAACTCCTCTTTATCGTTTTCAGTTTCAAGTCTGCGGAAGATCTGCCCGATGATAAAGTTAGCAGCCGTTTTCGGGTTCCTTATTCCCTCGCTTGACTCCTCGAAAAACTCTGCTATCTTTCTGTACTTCGCAAGGTTCTGAGCGTCCTTTTCGTTTAGTCCGAGTTCGTCTGCATATCTCTGAGCCTTTTCAAACGGAAGCTCAGGTATCATTTTTCTTAACTCGTCTATCTCCTCATCTGTTACGCTTATTGTAACAAGATCGGGATCTCTGAAATAACGGTAGTCGTTTGCGTCCTCTTTTCCTCTCATTGATGAGGTCGTATTTGTAACGTCATCATAGCGAAGTGTCTGCTGCTCTACCTTTCCGCCCGACTCTATAAGGTCAACCTGACGGCTGAACTCATACTCCATAGCCTTGCCTATGAAAGTAATAGAGTTCATATTCTTGATCTCTGTTCTTGTGCCGAGCTTTGTACTGCCCTCCGGACGAACTGAGATATTAACGTCGCACCGCATACTTCCTTCCTGCATTTTGCAGTCGGAAATACCGATAAATCGCATTATCTGCTGAAGTCTTTCTACATACTCTTTAGCTTCTTCAACAGAGCTTATATCGGGTTCTGATACTATCTCGATCAGTGGTACTCCGCCTCTGTTGTAATCTATATATGTGTCGCCCCTCTTATGAATAAGCTTTCCTGCGTCCTCCTCTATGTGAATACGAGTAAGTCTTATTTTCTTTCCGCTGCTGAGCTGTACATATCCATGCTCACACAAGGGTTTATCGTACTGTGAGATCTGATAAGCCTTAGGCAAATCGGGGTAACAGTAGTTTTTTCTGTCCATTTTAGAGATATTTGCAATTTCGCAGTTTGTAGCAAGACCTGCCATTATAGCATACTTTACAACCTGACGGTTAAGCTTAGGTAATGTGCCTGGCAAGCCTATACAGATCGGGCAGCAATGTGTATTCGGATCGCCGCCGAACTTAGTTGTACAGGAGCAGAAAATCTTTGTATTCGTTGCAAGCTCGATATGCGTTTCAAAGCCTGCCACCATTTCATATTTCATTGATTTTCCCTCCTTAAAGCTTTACGCCGTATTCCGAAGCCTTGAATACCTCGGAGCCGACTGCGTTTTCATACTGCCAAGCGGCATTGAGTACAGTACCCTCGCAGAACTTATTGCCTATTATCTGCATACCTATCGGCAAACCGTTTTCACCAAAACCGCAGGGTACACTCACACCGGGCAAGCCCGCTATATTTACAGGTACGGTACAAATATCTGTCAAATATGTTTCAATCGGATCGCTTATTGCGCTTCCCTTTTCAAAAGCCGTCATTGGTACTGTCGGCGCAAGGATAACATCACAGCATGTAAAAGAGTTATCAAAGGCACGAACAATTGAACCTCTTAAATTCTGTGCTTTTTTGTAATAAGCGTCATAGTAGCCTGCACTAAGTACGTAAGTACCTAAAAGTATACGTCTTTTTACCTCGCCGCCGAAGCCCTCGCTTCTTGTTTTGCAGATCATCTCGTTTACATCTTTATATGAAGATGTTCTGTAACCGTATCTTATACCGTCATATCTGCCCAAGTTTGAAGAAGCCTCTGCGCACGCAAGAATATAGTATACAGGCAATGCGTATTTAAGCGCCGGAAGATCAAAGTATACTATCTCTGCGCCGAGCGACTTATAAACCTCGCAGGCTTTGTCAATGCATACTCTTACTTCATCTCTTACACCTTCAAGATATTCTCTCGGAATACCTATCTTCATACCCTTAATATCGTTTTTAAGAGTATCTGTAACGGGTGCGCCTACTCTGCCCCTGCTTGTGGAATCCATTTTATCGTATGCTGAAATTGCGTCAAATACAATTGCCGAATCCTCAACGGTAGTAGTAACAGGGCCTATCTGGTCTAAGCTTGACGCATAAGCTATAAGACCGAATCTTGAAACTGCGCCGTAAGTAGGCTTTAATCCAACAATACCGCAAAAGCTTGCAGGCTGACGAATTGATCCGCCCGTATCTGAGCCTAAACCGTATACGGCAATATTTCCGCCTACCGCAGACGCAACGCCGCCTGAACTGCCGCCTGCTACATGGTCGATATTGTGAGGATTTGCAGCGCCGCCAAAGCATGAAGTCTCGCAGGAAGAACCCATAGCGAATTCGTCCATATTTGTTTTTCCGAGCAATACTGCATTTTGTGCAGAAAGAGTTTCCCACACGGTTGCATTGTATATCGGCTTATAACCCTCAAGAATTTTTGAACAGCATGTAGTTTCAATACCCTTTGTGGAAATATTATCCTTCAATGTCATAGGTATACCCTCAAGCGGCGAGAGCGCTTGACCGTCTGCTATTTTCTTGTCAACCGCCTTTGCTGTTTCCAATGCCGTTTCGGGTGTAACTGTAACATAAGCGTTTAAGTCTTTGTTTGCTGTGTCGATCGCATTAAGAAACTTTTCTGTAAGCTCAACGCAGGTTATTTCTTTATTATTCAGCATATCGCTGTATTTTTTTATCAAACTCTCTGCCATAGCTTACACCCTCTTGCGAACGAGGAAATGTCCCTCGTCAATATCGTTTGCATTTTTAAGTATTTCTTCTCTGTCGTATGAGGTAACTACCTCATCTTCTCTGAAAGCGTTTGACAAATTGTTTATATTGTCAAACTCAATGCCCTCATCAGCGGCATTGTTTATTGTATCGGCAAATTTGATTATATCGTCCATTGCCTTAGTCATTTCGTCAAGCTCATCTTCGGCAATATACAGCTTTGAAAGCCTTGCTATTGCTATAACGTCGTCATGGGTAACCATTGTAATCTTCCTTTCAGCGTTATCTGAGTTTTATATGAACTTCTCTGAGCTGCTGTTCGGTAACCTCTCCCGGAGAACCCAAAAGCAGATCCTGAGCGTTGCTGTTCATCGGGAATGCGATAATTTCACGAATGTTTTCTTCGCCCGTAAGCAGCATTATCATTCTGTCAACACCGGGAGCCATGCCGGCATGCGGCGGAGCACCGTATTTGAATGCGTTGTAAAGTGCGGAGAATTTAGCTTTGAGCTGGTCTTCGCTGTAACCTGCAATATCGAATGCCTTTACCATGATATCAATATCGTGGTTTCTTACAGCACCCGAAGAAAGCTCTACACCGTTGCATACTATATCATACTGATAAGCAAGAATATCAACGGGATTCATTGTATTGAGAGCCTCTAAACCGCCCTGCGGCATTGAGAACGGGTTGTGTGTAAATATGATGTTGCCGCTGTCCTCGTCGTACTCATACATCGGGAAATCGACAATAAAGCACATCTCAAACTTGCTCTCGTCGATAATGCCAAGGCGCTTTGCAACCTCTGTTCTTATCTGACCTGCAAGCTTAGGAGCTGCCTCTTTGCTGTCTGCGATAAAGTAGCATACAGCGCCGGGCTTTAGGTCTGTTCTCTCGATAAGAGCTTTTTTATCTTCGGCAGGCAGGAATTTGTCGATAGGACCGTCAAATGTCATATCATCACGCACCTTGACATATCCCAGACCTTTCATACCGATAGAGAGAGCGAACTCCTCCATTTTCTTGAACCAGCTCTTTGACTGACCTGCGCAGTTAGGAACATTAATTGCACGAACTGTCTTTCCTCTGAACGGTGCAAAATCTGTTTCTTCAAACATATCGCTTATATCTGTGATTATAAGCGGATTTCTCAGATCGGGTTTATCTGTGCCGTATTTTATCATAGCCTCTTTAAAGGGTATTCTCTTAAACGGCGGCTTGCTTACCTCTTTGTCGCTGAATTTTGTAAATGTATTGTAAAGCACCTGCTCTGCAACTGCGAAAACGTCCTCCTGAGTAGCAAAAGCAAGCTCGAAGTCAAGCTGATAGAACTCACCGGGAGAACGGTCTGCACGAGCGTCCTCGTCACGGAAGCAGGGAGCTATCTGGAAATACTTGTCAAAGCCTGATACCATCAAAAGCTGTTTGAAAATCTGCGGTGCCTGCGGCAAAGCGTAGAATTTTCCCTTATGCTTACGTGAAGGAATAAGATAATCTCTTGCGCCCTCAGGAGATGATGTTGAAAGAATAGGTGTGTTGATCTCGATAAATCCCATTTCCTGCATCTGCGCACGAAGATAAGATACGATCTCACTTCTGAGTACGATATTATCATGATTTTTCTTGTTTCTCAGATCAAGAAAACGATATTTGAGTCTTACTTCCTCTTTTACCTCTTTTGAGGTTGCAACCTCGAACGGAAGATTTGTCATAGACTTACCTAAAACTGTAAGCTTATCTGTATGAACCTCAACAGTACCCGTTGCGATCTTTGGATTGATAGTATCCTCGTCACGCTTAACAACCTTACCAGATACTGTTACGGTGCACTCCTTATTTACATTTTTCAGAAGTGAGTCGTCGTGTACTACTACCTGTACTACGCCGTAATGATCTCTGATATCAAGGAACATTACACCGCCGTGATCTCTGATATTTTCTACCCAGCCAGCAACACGCACATCTTTGCCTATGTCGCTTTCTCTAAGTTCACCGCAGTTATGCGTGCGGTAAATATTTTCTCTCGTCATATTTTCTCTGTCCTTTCAGATATGATACAATAATTCCAATAAATAATTATTATCTTATAACAATCAGTCAATAGTAATTATTATACCATTTTTTACCCTGTATATCAAGATTTTTTTCGCATTACATTTGACTTTCGTTCATTTTATTCAGGGCATCTCTAAAAACCTGCCGTCGTTCAGATGTGCCGTAGATTTAGTCGGCAGACGGCACTTTAAAATCGCCGGCATACTGACGTATGTCAAGATTTTTTGTGCAATATGACGGCTGAAGATACGGTGCAGATGGACGG
>JAFPLH010000073.1 GCA_017402845.1 Clostridia bacterium
AAGCAGCATGGAGCCGGCAGAAGAATTCATCGGTTTCTGGCTGAAATCATATATCATTGACAAAGACGGTGACAGGCTTGAAGATGACAGTGCAGATGGACTGTATTTCGGCTTTGGGGGTGTGTTTAATATGAAGCTCAGCGGAGAAAAATATACCGGTACATGGGAAGAAAATGACGACGGTATTGTGATGAATTTTAATGACGAAACAAACTCTGTTGCATACGGAAAAATCATTTATGGTCAGAACAATAATTATCTTGAAATAAGATTTAAAGACGCAGAAGGCGCATTCGGCTATGTTAAAGACTATGTTAAAGACTAAAAAATCTGAGGTGCAGTTCTCTATGAATAAAAAATTATTAAAAAAAGCATGTGCGGCGCTTGCGGCAGTGACGGTATTCTGTTCGATAGCCGGCTGCGGCGGAACAAATACTCAAACAAGTTCAACAACTTCTGTAAGCTCAACGACAGCCGCAGCAGAAGCAGCTGATTTCAGGGAGCTTCCGTTAAATAATCCCGAATATATCGAGGGAGTAAAGTTTTTAAGTCAAAAAGATACCCAGTATAAAAACTCACCGCTGTTTGAGAAGGTGCTTGTATACAACTATAATCTTGACCGTAATTATTTTACGGTGAATTCAAAGCTTGAATCAAAAACAATAATCGATCAGTATAAGAAAGACCTTGAGAAGAAATATAATCTGCTGTTTAATGATGACAAGAGATACGGCGAAAATGCAGCTATATGCGAATGTAAGCTGAAAGGCGCAGCCTCAATGTATATTCTGGTATGCGAAGGTGATTTTGACGTCGGCAACAATGCAGATTTTTCTGTTGTACTTTGTACGCCCAAAGAAGACAAGGGCTTCAGTGATGAGGAGTTTGACGCCTATAAGGACGAACCGGGCGCAAATTCAAAGAATTTTGTAGGCTTCTGGAAATCATTATTCTATTTGTTTGACAACGGTTCTACCTCAAATACTGATATGTACTCTATCTTTACTTATAACACGGGAAGTGCGTCGCTGTATGTGAATTACGAGAAATACGCCGGCACTTGGAAAGAAGATAACGATTTTTACACCTTTACATTCGGTGACTTGAAGGGCGAAGGCAAAATGGAAACCGTAAACGGAAAAGAGTATCTTGTTATTGATTTTGACGGCGTAAGGGGCAGAGTTGCTTTTGAAATGGTTTATTGATGTACTTTAAAAAAGCATTGGATATGTCAGCGTATTAAAAATTTCAATGTTCACTCCCTCGGTATTGCCTAAAAAAGCCGAGGGAGTTTTTAAAAAAATTTCAAAAAAACTATTGACAACTGAATAATAATGTGATATTATTTAATAGTCGCACGGAGGGGTGTCCGAGCGGTTTAAGGAGCTAGTCTTGAAAACTAGTGATACCGAAAGGTACCAAGGGTTCGAATCCCTTCCCCTCCGCTTTTTATATTTTTTAGCTGCTTCACACTATACGGAGGATTACTCAAGTGGTGAAGAGGCTCCCCTGCTAAGGGAGTAGGTCGGGTAACCGGCGCGAGGGTTCAAATCCCTTGTCCTCCGCTTTATCAGAATACCGCATAAATGCTGAAAAGTCAGTGTTTATGCGGTATTTTGCTTTATCTTTATTGCGGCTTTTTATAGTTATGTGTTTGTTTGACATATAAATATAATGTAATTGAAAGAAATATCACAAAAAATATTATACTGCTGATGTATCGGGAAATGTTGGAGCAGAGAAGTATAGTATTCTTGAATATTATGCTGCAAATTCCGGAGAGAGCGGTATCCACACGCCGCCGGTACCGACAGGCGAAACCCGAGAGATGCCGGAGAACGTCATGCCTGCGGCGTGCCGCCTCCCTCACGGAGGGAGTATATACATTAAGTTGATGACATTGCCCTCAAATGAGCAGGCGGTTATTTGTTTTCATAAAAAAGCTTTCTGCTTATTACGCATTTTTTGAGGAAAAACTGATTAAATCGAGTGCCCATATCGCTTAGTCAGATTTTTAGGCAAATTACACGAAACGATCGCAGGGTGCGGTCTGCTTTGTGGCAGACGTTGCCGTAGGCAACAGCACCGACCGAGCCGGCAGGCGAGACTATACTGACGTATTTCAAGGGAGATGAGTGTAATTTAAAAATATGCAAGCGAGATGAGTACTCAGTCCGCAGAACGTGATCTATTCAGGCGTTCTTTAAAACCTCGGCAATAACATTTCCAAGCATACCGCCGGTCAGAACTGCCTCGTCAAGTGTATTTGCGTCAGTGCCTATCTCGATAAGCAGCGAGCCGGGCGCTAAATTCATATTATACATAAAGTTTCCGAAATAAAGCGGACGTGTCATTCCCGGATATCGTGTTTCGGCTGTGCTTTGCAGCTTTACCGCTAAACTCATATTATCTTCCCAATTCGGAAAATCATAATAGCCGTAGTTGTCGTTTCCGCACATTATCATTATTTGTGCGGCTTTTTTTCCGTTGTAAGTAAAGGTCGGCTTTATTTTTTCGTTTTCTTCTGTTGTAATGCTGTCACGGTGTATATCAAGTATAATCTTTATTGTCGGGTATTTTTCAAGGTAGTATAATATTGAATCTGCGCTGTTGTCGTATGCTCCGTAGTATTGCGGATCGTCATGGTGCTTGCAGCAGTGTACAGTCCCAATTCCGTTGGCGGTGAGGGTGTCTGTTATTTCTTTTCCTACTCGTACTATATTGTAGTTGTCGTTAGTATCTCTCGGATAAAAGCTTTCGTAGTAGTACCCTGCATCTTCTTCCATGTAAGATTCCGTTGCGTGTGTATGTACTATTAGTACCTGCGGCTGCGCTGTTTCTTCATACTTAAAGGGCAGCGCCTTGTTAAGATATCCTGCAATGTCGGGGGAAAGGTCGGTTGAATTCTTAACAAAAAAATTATTGCAGCTTAAATTCGATTCCCGAAACAGACTTTCAGTTACAAGATAGGTATTCTCTAAGGTGTGGTCGGTGTCGGGTGTATCGTGGTCTTTTTCGGCGTAATCGGTGTCTTGATCGGTTATATTTAAGGCTGTCTGCTGCGCTTTCGGTTTGACTGCTGTATCGTTCTTTACGGCAACGGGCGATTCGGGCAAAGCGTTATTGTTCATAGCAAACACGGGATTCAATAGCTGCGTGCCCTCTCTTGCGAAAAGTGAGTATAGCTTTTCTGTCATGTATACACCCGAAAATACTGTTGTTATACATGAAATGCATAATACGGTTATCTTGCATATTTTTTCACTTGCTTTCATTGTTTCAACACTCCTTTTTTGTTTGTATAATTATATGCTTGAACTCTTTGTTGTATGATAGTATGCTGATATTGTTACAAATACAATAGATCCGCTTGACATTATCAGACAATGCAGTCGATCTAAGGAGCTTTGTATATGGCTGACGATGAAAAGATCCTGACGCATTTGCAAGCTTTAGCGCTTGGAGCGACAAGCGCTGCCCTTTCATCTTAATAGCAAAAGAGCGCAAGTGTACCGTAAAAAAAATACAATAGCCTGAATAACTTTAGGGCACCTCTAAAAACCTCACGCCGTCCATCTGCACCGTATCTTCAGCCGTCATCTTGCACAAAAAATCTTGACATACGTCAGTATGCCGGCGATTTTAAAGTGCCGTCTGCCGACTAAATCTGCGGCACATCTGAACGACGGCAGGTTTTTAGAGATGCCCT
>JAFPLH010000009.1 GCA_017402845.1 Clostridia bacterium
AAAATAAATGAGTAGAGAAATCCCTGAAAAATGTTATGGGCAGTTCTAAAAACCTAATGTCGTTCAGATGTGCCGTAGATTTAGTCGGCAGATTGTACAATAAATCCGCAGGAATACTGACGTATTTCAAGGATTTATTGTACAAGATGACGGCTGAAGATACGGTGCAGATGAGCGGCAAGAGGTTTTTAGAGGTGTCCTTAAATAATTATATCATATACTATTTCTTATTTCAACAAAAAAAAGGCGTACAAAGCAATTAAGTCAATGAATATTCATAGTTGATATTTTTTTAAAACTGATATATAATTATACCGTATTAATAAGATAAGAGGTGCGTTTAATTGTACGTTGATAAATTTTGTGATAAAAGCTATGACAACATTCTTGACAGTATTAAAAGAGTACATTTTATAGGCATAGGCGGTTCAGGTATGTGTCCTTTGGCTGAGATACTTATTTCAAAAGGATACGAAGTAAGCGGCTCGGACACTAACGACGGTGATACACTCAGACGTATAAAGAAATACGGAATTCCCGTATTTATGGGACACGACGCAGAAAATATTAAGGGTGCGCAGCTTATAGTATATACCGCAGCAGTTAAAAGCGATAACCCTGAGCTTATTGCAGCTAAGGAACAGGGTATCCCTGCAATTGAGAGATCTGTTATGCTCGGCATTGTTACAAGACGTTTTAAAAACGCAGTTGCTATTTCCGGTACACACGGAAAAACTACCACAACAGGTATGCTGTCGCAGATTCTCATAGGCAGCGGCAAAGAGCCTACTGCTATTATTGGCGGTACTCTCCCCTCTATCGGCGGCAACAGCTATGTTGGAGATTCTGAGACTATCGTTTGCGAGGCTTGCGAGTATGTAGACTCGTTCTTACAGATAACTCCTGCAATTGCAGTTATTCTGAACATTGACGCAGATCACCTTGACTACTTTGAAACCTTTGACAATGTTAAGAAATCATTCAGAAAATTTATTAACCAGACTTCGCAGACCGTTGTTGTAAACGGTGACGATAAAAACGCTCTTGAATGTGTAAATGATACCGATCTTAAAGTTGTAACTTTTGGTTTCGGTGACAATAATAATTATCGTGCAGTTCTTATTTCTCCCGAATCAACCGTTTATGATACATTTGAATTGTACTATAACAATGAGCTGCTCTGCACCGTTACACTTTCTGTACCGGGCAAGCATAATGTATATAATGCTCTTGCTGCCGCCGCTGCTGCTCATTGTCTGAATGTTTCTCCGCAGGATATTGCCGATAATCTTCAAAGGTTTATGGGCGTACACCGCAGATTTGAGATTCTCGGAGAGTACGGCGGTGTTACCATTGCAGACGATTTTGCTCACCACCCAACAGAGATCAAAGCAGCACTTACCGCAGCGGTAAATATGGGCTTTAATAATGTGTGGAATATCTTTCAGCCTCACACATTCTCACGTACTTATATGCTGCTCGATGACTTCGCACAAGCTTTATCTATTTCAGACAAAAGTATTATACTTGAAATACTTCCTGTTAGAGAAACAAATACTTATAATATCTACAACACAGATCTTGGTAACAAGATACCGGGTTCTGTTTGTATCAATACATTTGAAGAAGCCGCAGATTATGTCTGCAAAAACGCTAAAGAAGGCGATCTTATTCTCACTATGGGCGGCGGTAATGTTTATATGTGCGCTAACATGATAAGAAATACGTTAGCTGAGATGTACGGCGAATAATACATTGTAATATCTTTTACTAATACAGACACAAAAGTTTTTTGAAAGCTTTTGTGTCTGTTTTTGTATAACCCTTTTTATAAAATGGCAGCTATCAACACATTAGTATAATATAGAGGTACTGCCGATAAATTTTTATTTACAACCACAAAAACAAAAAGTTGTATAACATAAAAATTGACAAATAAAGAATTATATGTTACTCTTATAGTGTATGGGTTTGAAATAATAAAAACGCTTCTCGTTACTAAGGAGGACCCTCTATATGGGTATTGCAAACGTATTTAATCTATTTTGCGGCATTGCTCTGTTTATGTTCGGTATGTCGCTTATGGGCGACGGACTAAAAAAAGTCGCCGGCAACCGCTTGGAGCTTCTGCTTGCAAAGCTGACTAACACCCCGTTAAAAGGTATTATTCTGGGAACAGGCGTTACAGCTGTAATACAATCATCATCTGCAACATCTGTTATGGCAGTCGGCTTTGTAAACTCCGGAATGATGAAATTCAGGCAGTCTATCGGAATAATATTAGGTTCTCTGCTTGGTACAAGTATTACCGGCTGGATCATTGCACTATCCGAAATTGACGGTGTGGGCGGTTGGACTGCTCTTTTCTCCACCACCACTATTACGGGCTTGATTGCAATTGTCGGCTTGCTGTTTCGTTCGTTCTCAAAAAACCACTCGAATATAGGCGATATTCTTTTGGGCTTTGTAGTTCTTATGGTAGGCATCAGCACCATGAGTGCTTCTGTTGCACCGCTTAAAGAAAGTGAAGCCTTTATAAATCTTCTTACAATGTTTGCAAATCCGATAGTAGGTATACTTGTTGGCGCACTGTTTACGGCAGTTCTTCAAAGTGCGTCGGCGGCGGTAGGTATCCTTCAGGCTCTTACAGCTACCGGTGCAATAGACTTTGCAACGGCATTCCCTATACTTCTTGGCATCTCTATCGGTGCGGCTGTTCCCGTTCTTCTCTCTGCACTTGCCGCAAACACCGAAGGTAAAAGAACTTCTTTTGTTTATCTTCTGACTTCTGTTTTAGGCGTTGTTCTTTGCGGAAGTATATTTTATATCGCAAACTCAATGATGCATTTTGAATTCGTGAATTCTTATATGAACGAATTTTCAATTGCTCTTGTAAATACACTTTTCCGTCTTGCAAATGTTATACTTCTTTGTCCGTTTATCGGTCTTATTGAAAAGATGACCTGTCTGATAATTCCCGATAAGCCGCACGGAGAATCTAAAAAGCTTCAGCCAATCACACTTGAAGAACGTTTTCTCCCCTACCCTTCTCTTGCGATATCTCAAAGCAGAAACGCTATTCACGATATGGCTAAAGCAGCAGTTGAAAGCGTACGTTTGGGCTGCGGTCTGCTGACTGAGTATTCCGACAGCAATATGGATCTTGTTTCTCAATATGAACAGCTTGCAGATAAATACGAAAGCAGCATCGGCGCATATCTTATGAAGCTTTCAAAAATTGAGCTTACGGGCGAGGATAACGCTTATGTATTCAAATATCTGCGTACACTCTCAGACTTTGAACGTATTACCGATCATTCAATGAGTATTGCATTTATCGCAAAAAAGGACAGTCAGGAAAATATCACCTTTTCCGACGAGGCAAACAAAGAGCTTAATATTATCAAGAACGCAGTTGACGAAATGCTTGACATGACCGTTGAAGCATTTGTACAGGAAAAACGCAGTATCAGAGGCAAGGTTGCCGCTTTGAATACTGTTATCAGAACACTTTGCAATAAAGCTGAGCTTCATCATGTAGACAGACTCAAATCAGGAAGCTGTTCTTTACAGCAGGGTACAAGCTTCGGAGAACTGCTTACCGATCTTGAACAGGTTTCTGTTCACTGTTATAAAATTGTAAACGCTATTCTTGAAAACCAGC
Source organism: Clostridia bacterium (assembly GCA_017402845.1). Taxonomy (GTDB): domain Bacteria; phylum Bacillota; class Clostridia; order Oscillospirales; family Acutalibacteraceae; genus RUG592. The sequence goes on from JAFPLH010000009.1 coordinate 3,665, forward strand.
AGACAGACAGCGGCAGCAAAACAGCAGACGCTGAAAATAAGGCTAACAAAAAGAGCAAAGCTTTGGAAGAATACAACAAGAAATACGGTATCTGATCTCTTTCAGATCAAAAAATACGGTGCAGTTAATATCAAAAACTGCACCGCTTTTTGTTTTGTCAGTAAATATCTGTTTTCTCATACAGCATATTGTAGTTTATTTCATACAGCGAATTCTTTATGTAATGTACAAGCTTGTCTATATGCTTCATATTTTCGGCAACTATCACTATACCGTGTGTATTATCAAGCTGGAAAATAAAGTCAAACGGGGCGTTTCTTATCTTGTACTGCATCATGCCAAGACTTTCGATCTCGTCGTCTATAAGCTTTGAAAAGCCTCTGACCAGCCCGTGAAAATCGGCATTTTCTTCTTCCTCATACACATTTTCTGCACTGTCAATTATTATCCAGCCAGTATTAAAATTGATATGTGATATTCCATATTTTTCGTTAAACAGCATATTTTCCCTCCTGTTTTAAAAACCGCCCTCCGTAACCGAAGGGCAGTTCATCTGTTTTTATATTGTGTATTACTTCAAAATACTTATAAGCACACCTGCTGCAACTGCCGAACCTACAACACCTGCAACATTTGGTCCCATAGCATGCATAAGCAGGAAGTTTGAAGGATCTTCTTCCTGACCTACCTTCTGTGATACACGAGCTGCCATTGGAACTGCTGATACACCTGCTGAACCAATAAGCGGATTTACCTTGCCGCCGGTTGCCTTGCACATGATCTTTCCAAAGAGTACGCCGAACGAAGTACCCATACAGAATGCAAAAAGTCCCAAAGCAATAATGCCTATTGTTCTCAGTGAAAGGAATACCTGACCTGTTGCTGTTGAACCTACCGATATACCAAGGAAAATTGTAATTATGTTCATAAGCTCGTTTTTGGCTGTATTAGTTATTCTGTCAACTACGCCTGATTCCTTCATAAGGTTACCAAACATCAGCATACCGATAAGCGTTGTAGCGTCGGGGAGCAGCAATGCAACTACTACCGTTACAATGATCGGGAAAAGTATCTTTTCAAGCTTTGATACAGGTCTGAGCTGAGTCATTTTGATCTGACGTTCTTTTTTGGTTGTGAGCAATCTCATTATTGGCGGCTGAATTATTGGTACAAGCGCCATATATGAATATGCTGCAACCGCTATCGGACCTAACAGATCAGGAGCCAATATAGACGTTACATAAATTGCCGTAGGACCGTCTGCACCGCCGATAATACCTATCGCACCGGCTTCACTTGTTGAGAATCCAAGTAAAATAGCACCAATAAAGGTAATAAAGATACCAATCTGTGCGGCTGCACCGAGAATAAAGCTTTTAGGATTTGAGATCAACGGACCAAAGTCTGTCATAGCTCCTATACCCAGGAAAATAAGCGGCGGATATATTCCAAGCTTTACACCCTGATACAGATAAAACAGAAGTCCGCCCGAATGAGGTTCATTTACATAGATCACACCGTCTAATACCGTTGTAGCGTATTTTACGGTTTCTCCGGGATGTGCGGCCATATATTCCTTCAAAGGGATCATATTTGTTGTACCGCCAATAGCTATTGCCGGACAAAGATTTACAAGCAGCATTCCGACTGCAATGGGCAGGAGTACAAGCGGCTCATACTGCTTTCTTATTGCAAGATATACAAGCAGGAACGAAATTACGATCATAACATAATTGTGCCATGTCAGCGTTGAAAAGGCAGAATCGCTTATGATACTTAAAACAGAATTCCAAAACTGATTTAAAAGCTCCAAGATATCACATCTCCTTTATTTTTAATAGAAAGAGCGTGTGTTTTCAGCCACACCTGCCGATTTCCACGCCGAACGTCTTTTTGACGATCTCTTAACTGATTTTATCTTTACGCTGCCCTGCCCAAAGATATAATCTACGGCTGCCGCAATGGCTGCTACAACATCAAGCGGAATTTCTTCATCATCTTCTTCAGGGCTGTCGGCTTCTGCCTCTGCTGCCTGCTCAACAACAGACGGTACTTCGGGCTCTTTTTCCTTTTCGAGTTCCTCTTTTTCCCGTTTTTTCTTCTCGATCGACTTTTGTATACTGCTCACTATATCTCCGTAAACATATATTATACAGATAAGCAAAACAAGTACAGCGAAAACAATAACTACACCGGTCAGAAGAATAATCAGCCCAATCTTCAGGTTTTCTCCCATTTCGTTCACTCCTTGCCTTAATATTACCGTAACGGCAAAGATTTTTCTTTTCTCCACCGATTTTTACATTATATATTATATAATAAACTCCATACTTTTTCAAGAATTATTACGATATTTATACAAAAATATTTTACGGTTGTTCTTCAAACATATCCAATAGTTTTTTTAAGGCTCTTTTTTCTATTCTCGAAACATAAGAGCGTGATATTTTCAGCTTTTCGGCAGTTTCTTTTTGTGTAAGCGGAGTTTCTCCGAACAAGCCGTAACGCATTATTATGATGTTTCTTTCACGCACGCTTAATTCATTGATATAATGATATATTTTTTCGCTGTTGATTTTTAGATCGATCATTTCTTCAACGTTATCATTTGCCGACAGAATATCCATAAGCGTTAAAGGATTTCCGTCTTTATCAGTTTCTATTGCTTCGTCAAGCGATACATCAAACGCACTCTTTTTTTGTGAGCGAAAATGCATTAGTATTTCGTTTTCTATACATCTTGCGGCATAGCTCGACAGCTTTATACTCTTATCGGGATTAAAAGAGTCAATTGCTTTTATTAGCCCGAGTGTGCCTATCGAAACAAGATCGTCCTGATCGTAGGGAGTATTTGCGTACTTTTTTACTATGTGCGCAACAAGCCGCAAATTATGTTCGATTAGAGTATTTCTTGCATTTTTGTCGCCTGCTCTCATCAATGCGATCTGCTGTTCCTCCTTTTTCTTTGAAAGCGGTTCAGGAAAAGCATTTCCGTTTGCGACATGCAGTACGAATACCAAAGCAAAACTGCTTAAAAATGAAAAAATTGTCCTAAACATACATTCACCTGCCAGATTTAGGTGCATAAACACCCGATTTGTAAATGTATATTCAGGACAATTTCAATATTTGTCAAAATTTTTTATTTTGTACCGAATTCTTCAAGAATCAGACCTTTGTTATGTTCAAGCGCCCAGTTAATACTCCACTGACTTGTAAACAGAAGCAAATAATTTCCTCTGAGGTCTTGTATTCTTTTTGTATCAGAAGCAAGATCAAGCTTTTTGGGATCAATTACAGTATTCCCTATCCAGCGTATAAACTGATACGGCAAGCCTTCCATAACAATATCAACGTTGTATTCGTTGTTAAGCCGGTATTTCAGCACGTCAAACTGAAGTGTACCTACAACTCCGACAATGACCTCCTCCATACCGGAGCCCAGCTCCTGGAAGATCTGTATTGCGCCCTCCTGTGCGATCTGAGTTGTACCCTTGACAAACTGCTTACGCTTCATAGTATCCTTTTGTCTTAGCAGAGCGAAATGCTCAGGTGCAAATGTAGGTATACCTTTAAACTTCACCTTATAACCGGGAGTACAAATAGTATCGCCTATCGAAAAGATACCCGGATCAAAAACACCGATTATATCACCGGCATAAGCTTCTTCAACCATTTCACGCTCCTGAGCCATTATTTGCTGTGGCTGTGAAAGTCTGAGCTTCTTATTGCCTTGTACGTGATAGACCTCCATATTTTTGTCGTATCTGCCGGAGCATATTCTCATAAAGGCTATTCTGTCACGGTGTGCCTTATTCATATTCGCCTGAATTTTGAACACAAATGCAGAGAAGCAATCCGAAACAGGATCGATTATATCACTCTCTGTTTCTCTTGGAAGCGGTGATGTAGTGATCTTCAAAAACTCCTCCAAAAACGGCTCAACACCGAAGTTTGTAAGAGCTGATCCAAAAAATACGGGAGTAAGTCTGCCTGCACGAACTTCATCAAGATCGAATGAATCGCCTGCTCCGTCAAGAAGCTCTATCTCGTCAAAAAGCTCCTGCTTGTGGTATTTCCCTATCAATTCATCTAAATTATCGGAATCAAGCTTAGCTGTCTGCTTTTCTACCTCTTTCTGACCGTTCTGATTTGCGGTGAATACAAGAATATCTTCTTTCTTTCTATCGTACACGCCCTTAAACTCTTTACCGCTGCCAATGGGCCAGTTCATAGGACAAGTGTTTATACCCAGTACAGTTTCTATATCCTCAAGCAAATCAAAAGGACTCTGAGCTTCTCTGTCCATTTTATTTATAAATGTAATAATGGGAATGTGTCTCATTACACAAACCTTGAACAATTTTTTTGTTTGATTTTCTACGCCCTTTGAGCCGTCAATTACCATTACGGCAGAGTCGGCTGCCATAAGCGTTCTGTAAGTATCCTCTGAGAAGTCCTGATGTCCGGGGGTATCGAGTATATTTATACAGCAATCCTTATATTTAAACTGCAATACAGACGAGGTAACAGAAATACCTCTTTGTTTTTCTATCTCCATCCAGTCTGATACTGCGTGCTTTGATGAATGTTTACCTTTTACCGAACCTGCGGTATTTATTGCGCCTCCGTATAATAAAAGCTTTTCGGTAAGTGTTGTTTTACCTGCGTCGGGGTGAGAAATAATCGCAAATGTTCGTCTTTTGTTGATCTCGGTTTTCAAATCGGCCAAGAAGATAACCTCCTTAACGTGTAAATTAAGCCTACATATTAAATTTTACTATTATTTCAAAATTTGTCAATACGTTATTCGCTTTATTTTACGTAAATTTTGATTTGAATAACACAAAAAAATATTAAAAAAACTCTTGACAATGAAACTGGTCTGTGATATAATTAATTTCGTTGCAAAGAGTGTATGCAGCAAATCAAAATGCAGATGTAGTTTAGTGGTAGAACTTCAGCCTTCCAAGCTGATCGTGTGGGTTCGATTCCCATCATCTGCTCCATATGCGCCAATAGCTCAGCTGGATAGAGCAACTGCCTTCTAAGCAGTAGGTCAGGGGTTCGAGTCCCTTTTGGCGCGCCAAAGAACCACAATGCTGATAATGCTATTGTGGTTCTTTTTTATAATATTTCCCCTATTTTATATTTAGCTATTTCTACAAAAACCAAAAGCCTGAGAAAATCAAATTCTCAGGCTTAAATAATCTCTTATTCTTATTCTGCTGTATTCTCATACTCGGAAATCTCAAAATCTGTGAATGTCTGACTTGTCAAAGCTTCAGCAGCGCCTTCCTTCGGATATAGATCCAATACAGTCAGATTGTTTTTGACCATATATTTGTAACCGGAAAATACAATATCTTCTAAAGTTTTCCTTACTTCTTTTCTGATTGGATGAACGATATCACTGAATACACCTGTTTTCTTCATTCTGCTCGGCATTGCCAAGAATAAATCGTCTTGACCGTTTAATATCTTAATATCGTGTATTACAATCATATCGTCTATGGTTAAGCTCACAAAGCCAAGCATTCTGGTACCTGTGTTTTCAACAGTTCTAATTTTTACGTGTGTTAGTAACATTTTAAAATCTCCTTTACTATTTTTTGAAGCTTAGCAGTAATCCGATTATAATCTGCTATTCTTAAACAATGCAATTCATGCATATCTTCTGTAAAAAATCGACTCTGAAATCAAGCGATATGAACAGCAAAAGCATTAAACAAGTATAACAAGATCCGGATCAAATTTTCGTGCATGGCTGCGTGTTATTATTAAGCGAGGCAGGAGTCATATTTTTTGTTTGTATCTTTTACAAAACCTCAACTTACAGCAAACATATACCTCTTATATGTTAATCAATTGTCAATGTTTTCACCATTAGATAAAAATTTAACCATTAAGCTTTCCTTATTTTCATTATAACACATATTTTTAAAAAATCAACCTATTTTCATAATTATTTTGCTAATATGGCATTTTTTACTGAATTTTAAGATAATTTTTATTTTATTTCTATATATTGTTATAACAATATACTTTGCTTAATCAATATTGTTAATGTTTATTAAGAATTTTGAATTGTTCCCGATAAAAATTATTTGTCAACAATTGACAATTGCGTGAAAAAAATAACGCCCCGATCAATGGGACGTTACTTTTTTATTCCTAATAATTCTTCTGCGTGCAGTATTTGTTCCTCGGTAGGTGATACTGCGTCTGACAGATCATAGTGCAGATTCAGCTTTTCCCACTTAGGGATACCAAGTGCATGATAAGGGAGAATTTCTGCTTTTTTTACTGTTTTCAAGGTATTTATGAACTCTCCCATAGCTTTGAGATCTGATTCAGCATCAGTAAGACCAGGCACAAGTACGTGTCTTATCCAGATATCTTTTCCATGGTCAGAAAGCCATACTGCAAGCTCTTTAACATTATCGTTGCTCATCCCCGTAAGCAGCTTATGCTTGTTGCTGTCCCACTCTTTTAGGTCGAGTATCACGAGATCGGTAAGCGACATAAGCTTTTCAAATCGTTCAAGCCATTCGGGAACGCTGCAAAACGGCTGACCGGCAGTATCAATTGCGGTATGAACGCCCTTTGCTTTTAACAAAGTAAAGAATTCTGTCAGAAAGTCCATTTGCAAAAGAGGCTCCCCGCCGCTTACAGTCACTCCTCCGTTATTTCTCCAGTAGCTTTTAAACCTGTATACTTTATCAAAAAGCTGTCTTGCAGTCCAGGTTGAGCCACCTTTGCCCCATGTCTCCGGATTATGACAGTATTTGCAACGAAACGCACAACCCTGCATAAACACAACAAACCGAACTCCGGGACCGTCAACCAAACCGAAACTCTCTAACGAATGCACCCTGCCTTTTATTTCATCTTTATCGTAAATATATGTCATAATTATAATTTATGATGACAAGTACGAGCAATAACATCTAACTGCTGTTTTCTTGTAAGATTAATAAACTTTACAGCATAACCCGATACACGAATGGTAAAGTTTGCGTATTCTTCTTTTTCGGGATGTTCCATACAATCAATAAGCTTTTCCGTTCCGAAAACATTCACATTCAGGTGATGTGCGCCCTCGTCAAAATATCCGTCCATTACTGTTACTAAGTTGTCAATTCTCTCCTCAGGAGTATGCCCAAGTGCATCGGGACTTATAGTCTGCGTATTTGAAATACCGTCAAGCGCCCATATATACGGCAGCTTTGCAACAGAACGCAAAGACGCAAGCAAACCGTTCTGTTCAGCACTATAACTTGGATTTGCTCCGGGGGCAAAGGGCTGCCATGCTTTTCTTCCGTCAGGAGTTGCGCCCGTAGCCTCACCGTATACAACATTAGATGTTATTGTCAGAATAGATGTTGACGGTTTACTGTCTCTGTAAGTATGGTGTGTTCTTACAAGATCAATAAAGGTCTTTAAGAGCCATACTGCCATTTCATCTGCACGGTCGTCATCATTTCCGTATCTCGGAAAATCTCCCTCGGTAATATAGTCAACAACAATTCCCTGCTCGTTTCTTACAGTTTTTACTTTTGCATACTTAATAGCGCATAATGAGTCTACAACATGAGAGAAGCCCGCTATACCCGTTGCAAATGAACGCTCGATAGTTGTATCTATCAAAGCCATTTCGGCTGCCTCGTAATAATACTTATCGTGCATATAGTGAATCAGATTCAATACATTTACGTATACGCCGGCAAGCCAAGTCATCATATTTTTAAATTTATCAAGAACCTCGTCATACTCAAGATATTCAGACGTAACAGGAGCATATCTCGGTCCTACCTGAGTAAACTCTTTTTCATCTACACCGCCGTTTATTGCGTAAAGCAGACATTTTGCAAGATTCACTCTTGCGCCAAAGTATTGTATTTCTTTTCCTGTCTGAGTTGCCGATACACAGCAGCAGATAGAATAATCATCACCCCAAACAGGCTTCATTACATCATCGTTTTCATATTGTACCGAGCTTGTTCTTATGGAAATATCAGCAGAATACTTTTTAAAGTTTTCGGGCAGCTTTGAAGAATACAGTACCGTCAAATTAGGTTCGGGAGAGGGCCCCATATTCTCAAGCGTATGAAGAAAACGGAAATCTGTTTTTGTAACAAGCGGTCTGCCGTCCATTCCTATACCGCCCATTTCAAGCGTTGCCCAGACCGGATCGCCCGAAAACAGTTGATTGTACGACGGTATGCGTGCGAATTTTACCATACGGAACTTCATTACAAGGTGGTCGATCAGCTCCTGTGCTTCAGCTTCGGTTATAAGTCCCAGATCAAGATCACGCTGAATATATATATCAAGAAATGTTGAGATACGTCCAACGCTCATTGCAGCGCCGTTTTGTGTTTTTATTGCTGCAAGATATCCGAAATAAAGCCATTGTACTGCCTCGTGTGCATTCTTTGCAGGCTGAGAAATGTCATAACCGTAAGACTCAGCCATTTTTTTCATATTCTTTAACGCCTTTATCTGCATAGCAAGTTCTTCACGGTTGCGTACTACATTATCAAACATTGTACCGTCGCCGCAATTTGCAAAATCTTTTTGCTTTTCTTCAATCAAGAAATCTATGCCGTAAAGTGCAACTCGTCTGTAATCACCGACAATTCTTCCTCTGCCGTATGTGTCGGGCAAGCCTGTTAAAATATGGGCGTGTCTGCACATCTTCATCTCAGGTGTATAAACAGAAAAAACCGCATCACTGTGCGTTTGGTGATACTCTGTAAATATCTTATGAAACTCCGGATTCGGTGTATAACCGTTAGTTGTGCAAGCTTGCTCTGCCATTCTTATACCTCCAAAGGGCATAAATGCTCTTTTGAGAGGTTTGTCTGTCTGCAAACCGACTATTTTTTCCAGATCTTTATACTTTTCATTTATATAACCGGGTTTATGTGAAGTGAGAGTAGATACTATATCGGTATCCATATCGAGAATACCGCCTTTTGAGTGTTCTTCCTTTTGAAGCTTTTTGAGTTCTTCCCACAGCGTGTTTGTTGCTTCGGTGGGAGCTTCAAGAAAAGTCTCGTCTCCCTCATAAGGAGTATAATTTCTCTGTACAAAATCACGAACGTTTACTTCTCTTTTCCAGAGAACACCCTCGAAACCTGTCCATTGAGTAAAATCGGTCATCTTTATCTACCTCCTAAATAATTTAGGTAATGCATTAACATTAATATGATAACACATTTTTTTCAAAAATCAATAGTTATTTGCATTTTTCAGAAAATTATACGATAAAAGTCAATACAAACATATAGTTGTATTCAACTCATATATACACAAGATTTTGAGAATAATTGTGTTGAGTACACAAAACGTACTCAACACCGATCATTTGCGCTCCATTACTACTCCGGTAGTCAGATATTCTTGGTACCGCTTATCAAAATTTGCAAGCGTAACCCAACTCACTAACGAAACAACAAACAGCACAAAGCCAATATACCGCATGATAAAGAACGCCATAAATACATCAAAGATCGAATATATAAAACAAGCGATAGACAGCTTTACGCTGAATCTTGTCTGCATAAAGAATGTAAAGAACAATACCACAACAGCATCTATTAAAAACAACGGATGTCTGTAAACGATAATACTTGATACTATAACCAAAAGAGCATAAAAATACATCAGCATAATAGAAACATAATAGGCTGTTCTGATATCTGACAACTGATGTACTTTAATAAATTCACTTTTGGTAATTCCCTGTGGAAGCACAATACCTCCGGGTATACGCCCTATTGCGTGTGCAGAAGCTTTTATCTCGGTATTACCGCTTTTGAGAATAGCAGGCTGACTCACCTGTTCAAAAGTTACAGCCGGTGAGTCCTGTTCTTCGTATATATCGACTTTTTCTTGTTTTTGAAGTGTAATTTTCTTCTTGTCCTTAAAGCTGTACTGCTTGCTTTTGACGTTTTCGGGGATCTTTATTTCAGAAACATTTTTGCTTTCACCCTTTGCAAGCTTGCCTTTATTAAGCTGTACTTTGGGTGAGGGAGCGTCATCGCTGCCGAATTCAAAGCTGTCAAGGGTTTCGTCTAATGCTTTACTATATGCGTTGTCATTATTGCCGCCCGCACTTATATATGCATCGCCGATGCGTACTCGCTTTATCTGTTTTCCATTGTTCTTTTGTGCAGAAAATCGGGTAATATCTTCATAATTTTCTTCTTCGCCGTTGTTTTCAATTGATACAGTGTAATGTCCCAGATCAAAATTCCGATCTGCTTTTACAAGAGTATCTCCTTTATCCGACAGGGTTTGCCTGCGAATTACTGAGCTGCAATAAGGACAGGTAATCTGCTCGCCAATAATATGTTCTCCGCAAACTTCACATCTCATACTTCATATACCTCCGATTATTATTCACCTATAAAACCAAATAATAAACTCACTTTAAGTTCTCCTTTTATTATACCATAATTTTTAACAAAATCAATATTTGATTAGAAAAATATTGATCGCTTATATAAACGGCTTTTTTGCTGTTGAGCTTTTCATAAAACATATAAGAGCCTTAGTTTTACAAAGTAGTGTTGTATAACTAAAGCTCCTATTCAGCATTTTACGAAACAATAATATTTCTGTCTTTTGCTCCATTTTATGATATATTTTTTATTGACAGCACATATTCATCGCAAATTTTCAGTTGTATTTTTTGATTTCACTCTTTCTCGCTGCGATTGATCCGACGATTTGTTCACCGTACGGAAATCCCATATATCAAGAATCATTATACAATACAAAAAAGTGTTACTGTGCATTTGATAAGCTTCAAATTATAGAGTTCTACTTAATCGATCTGCTGTCATACACTTCACCCGAAAGATTTTTAAAATGTATTACACCGTTTTCGTAAATCAGATATGTATGTTCAGAATTTTCTTTCGGAATGGATACTGATCCACAGTTGATATAGATATATTCATCATGCTTTCGGTATACGGGCACATGGGTATGTCCGTTTAAGAATACTGTTCCTTTCGACAGCTTTGGAAGTGAGTGTTCGTTATAGTTATGTCCGTGAGCCGCAAAAAACGTTATACCGTCAACAAATAAATATACGCTTTCCGAAAGCACGCTGATATTCAAAACCATCTGGTCAACCTCGGTATCACAGTTTCCCCTTATACAGATAATATGTTCAGAAATAGCATTTAATAATTCAATTACCCTTTTAGGCGCATAGTCTTTGGGCAGATCGTTTCTCGGTCCGTGATACAATATATCTCCCAGTAATACAAGTTTATCGGGTTTTTCTTTGTTATATGCATTTATCAGCTTTTCACAATAGTAAGCCGAACCGTGAATATCTGAGGCTATCATAAGTTTCATTTTTTGTCAATCCTGAGCCTTTCCATAAGTTTTGATCGTTTCTACCAAGCTTACCCTTATAGTATCTGAAATGCTTTTTACAATGTAATTTCTGTCATACTTTTTTCTGTCTTTTATCCAGTCCATCAACATTCCCGAAAGAGCTTCGGTATAAAATCTGACAAGGAATTTTTTATATTCCTTTTCAAGTGACAAGCCTATTCTCTCCTCTGCGCTGCTGATAAGATTATCTGCTAACGCAACAAAGTCTGAGTAAAAGAAACTCTTTACCTGATCATGTCCGATAGAATCATATGCACAATTGATAATATGCTGATTTTCTTCAACATAATCCATTACAAATATTATTGCGCTTTCGTAATCCTCTATCAAGTCAAACTTCTTGACAACCTCTATTGCGTCCTGCTCAAGCATCCACTTCAAAAGCGCATAAATGTCTTGAAAATGATAGTAAAACGTCTTTCTGTTTACTCCACATTCAGCTATTATTTCACTAACCGTTATTTTTGAGAATGTTTTCTTCTCCATTGCTCGCCTTAATGCCGCTGCCATTGACTTTTTTGTGTTCATTGATGCAACTTCGTGTTTCATTCCTATCCCCCTACTCGTTTTTATTATACAATTATACACAATTATGTAATAAATAAATACGGACAAATTCACTTGTTTGTCCTATAATAAAACAAGTGAGTATCTTTTTAGATACTCACCTTTTTGTATATTATAACGATTTTAAAAACTGTACTGCATAAGCAAAATTATTGATAAGACAGCGGTCTTCGTTTGAGAATATGAGATAATAACCTATTAAAGATGTTACAAGCATTAAAGCAATAGTCAACACATATCCATAGCGATATGATCTGCCTGACAACTCTTTTATTCTGTTCAGAACATCAAATATGAATACAAGTGCTGCAAGTATCATAAACGCAAGTATATCTGCACAATATCTGTAATGAGAGCCTGCTTTGCACATATCAACAAAAGAAAGAATTACTGCAATGCTTGTTAGAGTTATAAGGAATGTATGCTTGAATTTATTCTTTTTTCTATCTGAGAACGGAAGCAAGAACAATCCTAATGTTATGGGGTAAGAGAATATGCCCATAACACGCCCGTTGTAATTATACCTCGGATAACAGTTAAAAGCTTTTTGACGAATACTGATATACGGGAAGTTTGTAGTGAAATCGGGCTGCTGGAAATAATAGTGATATATACATGCGGGCAGCATATCTATTGTTACAGTGTTTGCCTTTGCAATGCTTACTGTAAGCTGATAATTAAAGCCAAACTCAAAGGGACTCTCAAACCTCATGTAATTGTATGCCATTATAATAATTGCACCGATCATTATCGGAACACCGGCAGCCGTTACATAATAGATCTTGTTTTGCTTGGTTATATCTTTATCTTTAAGCAAGTATATTGCGGGAATTAACCCTGAAAAAGCATAAAGAATTAGCGTTGGACGTGACGATACTATCATCGGAACACAAATGCCGGCAAGCACCAGCAAAATAATACGGTTCTTCGTCACTTTAGAATAATACGCTTTGAGTACGAAATATAAAAAAGCTGCCGTCCAGCCAATACCCGACAGTACCGCAAAATAATAAAACAAATTTTCTGCCGCAAGCGGAAATATTGTCGAACCAAAGATCAAAGCCACATATCCGCACAACGCAAGCACCGCTGAAGTATCAGGACAAAAATGCTTTAATACAAGCGCATATAGAAGCGTTAAAAACAATACTGCATAAAGAGCCAGAACACTTGATACAAGCTGTGCAGTCGGAACCTGACCGGTAATTAAATGTATGGGAATATATACAGTGAAAATAGGTGCAGAGCCGAAGTATGAATAAAACTTACTCTTGTAGTATGCACGATCCCAGAAATCACCGTGAAGCTTTTTCTCGTTTCTCTCACTTCTGTCATAGGGATTATCCAGCTCGTCAAGCAATTCTGTATCGTAATCAATACTAAGATCGAGACGATCTTGTGTTATCGCATAGAATAGCTGCTCATATTGATCTTCCGCGTTTTTCGGGGAGTATTCCTTCAGCAGTTTTTTATCATCAGAGTCACTGCCTAATACCATTACGCCATTTACTACGCAAACTGCAACAAGCACGCAAGCCATTGCTGCACGAAAATATTTTTTATTATCCTCGCCTAATTCTTTTTTCCAAAAGCCTGTTTTTATGATGAGTGCAGCGCATAATATCAGAGCAAATCTTATTATACTGATATGAAAGGCTTTCGGCTTATTTATTGTTATGGAAGAAATACCGATCTTTTTTCCGTTTGTGCCAAAATCCAGCCTCAATTTTTTTGCCTCTCCAAATGACGAGATATTAACGTAATTCTGCACTTCATCAGCACAATATAGTGATGTAGTAGTTTTATTGTAGTTGAAGCCATCATCAAATGAAAAATTATCATCTGTAAAAGCTATATCTATATCTTGATATCGTTTTTCTTCGCATGATGTTACTATACTTATACTTTTCATTTTTGTATCAATGTCTTTAAATAGGATCTTTCCCTTTTCAACTGTAAGAATATCATTGTTATAGACAGCCTTAGCGCTCTTCTCGGCAGGCTCAAAAGCAGATATTTCTATCTGTTTTTCTTCAAATCCGCCGAGCTTTAATCTTATTGCCTGATAATTTGAGAAAAGTATCTCCAGAAGCAGACATACCGCAACTATAATTGCATATTGCGCTTTTACAGGAATTTTTACGGTTTCTTTTGCATTGCTGCTTTTCTTCTTTTTTGTTTTACTCATTTTTCTTCTCCTTAACGATTTTAAGCTCTGCCTTGTAAACAGACAGAGCAATTATTTATAAACGTACCAAAACGGCTTGAAATTGATCCAAGCCGTAATCAAGACAATAACATATTGATAAACATATTTACAATGCCAAGCAGCAATCCGATAACTGCACCTAAATTTACTATTGTATCAAGTTCTTTTTTCATAACCTTAAGCACGATGCCCTCAAGCTGATCCATATTCATTGCATTGATCTTATCTTCGATTATTTTAGATATGTTGATCATGCTAAACAGCTCGTCGACCGCTATATTTACCGCGTTGTGATATACCTCAGATACAGCATTGTCAGTCTTTTCTCTTGTAATACTAACGCCCTCTAAAAGCGACATTGTTGTTCGGTTTTCTATCTCTGATATTTTCTTGCCTACCATTGCCGAAATATAAACGGGGCCGTTTTTCACAACGTATTTTTGCACCTCGTCGCCTATAACTCTTGTTAATGTGTCTATTAGCTCGTCTGTTATGATCATTCTTATCATGGGGTTGTTTAATTTCTCTTTAACGGTTTTCCCTGCCTCGGCAGAAATCACCTTGCCTATCTGAAAATCAAGAACTGCCGCCATGATCTTATCGGTAACTGTATCTGTTATTCTGTTTTTCAGAGAATCGTATTTTTCATCATCTATCTTTGAAAGAGTCATTACCTCTTTTTTTATCTCTACATTTAAGATCTCACCGATCTTTTCTGTAACAGAATGTTCTATCTTTTCATCAAGCAGTTTTTCGGTGATATCTTCTTTTGTTATCAGCGTATTGCCAACAACATCTCCTACTGCTTTGGCAAGTCTTGGCTTGCCCTTTGGTATTGCGCCCGGTGTAAACGGCAATGTTCGTCCCATGAACTTTATCTCATTTCGAGGATGAAACAGCATTTTTACAGCTACATAATTTGTGCCATAGCCTATTACCGAGGCAATAACAGGCGTAATAAAATATTTCAGTATCATTTTTCTTCACCATTCCAAACTTTTTTAAAATTGTTAATCCCCTGTATCGGGAGTAATATACTCGCTGTTGACAAAACCGTACATACCCAGACCGGGTGCATATACGTACCAATAATACGAAGAAGAATCAATTACATATACTTTGTCGCCGTAGTATAACTCTCCGATAATGTTTTCATCTGACGCACTCTTGCCGTTTCTCAATGCAAGATAGCCTTTATCGGCAATAGCTTTATATACCTTGTATCCTGATTCGGGCGCATCTCCGTAGCCTGTCGGATAATCAGACTCCTTATTGCTTTCGGGTTTGCTTTCAGGCTTGCTTTCTTCTTTCTTCTTGACTTTTTCTTCTGATAAAGAATACAAGCTGACATAGCCATAAATATCGTTTCTGTCTTTGATAAGCCAATAACCGTTTACTACCTTTGCCATAACTATTACAGTATCGTTTCTGTTAAGCGTTCTAAGCTGTTCTGAACAATACTGGTCATTATAGACCGGAGTATTATCATCATTTATATAGTAAGTAAGTCCGGGAGTAGCCTCTGAGTATTCAGGGCAAATATAATAGCTGTCTATGTAGCCAAACACACCTAACGTATGACTATATATAAAGGAATACCCGGTAATACTGCTGCTGATAAACGAAACACTGTCGGTACAATCAAGATTACCGATTATTTTTCCGCCTGTTTCTGCATTATCGTAAATGCTGACAGACGGCGAACCTGTTACATAATACGTTTGATATGCAGATGTATCAAATGCCGACAGACTTTCATCAGGCGCTTCGGAAACACTTTGCGGTTCAGCTTTGCTTTCGGGCTTTGAAAAATCGCTTCTCCGTGACGAAACAGAGCTTGTTTTACTTGTATCTGATGGATCGTTCCGACTTAAATTAGAAGCAATTTTATTTACATCTATCTTACAGGCAGAAAAACAAAAGCATATAATAAAAGATACTGCCATAACGGTGTAGATTTTTTTCATATGTTATATCTCCTATAATCAACTCTGAAAATGCATATACAGTAAAATGATACACCGAAAATATAACACTTGTCAATAAAAAAGATGTAAAATTTTTTGTTTTAAGGAAACACTGATTAAATCGAGTACCCGTATCGCTTAGAATTTTTTCAGGCAAATTGTGCGAAAAGCACGCGGGAATACTGACGTATTTCAAGTGATTTGAGTACAATTTGACTAAAAAAGGCAAGCGAGATGGGTGCTCAGTCCGCAGGACGTGATTTATTCAGTGGTTCCTTAAGTAAATTTGCAGGTATTGCAGAATCAGCATCAGAACAACTTTACACTTATTTTGTCTGCATTTTTATGCTTTCTTGCTCTGATAAAATAATCCTCGAAAAAAAATTACTTTTCTCAATATTATTGCTTTACAATTGTTTATATGATATAATAAACAAAAAAAACAAAAGGGGTTTTTATATGAATAATACAACCACATTCAACAAGATGCAAACTGTAAAGTATCTGATCTCAACCTTTTTAATAGCATGGGGAATTCAAATAGGAGTTTTCTTTTTATCAAAAACAAGCCTTGGCTCTCTTTGTCAGCCTGTACTTGCGGTAATGATGTTTGTTCCTATGCTCGGTGTTTTTATTTCAGGTGCTAAAATAAAAGATGTGGGCTTCAAGCCGAACATAAAAAAGAATATCCTGCCTATTCTGATCGCCTGGTTTTCGCCGGCAATACTCACCACACTCGGTGCATTGCTGTATTTTCTTGTATTTCCTTCACACTTTGATCTGAGCGGAAAAGCTATTATCAAAGACTTTGGTGAGGACATATTAAAGCAAATGGAACAGCAAGGTATAACTTATCCCGTATATCTTTTGATAAGTATTATTTCTTGTATAACTTATGCACCATTTCTCAATATGTTCTTTGCCTTAGGCGAAGAAGTTGGCTGGCGTGGCTTTCTCTATCCGCAGTTAAAAGCGAAATTCGGTTATAAGCTCGGTAATATCATCGGCGGTATAATATGGGGCTGCTGGCACTGGCCTTTAATATGGCTTATCGGTTATGAGTACGGCACTGATTACTTCGGATTTCCGGTTGTAGGAATGCTGTTATTCTGTATTATCACTATCGGTTTGGGGATAATGTGCGATTGGCTATACGAAAAAAGCAATTGTATCTGGATACCAGCGATCTTCCATGGTGCATTTAATGCCGCAGCAGGTATACCACTCTATATCACTTATACAAATACAAGCTCAATGCGTCTGCTTGGAGCTGCTCCTAACGGCTTGCTGTCGGGTTTGCCTATCCTTATTTTTGCCTTGATACTGCTATTAAGGAAGCAGAGCGCAGACAATAACGCAAATAAAGGGCACCTCTAAAAAACCTCACGCCGTCCATCTGCACCGTATCTTCAGCCGTCATATTGCACAAAAAATCTTGACATACGTCAGTATGCCGGCGATTTTATTGTGCAACCTGCCGACTAAATCTACGGCACATCT
>JAFPLH010000074.1 GCA_017402845.1 Clostridia bacterium
AGTTTCCGTATCTGTATCTGTTTCTGTCTGGGAGTCAGTTTCCGTATCTGTATCTGTTTCTGTCTGAGAGTCAGTTTCCGTATACGTATCTGTTTCTGTCTGGGAGTCAGTTTCCGTATACGTATCTGTTTCTGTCTGGGAGTCAGTTTCCGTATCTGTATCTGTTTCTGTCTGAGAGTCAGTTTCTGTATAAGTATCGGTTTCTGTTTCGGTATCGGTGATTATTTTTTTATCCTCAGTAGTAGAATCTGTTTCTGTGTTGGTATCAGATTCTGAGTCTTTTTCCGATTCCGAATCAGGAACGATATTTTCAAGGTCAAAAAATTCAACTGTATAAGAAATCTCGCCAAGAGGTGTTTTTATTGTAACTTTATACTGTTGTCCGGGGGAAGTATCAAGCTCATCATAAGGCAAAAAGATTATGCAAAGCGGCTGTCCGTAGCCTACACGGTCAATGTATAATTCGCCGTCGGGACCGTTTTCATATATATTCCACATATTGCCGTCATTCAGACATTCTATCTGTACAGTAGTATTTGATGTCTTTATCGGAACAGTATCTTCCTTGTCATTTGGCAGATATTCTGCGCTGAATGAAATACTCCACGGTGATTTTTTGTCATAAAGCTGTACAGGAGTATATTTTGCGGGCCATGCAACACCTGTTTCATTAGCGGTAGTGTTGCTGTCGTCCCATACGTACATTGAATTGAACCTACCGGCAGAACCAAAAGCCGTAGCTCCCATTTGCGGATAAAGGATCCAGCGTCTATGCCCCAGAACAGTTCTGTTGAATCCGTCACCGTCAGAATTCCATGCATATACTATACTATTTGACAGCGAACCGTATCCCATGCTGATATTGCTCTCACTTGAGCCCTTATAACCGTCTTTATAGAAATCATCGGGCATATCTGCCGGCTGCGTCGGAAAATGACTGAGCTTTCCATTTGCAGCGTTTACCACACAAGAGGCTTGGCAGTAGTTATAATATTCCGGTTCAAGACGAACAGGCTGCAATCCTGCACAGTAACGAATAACATTCACTATATTCAGAGAGTTGTTTAACGTAAAGTCAGCAAGCTTTCCGTATGTATAAGGTGCAGAACAAGAGGGTTCTTCGACAAATTCGTCATCTGCATAAATTTCAAAGCTGTTTTTTGCAAAGTACTCTGCAATTTCCGATTTTGTATGTGTAGCTACATTGATCTTGTAATAATTCTTTGCCGCACTTGCCGAAATACCGAGATTCGAGAACATAAGACAAAACGTCATAAAAGCACAAAAAATAGACAAACACTTTTTCATCAAAAAAAATTCCTTTCTATAATATTTTCTTTCACCTATATTATACCCCTTTATTTTTAGAATGTCAATAATAATTGTGCTTATTGTTTAAGAGTTTTCACCTCTTGCGGCAAATTTAGACAAATTTAAACAAATACATACAAGCAGCAAGAAAAGTTTACAAAAAGTTTACGTTTTATAAAAAATATAAATTCCCCCGCACAAATACAGACATAGATCTGTTTTGTACGGGGGAGCAGTTCTGAACAAAAAGCAGTCTTGTTTTCAATAATACGGGGCAATTAGTTTTCAGCGGTTTTGTATACGCCGATGAACAGCGGAATTTTTTCCTCATAGTCATAAATAGCAAACACAAACGGTCTGTCGAGTATAACAACACGAGTTTCTATCTTTTGCGGTACTGCTGTGTTTGTGACAGTGTCTATTGCCGTTACAGCGGCTGCTTTTGTGCCGTGTTCGTCAACCTCTATATGCGCTTTATGTATCACTCTGTTTACGCTTACATTTCCATGCTTGTCATCTGCCATTTCTCTGAAATTTGCATTATCTTTATCAAATATCAGACCAAGTCCCATAGCATTGAGTGTGGCGGGCAGTTCATATTTTGTATCAATTTCATACTTTGGCATTGAAGCTTCTACCTTGAAGCTTTGAATATTATCTATCAAGCTGTTGATTGTATCTGCCTGATAATACTGCGAAACATAATCGTCAATAGTAACGTCTTCTTTCGGCAGAATTGCAACGAATGCATATCTCGGCATTTCGTCGCCGTTTTTATAATACTTTATAAATCCCTCTGAGTGATCGTCCTCTATATAGGAGCCTTCGGTACTGTTCATAAACGGTATTTCGCAAGTACTGCCGTCATAGTTATTGAATGTCCTGTCGGCAATTTCGTCTTCGTAATACTCCCTGCACCATTCTGCATCAAAGCAAACTGCATTGAGCAGAACGCTTAACATATTCTCATTAAGAGCGTCGGGATTAAGAATACTCGGTATCATACCCTTTGTTTTGTCGTTTGCCCATTGATTTATTTTGTCTGTCGTTTCGGGAGTAGGTTTATCATAGAACACTTCGGCATTATAGAAATTACGCACCTTATTAATGTAATTTTCCTTTACTGCTACCTCGCTTTCTTCGTTTATCCACAAGGAATTTGCAACAGAAAGGCTTGATTTATTATCATCAGAAAGATCGTTCATGTATTTTTTGAAAAATGAGCTTTCATTTTTCTCATCACAGCCCAAAACATTTTCCATTACTTCTCTTGTTTCACCGTCTGCGCCAAGCTGCACCATAGACAATGCCGCATACACTGAAAAAGGCGAAAGAAACACATTTTCCTTTTTATCCTCGGCAGCTTCATACTGTTTTTTGAAAAGCTCGGCTGAAAAGCTTTTCAGTCCATATTTTACATCATTTTTCTTTTCAGGCAAAACAGGCTTAGTAAGATCATTTGTATGCACAAGTTCTTCAGTTGATACATCGTGCAAGCCTGTTTCGTCTTGTGAGCTTACTGTTTGATTTGCAGCGCCGCATCCACCTAAAGCGCTTAATATCATTGCTGATAAAAGCATAGCGGAAAGAAACACTTTACCTTTACGCATAATTTTCATCTCCTTTAATTATAAGACCTGAACCGCCCCGATAAATACAGGTGCGTCAATACTGTTATCATATATACAGAAGAAAAACGGTCTGTTTATCATTATTTTTTCCATTTCCTGCTCAACAACTGCCATAGCATCTTTTTCCATTATTACAGCAGTCGCCGCCTGTGCCTGTGTTCCCTTTTCGTTTACATCAATATGGGTTTTATGCAAAACGTCCTTTACATGAACAGATCCGCCTTCAAACATATTTGAAAAATCGGCGCTCTGTTCGTCAAACGCTCTTTGAATACCCATACTTTGAAGCACTTCAACTAAGCTGCAATCATAGTCAAATGAAAACTTAGGAAGATATGTCAGTGCAGTTTTACCGTCACAATTCTTTATACAATTCTTGAACACATCATTTGAGTGAAGTCTGTATGCATACTCGTTATAGTCTACATTTTCATTCGGCATAAGTACGGCAAAGCTAAAATTGCCGTCTTTATACTCTTTAACAAAACCTTTTGCAAACTCGTCATCAACAAGAACAGACTCCTCTGCAACCAGATAACTAATGATATTATCTGTTTCATCGGCATTATGGAACACGTCTGTATACATTTCCTCTGCGTCATACTCCGCAAGCCACTCTCCCTCAAAAGATACGGCATTAAGTATTATTGCTGCAGCATCGGGATTTACACCGCTTTTTTCGTCTAAAAAGTCTGTTATTTTTTCATTAGTTTTAGCGCTTACCCAGTCGTTTATCGTTTTTAAGGCTGAACTGTCTATATGCAAACGGAAAAACTCAGAATCATAGTAATCATGACTAATGCTCAAAAAATCGCTGTTAGGTACAAGACTGTCATCATCGGATACCCAGAATGCATTTGCCATGGAGAACACTTTGTTGTCTGAGTTATCGTTATATGACTTTGCAAAATTGTTAAGCTGTTCCTTTGGCAGAGGAGAGATTCGCATAAACTCCATAAGCGCTTCATCAAGATTAAAATAGCCGTTCAAGGCTTGATTAAGCTCTGTGAAAGTATCTCCATTTGCACCGTTTTCAAGCATAGACAAAGAGGTATACACCGAAAACGGCGAAAGCAAAACATTCTCTTTATCAGCGTTTTTACAAGTTTTATAAAACATATATGTTGAAAAAACATCTATGTTTTCGCTCATACGCTGTTTGTCAAAGCCCTTAACATTTTTTGCTGTATCATACGTATCGGCAGGTATATCATGAGTATCCTGACTTATCACCTGTTCAGACGAATCTGTGGTACTGCTGCTAATAACAGTTTCGGGTTCTTTTGAGCTGCACCCGACTGCCGTTGTCAATGCAAGCAAAGATAGAATTGCAAATATTTTTCGTTTCATAAAAAAGTATTCTCCTTTTATGGAAGCACTGATTAAATCGAGTGCCCGTATCGCTTAGAATTTTTTCAGACAAATTGTGCAAAAATCACGCCGGAATACTGACGTATTTCAAGTGATTTGAGTGCAATTTGACTAAAAAGGCAAGCGAGATGGGTGCTCAGTGCGTAGGACGTGATTTATTCAGTGGTTCCTTATGTATAATATTGTGTTGCCTTCCGCACACAGCTTAACAGCAGACGTCAAGCGGTATTTGTGTGCTTTTGCCCTTGATTGTCACGAATATAATCTCTCTACAAATTCTTCAAGACATTCTCCGCTTTCATATATTTCAAGCGCATAATCTCTGCCGACATATCTGTAATGCCACGGCTCAAAGCTTATGCCCGTAATATACTCCTTACCAGCAGGATAACGCAAAATAAAGCCGTACTTATAAGCATTTTCGGCAAGCCAGCTATACACTTCTTCGGTGTCGCCGTTAATATCGAGGGCAAGTCCTGCCTCGTGTTCGCTTGTGCCGGGCTTAGCAACATAGTTGAGCGCCATACGGCTTGCCTCACTCTGACTATATCCTTCGGCTAAGTAGCTGTCAATATACATCTTCATCATTTCTTCCTGTTCTTCGGTAGTGCGGTAACCCTCGCTGACATACGGACTTAAACCCTGCTGACGTGCGTCGTCGAACATTTCCTGAAGATCATCATAAACAAGCGTCTGAACCTGCTTCTCGTTGCTCAAAGTTATCGTTTCAAATTCATAGTTTTCCGGCAGCGGATTATATCTGTTTACAAGTATAATCAAAGGATCAACATTTTCCGGTGCGACATAATCGCTCATTACAGGCAATAACGAATAGTCGATTTTGTTGTCCGAGGTGTCTGTTGACGTATCCTTATCAGAGCCGGAATCGGTATCGGTACTCTTACTCGTATTCGTATTCGTATCAGTATCGGTACTGACAAGCGGCTTTGCGTTCGTATCCTTTTTGCTTGCGGTACTCTCAGTCTTTGATGAATCCGGCTTTTTTTCTTCACTTGAAGTGCTTTCAGAGGTCTGCGTTTCAAATGTAATTTTACTGCTAACGCTCTCAGTATCACTGTTTTCGTCTGCGATCTCAGAAAAAACATCTATCTTATTTCCCCCGATATCGTTTTTTGTAAACTGCACAGTAAATACGGTTATACACACCAAAGCCAGCAATACCATTATCAATAAGGCTAACTTTGCGCTCTTAGCTGTATCAGCGGTCTTTTTATTTTTCATTTTATAGTCCTTTCCTTATTTAGGCAACACCGCACAAAAACCGCCTGACGTCAGCTTCGCATCTTCGGCACTGCCTTTGTGCGGTATTGCCTTTAGTGTACGGAATAAAACAGATCATTTATATAATAGCATTTTTTCAGCTTTTTTACAAGCATATTAGCCGATATTCACTCTCTGCTTTACAGAAAAATTTTGTATAGGTGAACAAATATTTTTTTATATTTTTGTTAAATAGTTCTTTAATTCCTGTTGAAAATCATTTTTTAAAAAGTGTACACTTATCCGTGCGTTTCATTTGCTGATTCGCCGTTAATTTTCTTCAAAAGCTCTGTACATACAGAATTTATGCGTTTTTTCCTGTCAAGATAAAAAAATTGAAAAAAATTTTTGTTAAAAGCTTGACAAGTATTGACTAAGGCTATATAATAGTATACTGTACTAAAATAGCGATTAATACGCTGTTTTCAATTCTTTGTGTAATTTTTTGTTGCAAAACCACTTAAACTTATTTCGGTTTACCGTTATTTTTGTGGATTTGCACAATTTTTTACCTGTATGTATTTTTCTTCTGCCTGCAAAGATCGACAGGAGAATAACTATTTTGTAAGATTGGAGTTGACAGCAAGCCTATGGTGAATGTAAAAAATGTCAAGCTTGGAAACACCGAACGCAAAAGCTTCGGAAAAATCGACGAGGTTATAGAAATGCCCAACCTTATCGAGATCCAGAAGGAATCATTCCGCTGGTTCATAGAAACCGGTCTTAAAGAAGTTTTTCATGATATTTCGGGTATAACCAATCACTCAAAAACATTTACCCTCGATTTTCTCGACTATACGCTCGATGAAGAACACCCGACGCACTCCGTCATTGAGTGTAAAGAGCGTGATTCCACATATTCGGCTCCTCTGAGAGTAAACGCACGTCTGCGAAACAACGAAACAGGAGAATTCAAGGTTTCCCCTATTTTCATGGGTAACTTCCCGCTAATGACCGACAGCGGAACATTTGTTATCAACGGTGCAGAAAGAGTTGTTGTATCTCAGCTTGTAAGAAGCCCCGGCGTATACTACAAAATGGAGCATGACAAAACGGGTATTGAGCTTTTCTCATCAACCGTTATTCCTAACAGAGGCGCATGGCTTGAATACGAAACAGACGTAAACAAGGTCTTTTGGGTACGTATCGACAAAAACAGAAAAATACCCATAACTACATTTATTCGCTCGTTATATTCTCTGCCGCTTACAGACGGCGAGGAAGCAGATACCGATAACACAAACGATCCTCTCAAGATCGCCACAGACGATCAGCTCCTTGCTTTCTTTGGCAACGACGAAAGAATGAAAGCCACTATCGCAAAGGAAATGGCTCTCACATACAAAAAGGACGAGCGCACCCCCACAGACGAAGAAACTATCACAAAAAAAGCTCTGCTTGAGGTTTACAAAAAGATCAGACCGAGCGAAAACCCCAACGTAGAGGGTGCAAAGGCTCACTTGCAGAATCTTTTCTTCGATCCGCGAAGATACGATATGTCAAGAGTAGGCAGACATAAATATAACAAAAAGCTTGACCTTGCTTCACGTCTTGCAGGTCAGACTCTTGCAGAAACAATCATCAATGCAGACGGCGAGCCTTTGGCATTTGAAGGCGAGGTTATCACCAAAGAGAAGGCGCTTGAGCTTGAAAATGCAGGCATCAGCATAGCAGACGTATATTACGAGGGTGACCGTGAACGCCGTGTTCGCATTATCTCAAACGGCATGGTTGACCTGAGCGCATACGTAAGCTTTGATATTGCAGAATGCGGCATTGACGAAAAAGTAAGATACAGCGTTCTCAAGAGCATACTCGATATGGGGCTTGACGAGGACGAGCTTAAAGACGAGATCAGAAAGCAGAAGCCCAATCTTATTCCCAACACTATCACAAAAGAAGATATTTTTGCAACTATCAACTACATCAATAACTTAGCAAATAAAATAGGCACGACAGACGACATCGACCACCTTGGCAACCGCCGTATTCGCTGCGTTGGTGAGCTTCTCCAGAATCAGTTCAGAATAGGTCTTACAAGACTCGACAGAGTTGTAAGAGAGAGAATGTCTACTCTCGATCCCGACGAGCCGGGCATTACTCCTGTATCCATTGTAAACGCAAAGCCCGTTTCGGCAGCTATAAAAGAATTCTTCGGTTCATCACAGCTTTCACAGTTCATGGATCAGAACAATCCTCTTGCCGAGCTTACACATAAAAGACGTTTGTCCGCATTGGGCCCCGGCGGTCTTTCAAGAGATCGTGCGGGATTTGAGGTTCGTGACGTACATTACAGCCACTACGGACGCATGTGTCCTATTGAAACTCCTGAAGGTCCGAACATCGGACTTATCTCCTACCTTGCTACATTCGCAAGAATTAATTCATACGGCTTTATCGAATCGCCGTTCAGAAAGATCAACAAAGAAACAGGCGTTGTTACAGACGAAGTTATCTATATGACTGCCGATATGGAGGACGAATTTATCGTTGCACAGGCTAACGAACCGTTAGACGAAAATCACCGCTTTGTAAACGCAAAGGTTCACGGCAGATTCAGAGATGAATTCGTTGAGCTTGACGCTTCAAAATTCGACTTCATGGACGTATCTCCTCGAATGGTTGTATCTGTTGCTACGGCAATGATCCCATTCCTTGAAAACGACGACGCAAACCGTGCGCTCATGGGCTCTAACATGCAGCGACAGGCAGTTCCGCTTCTCGTTACCGAATCGCCTATTGTCGGCACAGGTATGGAATACAAAGCAGGCGTTGACTCAGGCATTTGTCTGCTTGCAGAAGGCGACGGCATTGTAACTGCTGTAAGCGCAGATGTTATTACTATAAAATACGATCCCACAGACGCTATAAGCACAGCAAGAACTGTTGACCATAAGGTAACAAAATTCCTGCGTTCAAACCAGGGCACCTGTATTAATCAGATACCGATAGTAGATGTCGGTCAGCGTGTTACAAAAGGTCAGGTTATTGCAGACGGTCCCGCAACCAAAAACGGTGAAATTGCACTGGGTAAAAATGCCCTTATCGGATTTATGACCTGGGAAGGCTATAACTACGAGGACGCTGTTTTGCTTAACGAAAAAATGGTGCGTGACGACTATTATACATCTATCCATATAGAAGAATACGAAACAGAGGCAAGAGAAACAAAGCTCGGTCCCGAGGAGATCACAAGAGAAATTCCTAACTCCAGTGATGATATGCTTAAAAACCTTGACGAAAACGGTATCATCAGAATAGGTGCAGAGGTCAAAACGGGTGATATTCTCGTCGGAAAGGTAACGCCTAAGGGCGAAACAGAGCTTACCTCTGAAGAAAAGCTGCTTCGTGCAATTTTCGGTGAAAAGGCTCGTGAAGTAAGAGATACTTCTCTCAGAGTACCTCACGGTGAAAGCGGTACGGTAGTAGACGTAAAAATATACACAAGAGAAAGCAACAGCGAGTTGCAGCCGGGCGTAAATAAAGTAGTTCGCTGCTACCTTGCACAAAAGAGAAAGATAAGCGTTGGCGACAAGATGGCAGGCCGTCACGGTAACAAGGGTGTTGTTTCAAGAATACTCCCGCAGGAGGATATGCCCTTCTTGCCTGACGGTACTCCGCTTGATATCGTGCTCAACCCCTTGGGCGTACCGTCACGTATGAATATCGGTCAGGTACTTGAAGTTCATCTGGGCTATGCCGCAAAGGCTCTCGGCTGGAAGATCATGACTCCTGTATTCGACGGCGCTCACGAACAGGATATTTTCGATATATACAAGGATATTGCTCAGAAGGCTAAGAACAAAGAGCTGCCCCCGCCGGAATCCCCGAAATTTATCGACTTCACAGAATGTTTTGACAAAGACGGCATTTCAATGGAGTGTAAAACAAAGGTGCGCGACGGCAGAACAGGCGATTTCTTTGATAACCCCGTTACTGTCGGATATATGTATTACTTAAAGCTCCACCACTTGGTTGACGATAAGATTCACGCTCGCTCCACAGGTCCATATTCTCTCGTAACACAGCAGCCGTTAGGCGGTAAAGCACAGTTCGGCGGTCAGCGTTTCGGTGAAATGGAGGTTTGGGCACTTGAGGCTTACGGCGCTGCTTATACACTTCAAGAGATACTGACAGTTAAGTCTGACGACGTAGTAGGCCGTGTAAAGACATACGAAGCTATTGTCAAGGGCGAAAACATTCCGACACCGGGCATACCTGAATCATTTAAGGTATTGATAAAAGAGCTTCAGTCGCTTGCTCTTG
This sequence comes from Clostridia bacterium, assembly GCA_017402845.1. Classification (GTDB taxonomy): domain Bacteria; phylum Bacillota; class Clostridia; order Oscillospirales; family Acutalibacteraceae; genus RUG592. The sequence continues at coordinate 9,861 of JAFPLH010000074.1, forward strand.
ACGTTCGTGTTCTTGACAGCGACGGCAACGAAATTGACCTCAAACAAAATCTTGACGAAGAAACAAGCACACGTTCTGTTGAAAACGGTTCGTATCAGGGCAGCTCGATCAGCGGCTCACCCGACAACGACGACGACTTTGACTGGGGCGAAAAATACATCAAGTCCCGTCAGAAAAGAGCAGACGCATTCGGTGACGAAGAATTCTATGATGATGATTTCGGTGACGATGATTTTGGTGACGACGACGATATTGACGAAGCATTTGAAGATGAGCTTTTTGATTCGGGCTACTTTGAAAGCGACGGAAAAGATGATATGATAGATATTTCTTCTGATGACGAATAATATCTATTCACCTCGGACAACACTATGCGGCAATAGCTTGTTTATTGCCGCAGGATACTTTGATTTTTTATTTGTATAATTCTTATGGGGGGATTAAAAACTATGGGATATAATGAAGTTTTTGATTCGGTCAAGATAGGTCTTGCTTCGCCCGAGGCTATCAGATCTTGGTCACACGCCTATGGCGGCGGCGAGGTCAAGAAACCCGAAACCATAAATTACCGTACACTCAAGCCCGAAAAGGACGGCTTGTTCTGTGAACGTATTTTCGGACCGCAAAAAGACTGGGAATGTCTGTGCGGTAAGTATAAAAGAGTACGTTTTAAAGGCAAGATATGCGAAAACTGTAATGTTGAGATAACTCGTGCAAAGGTAAGACGTGAGCGTATGGGCTATATTGAGCTTGCTTCGCCCGTTGCACATATCTGGTATGTAAAGGGTATTCCTTCAAGAATAGCTTCAGTTCTCGGCATTACTCCGAAAGAGCTTGAAAAGGTCATATATTTCGGTGCATATATCGTAACCGAGTCTAACGTACCTGAGCTTTCAAAAGGTCAGCTTCTTCTTGCAGACGGCGGTAACGAGAAAGAGAAAACCTACTCTTACTGGGCAGAAAAATATTCAGACGAAATGTTTAAAGCAGAAATGGGTGCAGAAGCTATCCAGAAGCTGCTTAAAGATATAGATATAGAGGAGCTCTCAGAGGAGCTTAAAGCCGAGGCAAATCGTGCCAGCGGTCAAAAGAAATCAAGAATAATCAAAAGACTTGAGGTTGTAGAGGCGTTTCGACGTTCGGGCAACAAACCTGAATGGATGATACTCGACGCTATACCGGTAATACCGCCGGATCTGCGTCCTATGGTTCAGCTTGACGGCGGCAGATTTGCGGTAAGCGACTTGAACGACTTATACAGACGTGTTATCACAAGAAACAACCGTCTTAAAAAGCTTTTGCAGGAAAGCTCACCTGATATGATAACACGCAACGAAAAGAGAATGCTTCAAGAGGCTGTTGACGCACTTATCGACAACGGCAAGAGAGGCAAGCCTGTTACAACAGCAAACAACAGAGATCTTAAATCACTCACACATATGCTTAAAGGTAAGCAGGGACGTTTCCGTCAGAACCTTCTCGGTAAACGTGTTGACTATTCCGGACGTTCAGTTATCGTTGTAGGTCCTGAGCTTAAAATGTATCAGTGCGGACTTCCAAAAGAAATGGCGCTTGAGCTGTTCAAGCCCTTTGTTATGAAGCGTCTTTGCGAAACAAAGAAGGCTCAGAACATCAAAGCTGCAAGAAAAGCAGTTGAACACTCTTTCCCCGAAGTATGGGACGCTCTCGAAGTTGTTATCAAAGGTCACCCTGTAATGCTCAACCGTGCTCCTACACTTCACCGCTTGGGTATTCAGGCATTTGAACCCGTACTCGTTGAAGGACGTGCAATTAAGCTTCACCCGCTTGTTTGTACCGCATTTAACGCAGACTTTGACGGCGACCAGATGGCTGTACACGTACCGCTTTCCGCAGAGGCACAGGCTGAGGCTCGTTTCCTTATGCTTGCTTCAAACAACCTGCTTAAACCCTCTGACGGTAAGCCTGTTGCAGTACCTACGCAGGATATGATCCTCGGTTCATACTACCTCACACTCGACAAAGACGGCGAACCGGGCGAAGGCAAGGTATTCAGAAACTTTGACGAAGCTATTATGGCTTACGAAACAGGCGTTATTACACTTCACTCAAAGATAAAGGTACGCCGTGAGCTTGAGATCGACGGCGAAATGAAGTCGGGTATTATCGACACCACAGTAGGAAAGATCATCTTCAACAGACCTATCCCGCAGGATCTTGGCTTTGTTGACAGAAGTATCGAAGAAAACAAATTCAAGCTTGAGGTTGACTTCCTTGCAAAGAAAGGCTCCTTAGGTCAAATCATAAGCAAGTGTCTTGAAAAACACGGCACACAAGAAACATCTGTTGTGCTTGACGCTATAAAAGCACAGGGTTATAAATATTCAACAAAGGGCGCAATTACCGTTGCTGTATGTGACGCTACAATTCCGCCGCAGAAAAAGTCACTTATCAAAAAGGCTGAAAAAGAGGTTGACGAGATCTTTAACCTTTATGACTACGGTCTTTTGTCAAACAACGAAAGATATGCTCGTGTAGTAAAGATCTGGGAAGATACAACAAACGAGGTTACAGAAGCTTTGCAGGATAACCTTGACCGCTATAACCCGATCTACATGATGGCAGACTCCGGTGCCCGTGGTAGTATCAGCCAGATTCGTCAGCTTGCAGGTATGCGCGGACTTATCGCTAACACATCAGGTAAAACAATTGAAATTCCTATTCGTGCAAACTATCGTGAAGGACTTAACATTTTGGAATACTTTATTTCTTCTCGCGGTGCTCGAAAGGGCTTGGCAGATACGGCGCTTCGTACAGCCGACTCAGGTTATCTTACAAGACGACTTGTTGACGTTTCTCAGGAGGTAATCATTTACGAGGAGGACTGCCACACCGACAGAGGACTTGAAATATTCGATATTTACGATATTATCAACGAAGCATCAGACAATAAAAAGCTTATCGAATCTCTTGAAGAAAGACTTATCGGACGTTTTCTTCTCGATGATTTCATAGACAAGGAAACAGGCGAGGTGCTTGTATCAAAAGATGTAATGATGACAGGTGCAGACGCAAAGAAGATCGTAGAAGCAGGCACAGAAAAAATAACCATTCGTTCTGTAATCGGTTGCCGTGCGCATAAGGGCGTATGTAAAAAGTGCTACGGCTCGAACCTTGCAAACGGTCAGCCGGTACCTATCGGAGAGGCTGTTGGTATTATTGCTGCTCAGTCTATCGGTGAACCCGGTACACAGCTTACAATGAGAACGTTCCATACGGGCGGTGTTGCTTCTAAAGAGGATATCACACAAGGTCTTCCCCGTGTAGAGGAACTGTTTGAAGCACGTAAGCCTAAGCGTCCCGCAATTCTTGCTGAAATAGACGGTACTGTTACAAGAGAAAAAGAGATGAAGGGTGATAACGAAATTACTCACATCAAGGTATCCAACATGAGCGGCGACTTTAAGAAGTATCCTATCCCCTACGGCTCACGTATCATTGTAAACGAGGGCGACAACATCAAGAAGGGTACAAGACTTACCGAGGGCGCAAGTAACCCGCATGATATTCTTCGTATCTTGGGTGCAGACGAAGTACAGAACTACCTTATTCAAGAAGTACAAAAGACTTATCGTCAACAGGGTGTTAAGATCAACGACAAGCACATTGAGGTTATTATTCGCCAGATGATGAAGCGAGTTAAGATCGAAAACTCCGGTGACTCGCCGTTCTTGCAGGAAACAACCGAGGATAAGAACAAGGTTATCGAAACTAACGAACAGCTTGAAGCAGAGGGCAAAGAGCCGGCAGAGTATACACAGCGCCTTATGGGTATTACAAAGGCTTCTATCGAAACAGACTCCTTCCTTTCGGCAGCGTCGTTCCAAGAGACTCCTCGTGTACTCACAGACGCAGCTATCAAGGGCAAGAGAGATCCGCTGCTCGGACTTAAAGAAAATGTTATTATCGGTAAGCTTATTCCCGCAGGTACAGGAATGAAGCGTTACAGCTCTATTCAGCTCAACGATCTTACAGCTAAACCGGAGGAGCAACAAGCCGAGGCACAAACCACAGCAGAGTGATCACACATTAATAATGTGCAGCGTTTGTTTATTTTAGGAATTGCTTTATTCACCGCACAAAGGTTCTCTTTGTGCGGTGTTTTTCGTTGACCTTCAGGCAAAACACAACAAAAAAAGACCTTGAGCAAGCAGCAGCTTATTCAAGGTCTTTAGGAATCGTCAAGAAATAACTTGCACTTTCAGGCTCGCCTAATTTGCACAACTTACTTCTTGACAATTCCTTATGTCAGTGTCCATTGTATAATAAATGTACCTACGTCCGCAAATACTGCGGAAACAGGAAATACTAAACCTCTTATTCTATTGCGTTTGAAAGCATACACGCAAAACTAATTCCCCTAATCAATGAACACCAATTTTCAAGCAAGATCACGAATAGTCAACAACATCTGTCCACCTGTGCAGAAGCTCTTTCTCCTCAGGATTACCCTTTACCATTTGAGCTGCTGCAACAATAGGCAGCCACTTGTTTATATACTGGCGTGCAGTATCGCTCTTTTTGCAGTAGAGCTTAATATACTTTTCTGCTGTTTCGTCATCACCACTCAGCTTAAACAGCAAGTATGTCATAGCTGCGTCTGCGGCTGCGTTGCCCTTTGATGCGTGTGACCAGTCGAGTATATACGGAGTACCGTCAGATGTGATAATTATGTTAGACGGGTTAAAATCTCCGTGACATACCTTGGAATGTCTTGGCATAGATTCAAGTCTTGTGTGAAGCTCATACCTTACAGTTGCATTAAGATCGGTTTCATCAATTTTTCTTGCCATTTTTATTCTCAAGCCATTGAGAAGCGGCGCTTCCTGCTCATGTACTATCAAGTGGAGTTCAACAAACATCTCTAAATACTCGTCTGCTTTGTCTGGATTCTCCTCCATAAGCTGAGCTAATGTCTTACCCTCAACAAAATCTGAAAAAATAGCCCATTTGCCGTCTACCATATTAATAGCACGTATGCCGGGAATATGAAGATTTGTTTCTTCAATTCTTGCGGTATTAAGTGCCTCGTTTAATATATCAGCTTTTGAAAAATCGTTGTCAAAAACCTTTACTGCACAATCGCCTTCACGATAAATAACCTTTTTTTCACGTTTAGCAATAATCTCATCAAAACTCATATGCATTCTCCTTTTTTAACTTCTCCTGTTAAAAGGCAGTAGTATATATACAATACTGTTTTGAATATATTATATAATCTTTCAGACAAAAAAGCAAGAGAATTATGCAACACGCTGTCAGTTTTTTTTGAATTTTTTATTAACAAAATACTGCTTCTGATAATAATTCATTTCCGTTTCTGATACTTTACAGAAAGATAAACAATTGACCATTATTGACTATGACTCTCTGCAAACTGCTGTATCTTCTCTATTACGCCTGTTTTACCGATAAACCCAAGAATCGGAGTTTCGGTAAAAATGTCGGTAAGTTCCGAATAGCGAATAGACGCCAAAAACATTGTAGCAATAAGTCCGATAATTATTACACCTATTCCCCCTAAGATATAGCCCGCGCACGATAGCACATTATACCTTTTAGAGTCAGCGTCAAAATCATCGGGATCTTTCGGGTTTACATGAATCGTTTCATACGAGCCTATTCTCGGAGCAGATGACTGTGATCTGTTGCTTAAATTTATGTATTCCATACCGTTGACCACATATCTCAGACGAGGTGTATAATCTGTTGTGGTATGATCTACTCCGTTGCCGTCAGTAGTCGTACTCTCATGAGTTGTGTAATCAATAATTACTGCCTCAGTCTTTAGAGTTCTTCTCAATGAAGATCTGAAAGCAATATAATTATTAACGATTGCAAATCTTGTTCCGATAATAATAGAAATCAGCATAATATATTCAAGAAACATCAGAAATTCGTTTCCACCGGTCTGTTTGATACTATTATAATTAAGTAAAACAATACCGGTCCAGATAAAGTGAAAAACCAGACTTATAACGTAACGATATCTGCTCGAACAAAAAGAAACAATTCCCGTAACCGCAACTGCTTCAGCAATACAGATACCTGCAAATTCAGGGTTTAGATATGCAATATACGCCGCTGCTATAAGATTTATCAAAGACAAAAAACTAAGCATAATGTCTATACTGCTGTTATTTTTTCTTACCGCCATATAATTCAGTATCTCCTCTCATACCATAAATACTCGTCTACACGAGCATTTTCAGAAATTCCTGAAAATCTATTTTGAAAAAGTCTGCCACATAATCTGCCGCAAAATATCCGATAATCAAAACCACGATACCTAAAACAAAGTAGCCTATTCCCAAAGCAGGATTATACCTGATAGTTTCACCGAAATCATCGGGATCTTTCGGATTAACAAGCAGCTTTTTGTATTCGCCCCTCTTAGGCGGCAGCGAGCTTTTTTTCTTACCGTACTTTTGAAAGGTCATACCGTCAACAGAAAACTCATACAACGCCCTGTATCCTTTTGCTGTTGCAGCGCCGCCGTCTGCGTCTGAATATGTTTCTGTGGTTTCGTCATAATCTATAATAAGCGCGTCAACGTTAAGAGTGCGTCTGCGTGAATCTCTGAATGAAATATAGTTTAAAACAAAAGCAATTTTTGTTCCTGCAAAACCAAATATTATCATTACAGCCACTACAATGAGATAAACGTCAAACAGATCGTTTCGTTTCATACAAAAATGCAGATAAGCAGTAATACCGCCCCAAATCACTGAGAATACTATCTCAGATACAGAGGGATAATCACTTCTTATATATTGACATACACCCTTAAAAACAATGATCTCAGCAAAGCATAGAACTATCCACTTTGGATGAGTGACAAAAGCGGCAATTATTATTGCACCATTAATAAACATCATAATTTTAGAAAGTCTTTTCTTATCAGATCTTCTCATAATTTTATTATCGCTGCCATTATTCATAAAATACACGCTCCTTTCAGATAATACCTTTCATATCAAGAATAATAAATACAGCAATCGCAAGGGGAATAAGACCTATTATCCACGCTCTTATAAATTGCTTTTTCCCGTACAAGCTGCCTGTATCGGAAAAATCAGACGGAGCGGCAGGGTTAATTATAAGCTTTTGTTTTGTACCCTTTGAAAGCTTAGGCGCTGTATCTGATGTACCCTTTTCGGTAAAAACCTTATTGTTGAATTCAAACTGCCAGATTCTTTGATACATTGTTGTAGTATGCGGGGCAATATCGTCGCCGTCGTTTACCTCGTATTCGTGGCAGTCAATGAGAGTACCTTCAACGGTTTGAGTGTACAGCTTATTATGCTTATACTTTTTTACATTATAAAGCTCACTGTAACCTATCCACACAAGCAAGAACGTTTCTGCGTAAAGGCTCGCCTCAAAATTTGAGGAATTCTGCTTAACACTGCAAAACGCAAAATACACCACAAAAGATACAGCGCAGCACAGAACGTAGAATACAGTCGTTTCAGCGGTAAAGCCGGAATTATACAAGATGTTGAATATCATCACAGCAATAAAGTATACTGCTAAAATTGCAAAAAAGCTGTCAGGGAATATAACAAATAATACAATAAATGCAATGGAAGAAGCCGCTAAAAAGCCTATTGCAATTTTTTGCTTTACGGTAAAAAGCTTTTTTTCGGCAGTCTGCTTTTTCTGTTCGTTCAAGTTTTTTGATAGATTTGCACTCATAACAGTTCACCGTCCTTTATGACAATATGCGATATTAATCGATCAAGGTTTTATATATCTCATTCTTTTTAAATCCGGTTTCTTTTGCGGTGCGCTTAGCGCTCTCAGAGGCAGATAATCCCTGCTCCATATACTCCAAAGCAATTTTCGTTGCCTGTTCAAGCGTTATTTCTTTTTCGTTTTCCTCGTCTGCTGCACCCTCTATCACCAGAACGATCTCACCCTTCAAAGAACCGTCTGCGTACTCCTGCGCAGCCGTTTGCAGATCGGTTCTGATAACTTCTTCATGTATTTTAGTAAGCTCACGAACGATAGAAATTCGTCTTGCACCAAAGGTATTATACATATCTTTAAGAGTTGCGGCAAGCTTATGCGGAGCCTCGTAAAATATCATAGTACGCTTTTCGTTTTTAAGCTGTTCAAGGTGCTCTGTTCTGCTCTTTTTTGATGTACTCAAAAAGCCCTCAAAGGTGAATCTGCCCGTGGGTAATCCGGATATCGCCAACGCAGAAACAACCGCACTTGCACCGGGTATTACCACGGTCTTTATTCCCCTTTCTGCGCACTGTTTGACAAGCAGCTCGCCCGGATCTGATATACAGGGCATACCTGCGTCTGTAACAATAGCGCAGTTCTCGCCGCTTTCAATGCGTGAACAGATAATCTCTCCCCGTTCAAGCTTGTTATGTTCAAAATAGCTTATCATAGGCTTTTTTATATTAAAGTGGTTTAATAGCTTTAAAGTAACTCTTGTATCCTCTGCCGCTATAAAATCGACCTCGTCAAGAGTATTTATAGCTCTTTGCGACATATCGCCCAGATTGCCGATAGGCGTACCCACAACATATAAAATACCACTCATAAATAGTTCTCCTTATAATCTCCGTAAATAGCTGTCATTTCTTCTGAAAGGCTGCCGTTATCGTTTTCAATAAACAGTGTGGGCATAACGACCATACCGCCGCTGCTGCCGCCCCTGCGCCCCTCTGCAAGAAACAGCTTTGGAGCTTTGCTTTTTCTCTGCTGCACAAGACGCATCTTTTTAGGCTCAATGCCTGCGTTTCTCATTGACATTAATACATCTGCAAGGCGTTCAGGTCTTTGGCAAATACAAAATCTTCCGCCAAAGCGCAAAAGCTTTGCCGCTGTTTTTGTAATATCGTCAAGCGTACACATGGTTTCGTGACGTGCAATTTGTTTTGCCGACTCAGGGTTTACAATACCGCCGCCGCCAATTTTATACGGCGGATTCATTGCGCACATATCAAACGAACCGAAAACCACTTCACCCTTCAAGTCGTTTAAGTCTTTGTTAATGACTGTTATGTACTCGTCAAGCTTATTGTGCGCCGTACTTCTGCGCAGCATATCGGCTGCTTGTTCTTGTATATCAACTGCGGTAATATGTCGGGGCGGTGTATTTCTGCACCACAAAAGACTTATAGTACCGCACCCCGTGCCTAACTCTATTACGTTTTCATGTTTTTTGGGGGCGGCAAAATCTGCAAGTAAAATGGTATCTGTCGAAAAATGATTTTCTCTTGATACAATAACCTCAATTCCGCTGCCCAGCGGTTCAAAATGCTCTCCGGATTTTAACATAGTATACCTCAAATCTAAACAACAAAAAAGACTCGCCGTAAAGCGAGTCTTTTAATACTTTGTATCGAAAAAAATTACTCTTCTGCGGGAGCACCAACAGGGCATGTATCTGCACAACTGCCGCAAGAAATGCAGGTATCAGCGTCGATTACATACTTACCGTCGCCCTCTGTGATAGCCTCAACAGGGCAAGCTGCTGCACAAGCGCCGCAAGCGATACACTCATCACTTATTTTATATGCCATAATTACACCTCCTTGCCTTTGTATATTACCGTATATATTCTAACACAAAAGCACTCAAAATTCAATGAAAAATGAGTCAAAACTCCACTGTTCACAATTTGTTTACAATAGAGCTGAATAGAGGTATATCTCACACCATAAAAAAATGATATTCAGTATTCAGACTTATCTTTACTCTAAATCCTTTAATTCTTCCAATTCTTTTTTATCCACCTTGATCTTAGCGTCCTTTATCAGCTTGACCTCGCTGCACTTATAGGTTGCAGGCGCTGCTTCAGGTGACTTTTTAAGCGAAACTTTAAGCACCCTTGTAAGCGGATTAGCCTCTACGACCTTACCCTCACCGTTAGGCGTATTCACAATAGCGCCGACCTTTGGCAGCGATTTGAGAAGATCTGCATAAGCCTCTTGTTCATATTTAAGGCAGCACATGAGTCTGCCGCAGTTGCCTGATATTTTAAGAGAATTGAGCGACAAGCCCTGCTCTTTAGCCATTTTTATAGAAACAGGCTGAAATTCGCCCAGATACGTATTACAGCAAAGAGGTCTGCCGCAAACGCCGAGTCCGCCGAACTTTTTAGCCTCATCTCTTGCGCCAATCTGACGCAGTTCGATTCTTGTTTTGAATATAGCAGCCAATTCTTTGACAAGCGCACGGAAATCTACACGTCCTTCAGAGGTAAAGGAAAATATAATTTTCTTATTGTCAAAGGTATACTCAACGTCAACAAGCTTCATAACAAGACCTAATTCTGCAATTTTCTTTTGGCAGATAAAAAAAGCCTTCTTTTCTTTTTTCTTGTTTTCGTTAAGCTGAGCAATATCCTCCTGCCCTGCTATTCTTATTATCTGCTTGAGTGGGTGAACAATATTGCTGTCGCTGACCTCTTTATTCTGCAAAGCGACAGTGCCGCACTCAACGCCCCTTGTCGTTTCTACAATAACCTTATCTCCGACATTGAGCTGATTTCCCATGGGATCAAAATAATAAACCTTTCCCACGTCTTTAAATCTGACTCCGATAACCTCAGCCATTATATCCTCCTTTATTATGACGGCTCTGTCTTATATTAGCGCAAAGCCAAGTAGTAAGCAAATTCATATTGCAGTTTTGCGAAAGCATAGTCTGAGCTTTAAGCACAACGTCCATAAGGCTAAGCAGAGAACGCCGCCGCAGACTGCGTGCAATATCCTGTATATACTGTGGTCTTGTACCTGTCGGCATATACTTTTCCTCTATTGATTCGCAGATTATCTCGCTCAGCTTTTCAAGTGTACGCTGCGTCAGCGCTTTATCTTTTGATAATTTTGTTACTGCAAGCATAAGCGGAAGCTCCATATTATCAGGAATAGCGCAAGCTATTTCTTTGGCAGCGTCAAACGCTTTTTCGTTTAGCTCGTTTTCGTTTGTACTGCTGACATCACCCAGCTTAAAAAGCGTACATCTTGAACGTACAGTTTGCAGCAAGAGGGTTGATGATTCCGTTATTATAACAAACTTGACATTTTGCGGCGGTTCTTCGAGTATTTTCAACAAGGCGTTCTGAGCCTCTGCCGTCATACGTTCGCTTATGAAATAGACCTTGTTTACAGCCTCGTTCGGTTTGATATAGCAGTCGCTTATCATTGAACGTATCTCCCCGACTCCTACGGACTGTTTGCCGTCTGTTATATCTACACGGTACAGATCAGGGTGTATGCCCTTTTCGGCTTTCATACAGCCAAGACATTTTCCGCAGGGCTTATTCTGACCGGAACAGAAAAATACCTTTGATATCTCACCGGCAGTTTTTTGAGCAAGCGTCTTATCTCTGCTTTCAAGCACGACAGCATGAGGCAAACGCTCATTTTTTGTCATTGAGTCAAGCTGTTTTCCTACCTCGCTGCCGCTTAAAATTTCAGAAAAGCTCATATTTTTCAGTCCCTTCTTATTTTTGCGGTGACTCCTCTGCTTTATCGTAACCCACTTTTATATACTGCGGTATTAATAAGCACCTGACCTTTTTGTATATCAATAACTCCGTATTCACCGGGATAATTCATTACAGCGCCGGGGCACATAATATGCATACCTTGATAAAAAACGTATTTCTGCTCGTGTGTGTGACCGTACAGCACAATATCTGCGGAATTGCATTTTCCTATCTGCGCAATAGTATCAAGTCCATACTTCACATTGTACCTGTGACCGTGAGTCATGAATATCCTTTTGCCCTCTATCTCGCGGATCTCATTCATCGGGCTGTCGCATGACCAATCATTATTCCCTCTGACGGAAATAAACATCTTCTGCGGATATTTATATTTTACATGATCAAGGTCACTTATACCGTCGCCCAAAAACAAGACGACTTCGGCTTTTGTCTGACTTTTGATTATTCTCTCAAGTGCAGCTGTATTATCGTGAGAATCAGATACTACTAATATCTTCATAGAGTTATAGTTCCCCCTCCGACAACAATATCTCCGTCATACAAAACAACAGCCTGACCTGCCGTTACTGCTCTTTGCGGCTCGTCGAATTCTATCTGTAAAGTATCGCTGTCTGTCTGCACAGCCGTCGCCCACTGTTCAGCCTGTCTGTAACGAACCTTTGCTTTTACTCTCATAGGAGTATACATATCGGGTACGGATATCAGATTTATTGATCTTGCGGTAACACTTTTTGAAAACAGATCTTCGTTTTCACCTAAGATCACACGGTTGTTTTGTATATCAAGCTTAACTACGTACATAGGGTGATCGAGAGCCAGACCTAAACCCTTTCTCTGACCTATGGTATATCTTATTATACCCTTATGTTTACCAAGCACTCTGCCGTTTTTATCTACAAAATCGCCCTCAGGAAAGGTCAAGCCCGTATAGCTTTCTATAAACTCAAAGTACTTACCGTTCTGTACAAAACAAATATCCTGACTGTCATGCTTTTTTGCGTTTACAAAACCGTTTTCCTCGGCAATTTTTCTGACCTCCGGTTTACTTATGCCGCCTAACGGGAATATGGTATGTTCAAGCTGCTCCTGCGTAAGAGAATAAAGCACATAGCTTTGATCTTTTGCGGGATCTGCTGCTTTTTTCAGCAAATATCTGTTTTTTGCATTATCATACTCGATTTGCGCATAATGTCCCGTTACAATATGATCGCAGTTTAATTCTTTAGCCCTTAAAAAGAGCTTATCAAACTTCATATACCTGTTGCAGTCTATACACGGGTTAGGAGTTTCGCAGCGCTGATAAGCATTTACAAATCTGTCGATAACATTTTCCTTAAAGCCGTCTGAAAAGTTGAACAGATAATACTTCATACCAAGCTTATACGCAACACTTCTTGCGTCCTCGGTATCGTCGAGAGAACAGCACGAATTATCTCTTGCGTCAACACATTCGTTTGTGAACAATTTCATTGTCGCACCGATACACTCGTAACCCTTTTGTATCATCAGATATGCCGAAACGCTCGAATCCACACCGCCGCTCATAGCAATTAAAGCTCTGTTATTCATATTATCCCAACTCGATCATTTTATCTATGCATACACGGGCTTTTTTCATTGTTTCTTCGTCGAGAGTGATCTCCTCGCCGGCTGTGCCGCATACCGTATTGTAAACATCAATAAGAGTAGTGGCTTTCATATTCGGGCAGATCAGCTCCTTTGTAAGAGGATAGAAACGCTTGTCGGGACATTCAAAAGCCAGATGTGCTGCAATTGCAGTTTCTGTACCGATAATAAACTCCTTATGATCGGAATTTTTCGCAAACTCCATAATACCGGAAGTAGATCCCACGTAATCAGCCTGTGAAGTTACGGCAGGCACACATTCAGGGTGTACCAATAAAAGAGCGTTCGGATGAAGCGCTTTAGCTGTTTCAACGTCCTTTGCGGTTACTCTTGCATGAATAGGACAACCGCCGTTTAAAAGCTTTATGTTCTTTTCAGGAACCTGCTTTGCAACATAGCTGCCTAAATTGCAGTCGGGTATAAATAAGATGTTCTTATTCTCGATATTTTTAACGATCTTAACGGCAGACGACGAAGTTACGCATACGTCGCAAATCGTTTTAAGCGCCGTTGTAGTGTTGATATATGCCACTACCGTATAATCGGGATACTGCTCTTTAACGGCTGAAATAAGCTCTTTATCCATTTGCTCAGCCATAGGACAGCCTGCAATAGGATTTGCAAGATAAACTGTTTTCTCAGGAGATAAAAGCTTTACCGTTTCAGCCATAAAGCGAACGCCGCACATAATAACCGTTTTAGCGTCAGTTTGCGAGGCTTTTACGCTTAACTGAAAAGAATCTCCGGTAAAGTCGGCAATTTCTGTTATATCTCTTGTCTGATAGCTGTGGGCAAGAATACAAATATCCTTTTCCTTTTTCAAACGCATGATCTCCTGCTGTATTTGCTGTATATTCAATGAGAACACTCCTTATTCACTTAGTAACCACCGATCAAACCACGCCTGAGGACTTTGCAAACAATTAGTCTGAAATACTGACGGCAAAGTATAAACAGCGGATCTGATCAGCATATTCTTATATATTCTCTACTATTATACCATTTAAGCCGAAAGTAAACAATAGTTATTTTATTATTTTTAAAATTTATAATATCTATTGATTTAGTATGCAATTTTTCCGGTATTGATAATATATATTTGAATTATTATACCAACAAAAACTTAAACAATCATAAAATTTATATAAATATAACAAAATACAGTTGAATTTCTAAAATAAATGTAGTATAATTATTTTTACTATTTTAAATGGAGGTACAAGCATGAATTACGAACTTACTGTAGAAAAAGCAAAAGAGCTTATTACCGCAAAGCTCTCGCATAACATGGGCGTTGCTATAAAAGATGCAACAGACGAGCATTTTTACAAGGCAACCGCTTTGGTATTGCGAGATCTTATGAGCATGGGCTTCAAGGAATTTACCGACAAAACAGTTGCGCAGAACAAGAAAACCGTGTATTATCTTTGCATGGAGTTTTTGCTCGGCAGATCGCTCAAAAACAACATCTGCAACCTCAATCTTGAACAAACCATAGGCGACGCACTAAAAGGCTTAGGCTCCGATCTCGAAAAGGTATACGAACAGGAGCCCGACGCAGGCTTAGGCAACGGCGGTCTTGGACGTCTTGCAGCGTGTTTCCTTGACGGTCTTGCTTCGCAGGGATACCCCTCAATGGGATATTCTCTCCGCTATGAAATGGGCATTTTCAAGCAAAAGCTTGTTGACGGCTGGCAGATTGAATTGCCCGATAACTGGCTGCCCGGCGGAAGCGTATGGCTTCAGCAGCACCCCGATAAAGGCATTGAGGTAAAATTCAACGGCACTGTTGAAGAAAGCTGGGGCGACGGCAAGTGTACAATAAACATTGTAAATGCAGATACCGTTATCGCCGTACCCTATGACATGTATGTATCGGGCAACGACGGCAAGGGCATTAGCCGACTCAGACTTTGGGCTGCAAAGGCTCAGAGCATTAATATGGAGCTGTTCAATGACGGTCAGTATATGCGTGCTATGGAGCAAAAGGCTATGGCTTCGAGTATTACACAGATCCTTTATCCCGGCGACAATCACGCAGAAGGCAAAAGCCTGAGGCTTAATCAGCAGTATTTCCTTGTTTCGGCAACTATTCAAGATATTCTCCGCCGTCACTTCATGAACAACGGCACACTTGAAAATCTTGCCGAGCATGTAACTCTCCACTTAAACGATACTCACCCTGTACTTGCAGTACCTGAGCTTATGCGTATTATTATGGACGATTACGGCTACGGCTGGGACGAGGCATGGAACATCGTTTCACAAACGATCGCTTATACAAACCACACTGTAATGAGAGAAGCCCTCGAATGTTGGGGCGAGGATATGTTCAGGGCTAAGCTGCCGAGAATATATCAGATCGTACAAGAGCTTAACCGCCGCTACTGTGAGTCGCTTCACGCTAAAGGCATAGACGGCTATCAGGTAGGCAGAATGGCTATTCTTAACGACGGTGTAGTTAAAATGGCTAATCTTGCTGTAATGGCAAGCTATAAGGTAAATGGTGTATCAGGTCTGCACAGTCAGATACTTAAAGATACAGTATTCAACGATTATTACAGGGTAACACCCGAAAAGTTTACAAACGTTACAAACGGCATAGCTCACAGACGTTGGCTCAATCAATCCAACCCGCAGCTTGCCGCACTTATCCGTGAGCTTATTGGTGACGGTTTCCGTGCCGACGCATCAGAGCTTAAAAAGCTTATGCAGTATACAGACGATAACATCGTACTCGACAGACTTGCTCAGATCAAGTATAACAACAAGGTCGCTATGGCTGACTTTATCAGACAGACTAACGGCATAGTTGTTGATCCGAACTCGATTTTTGACGTACAAGTTAAGCGTCTGCACGAGTACAAAAGACAGCTTCTTAACGCTTTGCATATTCTTACAACATGGCAGTATCTCCGTGATAATCCAAACGCAGACTTTACCCCCAAGACATTTATTTTCGGTGCAAAGGCTGCTCCCGGTTATTACTTTGCTAAGCAGATCATACAGTTTATTGTAAATATGGCAGACAAGATAAACAACGACGCAAGAGTATCTGATAAGTTAAAGGTCATATATCTTGAAGACTACCGTGTAACCGTTGCCGAAAAGCTTATGCCCGCTTCAGAGATAAGCGAACAGATCTCACTTGCAGGCACAGAGGCATCCGGCACAGGCAACATGAAATTTATGATAAACGGCGCACTTACCCTCGGAACGCTTGACGGCGCAAACGTTGAGATTCACGACGCAGTTGGCGACGCTAATATGTTCTTGTTTGGTATGACTACTCCCGAAGTTGTTAAGCTTAAAGCAAATGGTTACAACCCGATGGACTATTATACAAACAATCCTATCATCAAGAGAGCTATTGACGAGCTCAACGGTACAAGATTCAATCATATTGCAAAGAACCTGCTTGAGCAGGATCCGTATATGGTACTTGCTGATTTTGCAGATTATGCAGCAGCACAATCGAGAGCATCTGCACTTTACAGAAGTCCGGAACAATGGAACAAGGTATCGCTCACCAACATTGCAAATTCCGGTATATTCGCCGCAGACAGAGCTATAAAAGAGTATGCAGAAAACATCTGGAATTTAACTCCTGTTGAATAATAACTCATCATTCCTTCAATATAATAAAAACTCCTGTCCGATCAAAAGGGCAGGAGTTTTTTTGAATAAAGGGCATCTCTAAAAATAGTATATGAAAAATAAAAAAGCAGATGAAACTCATCTGCTTTAAATGTTGGCATCTCCCTATCTTTCCGGGGCGTCGCCACCCAAGTATTTTCGGCACCACCGAGCTTAACTTCTGTGTTCGGAATGGGAACAGGTGTACCCTCAGCGTACTCAACACCAACTCGATCGTTTTTTTCGATTGCTTAACTATTGTATCATAATCTTATCTATATGTCAAGTGTTTTTTAAAATTTGTTTGAATCTTTTATGTTTAGCATTTTCAATAAACAATTAATGTATTTTTTGTTGTATTTTAATAAACGTTTTGTATAATTACTACAAACTGCCTTAATAACAATTGTGATATGGCTAAAAATTATTATTTTTATATAATCATTATTGACAATTTTTAAAAACTATGATATTATTATATTGTTTTAGAAATACGGTATATGAAAATGCAGTTTCGCATACTGCACTATTAAATCAGAGTTTTACACATTTCTTTTCTTTTCTTTAAAACTTTATATGAAAAAGCACGTTTTGAAAAAAGCGTGCTTTTTTCATTTGTTATCAGTCTTATTCAGATCGTATTATCATCAATTCATAAAATAAGGTACTTCCGTTTCCGAAAGTACCTTTATTGTGTTTTAGTATATATTATTACTTCTTCTTATCTTTTTTTGCAGTTGATTTTTTCTTTGCTTTTTTCGGCTCGTCTGCCTTTTCTTCCTCGGCAGCAGGCGCTTCTTCTGTCTTAGCTTCCTCGGCAGCAGGTGCTTCTTCTGTCTTAGCTTCCTCGGCAGCAGGTGCTTCTTCTGCCTTTGCTTCCTCGGCAGCAGGTGCTTCTTCTGCCTTTGCTTCCTCAGCAGCAGGTGCTTCTTCTGTTGCCTCAGCAGTTTCCTCGGTTGTTTCTTCTACCGGAGCAGGCTTTTCAGGAACAGGAAGCTCCTCTTTCAATGTGAGGTAGAGTACACCAAGCGGCGGAAGTGTAAGTGTGATAGAATAATCAAGATCATGATCGGGAATATCATCAGCGTAGATATCACCGCTGTTTACGATTCCGCAGCCGCCGAACTCTGTGCTTTCGGAGTTGAGCGCTTCTTCATAAATACCATACTTCGGAACACCGACTCTATAATTCTCTCTTGTAACAGGCTGGAAGTTACAGATTACGATAACCTCGCTGCTGTCAAGAGCGATTCTGCGGTATACTATAATACTCCGTGAGCAGTCGTCAAGAGCGATCCAGCGGAAGCCGTTCCAGTCGTAGTCGTTCTCGTGCATTGCGGGTACATCACGATAGAACTTGTTTACCGTTGCGATATAGTGATTAAGCTGCTGGTGCTTTTCGTAATCTAAAAGATTCCATTGAAGCTGCTCGTTAGCGTTCCACTCGTCAAACTGACCAATATCGCTGCCCATGAACAAAAGCTTCTTACCGGGGTGAGAGAGCATATAACCCAAAAATCCTCTCATACCCTGGAACTTCATATCATAGTAGCCGGGCATCTTGTTAAGGAGCGAACCCTTACCGTATACGACCTCATCATGAGATATAGGCAGAATAAACGACTCTGAGAATGCATAAACCAAGCTGAATGTAAGCTCGTTCTGGTGCCAGTTTCTCCACAGCGGATCTTCTTCGATATAGCGAAGTGTATCATTCATCCAACCCATGTTCCACTTGTAGTCAAAGCCAAGACCATAACCCTCTATTGGGTAGCCGGTAACGTTTGCCCAAGCTGTACTCTCCTCAGCGATCATAAGTGCTTCGGGGTGAAGTGTATGGATAGTAGTATTGAGCTTCTGAATAAACTCAACGGCAACAAGATTTTCTCTGCCGCCGTACTGGTTAGGCAGCCACTCGCCGTCCTTACGGTTATAGTCGAGATAAAGCATAGAAGCAACGGCGTCTACGCGGATACCGTCAAAATGGAATTCCTCTATCCAGAAGTTAGCAGAAGAAATAAGGAAGCTCTTTACCTCGTATCTTGAGTAGTTAAAAATATATGTTCCCCACTCTTTATGCTCACCGATTCTCCAGTCCTCATACTCATAACAGCCTGTACCGTCAAAGCGTGCAAGACCGTGACCGTCCTTCGGGAAGTGTGCGGGTACCCAGTCGATAATAATGCCGATACCTGCTTTATGACATTCGTCAACGAAATACATCAAGTCTTTAGGAGTACCGTAACGAGAAGTTGCAGCAAAGTAACCTGTTACCTGATAACCCCAAGAACCGTCAAACGGGAACTCTGTTAGAGGCATAAACTCAATGTGTGTATAACCCATATCTTTGATATATGGAACAAGTGTTTCGGCAAGCTGCTTGTATGAATAGAATGAACCGTCCTCATTCTTTCTCCATGAGCCTGCGTTCATCTCGTAGATATTTATAGGTGCGCTTCTGTGCGGATGAGTCTTTTTATACTCATACCACTCGCTGTCGTTCCACTCATAGCCCTCGATATCATAAATTTTTGAAGCATTCTCCGGGCGTACCTGACAATGGAACGAATACGGATCTGTCTTTAGGTTTTTATCTCCCCAAGGCGACTCAATACAATATTTGTAGTTATCATACTGTGAAAGATTATCAATAAAAGTTTCCCAAACGCTTGAATTAAGCAGTCTGTACATATGGTTTGCGTTCTGGTCCCAGTTGTTGAAATCGCCCACAACAGATACGCTCTTTGCATTAGGAGCCCAAACTCTGAAAACAACGCCTGTTCTGTCGCCTACTTTAGTAAAATGAGAACCCATAAATTTATAAGCATGGGTAGATTCACCTGTAAGGAACAGATCAAGCTCAGAACGGGTATCAACGGTATTTGACATAAAAAACCCTCTTTTCTTTTGTATTGGTGTATAATTGGTGATTTATTACGGTGTTTATCGTCTGAATATATTTATCTGTGTTACAGACAAGACAATAACCATTAACAATATTATACCACATTTGTGTAGCAAATACAACTGCTATCAGAAAAACAAAAAAATCAAGCGATAAAAAATACAAAAAACACCGTATTTCTCTGAAACACGGCATTTTAAACAAAATAGAATTTACCGCACAGCAGACAATATATTCACTAATACTATATTACATTATAAAGGAAATAAAAGTCAATAGTAAATTCAAATTTCTATATTAAAATTTTGTAAATTTAGTAAAAAGATTAATTTTTATGCTTATCAAGATAATTTTCAAGCAAATTGGCGGTATATTTTACCAATTCAGGGCAAGCACGCTTTTTAAAACCGGCAGGTCTTTGAAAAGGTTTACCCTTGCTGCTGCCAAGCTCGGTCATACCAAGAAGCTCACGGCAGACAATACTTCCGTTATCCTGTTCAAATTGTTTGCCCAGCTCCTGCACACGTGCGTAGAGCATACGTCTTGCGGCAGGATCTTTAGGATCATGACTATACACGCAGCTAAGCACAAACAAGGCGCCGCTGACAGTACCGCACACCTCACGCATACCGCCCATACCGCCTCCGAAAGCATTTGAAAGCATAGCGGTTGTTTTCTCGTCAAAGCCTGTAACGTCGCAAAACGCAAGTGCTACCGACTGAGCGCAGTTATAGCCGTTTGAAAAATAGTTTTTTGCTTTATCTCCTCTTGTCATTAATATCACTCCGATTTTAATAGTATAAAAAAAAACGGGTATCCGTTTGAATACCCGATCTGGTGCGAGTGACGGGACTTGAACCCGTACGTCATGCAACACACGCCCCTCAAACGTGCCTGTCTGCCAGTTCCAGCACACTCGCATATTTATTTGTTTTCAATCAGCTATATTATAATAGCACAACTAAGAACAAATGTCAACACTTTTTTCAAAAAAATTATTTGTGATATTTTGTACCCGCATTTATCGAAAATGCCCTGTATATCTGTTCGCACAGCATAACCCTTGCCAATTGGTGCGGGAATGTCATCTCAGACATTGAAAGCTTAAGATCTGCTCTCTTTTTAACTTCCTTTGAAAGTCCGAAGCTGCCCCCTATGACAAATGCCACGCTGCTTACTCCGCCGACAGCCACATTTTCAAGGTACTGTGCAAGTCCCTCGCTCGATTTCTGTTTGCCCTCAATGCACATAGCTATAACATGCGTGCTTTTGTCAAGCTTTGCAAGAATTCTCTTACCCTCACATTCGATTATATTTTCGATCTGCGCTGCGTTCGGATTATCAGCCGATCTTTCCTCGTCAACCTCTGCGATCTCAAATTTGCAGAAAGAACGAAGTCTTTTTTCGTACTCCGAAACTGCGTCTTTAAGATACTTTTCTTTAAGCTTTCCTACACACACTATACTCACTCTAAGCATATTATCATACCTCAAAAAATTATCGGCTTTCCGTTTGTAACAACAGGCGCAACATCAAGAGTAAAGTCAACGTTCTCACTCATACCCATAGCTGTAAGCTCGTTTAACGACTCTCTGTAAGCTATTTCAGGCATATTGTTTTCTTTGCTCAAGTGCGCCAGCAGAAATCTTTTTGTACCCGACTTCACAAGCGAAGGCAAAAGCGCTGCGCAGTCTGCATTTGATATATGCCCTTTCGGTGAGAGTATTCTCCGCTTTAGTACATACGGGTACGGACCGAGCTGGAGCATATTCACATCATGATTAGACTCTATTACAACAGCGTCACAGCCCTTCAATGCGTTTTGTACTCCCGACGAGATATACCCCAGATCGGTTGCAAGAGCAAAGCAGGAAGCACCCATATCTACACGGTACCCGCAGCCCTCTGCGCAGTCGTGAGATATAGAGAAAGCGTCTATATGCATACCGTCGAGATCAACGCCTTCACTTCCGATAATACGGCAGTCGGTTTTCTCATCTATGTACTTTTCACTCAGCATTTCGTAATAGGTGCCCTGCGTTGAATAAACAGGCAGCTTAAACTTGTTTGCAAACACTCTCACACCTTTAACGTGATCGCTGTGCTCATGCGTAACAAATATAGCCTTTATCGAAGATACATCAATGTTATTGCTGTTCAAAGCCTGTATCGTCTGCTTTGCAGAGCGTCCCACATCTATAAGTATACCCTGACCGCCGCAGCCCAGATAATAGCTGTTGCCTTGACTGCCGCTGAACAAAGGCACTAATTTTGCCATAAAATCACCTTATATCACACCAAAAGAGAGCCTGTAAGTATAGGGCACCTCTAATTACCGAACAGGCTCTCGGTATATTTCTTATTAACAATACAAAACAGTACGATCATTCATCAGAATCGTCTGTGATCTCTTTATAAGTTACCATTCTGATATCTGCGCCTAAAGCTGTAAGCTTCCCGACAATATCTTCATAGCCGCGCTTAACATATTTTGCGTCTTCAACCTCTGTTATACCCTCTGCTGCAAGACCTGCAATAACCATTGCAGCGCCTGCACGAAGATCAAGCGCACGTACGCTTACGGGCTTTTTCCTTGTGCCGCCTTTAAGACCACCGGCAACGGGATGAATTGTAAGCGAGCTTTTGTTCTCGTCGATTTCTGCGCCAAGCTTTCTGAGCTCCGGTACATACGAAAATCTATTTGCCCACACAGCTTCTACAACCGTACTTGTACTGTTTGCGGCTGCAAGCAAAGCGGTTATAGGCGGCTGCATATCTGTCGGAAAGCCTGGGTGCGGACTTGTTATTACCTGATTCTTACAGCCTCGAAGATCGCCTCGTCTTGCAACGGTGACCGTTTCATACTCTCTGTTCGGATCAGATATTACAGTGACCTTTGCACCGGTTTCAGTTATCACTTTCATAATTGATCTTAAATGCTGCGCTGTAACATTGTTTATTGTAATTTCTCCGCCTGCTGCGGCAACGGCTGCCATATACGTTCCGGCTTCTATCTGATCGGGTATGATCGTATAGGATATCTCCTCGCCGGAATCGTCCGACGGGCCTCTGAGCTCCTTTACACCTGTGATCTTGATTTCGTCTGTGCCTGCTTTTTTTATGTTTGCGCCCATATAATTGAGGAAGTTTGCCAGATCAACAATATGCGGTTCTTTTGCCGCTGATGTAATAATGGTTTTTCCTTCTGCTTTTACGGCAGCAAGAATAGCGTTGATCGTAGCGCCTACCGAAACGGGATCAAAATTGATCTCCGTACCCTTGAGTCCGTCTGATTCAAGTACGATATGATCGTCAATATCCTTATACTCAGCTCCAAGCGCCTCGAATGCTCTGATATGAAGATCTATCGGACGCTTACAGAACTTACAGCCTCCCGGCGGCGGTACATCTGCTTTTCCGAACTTACCCAGAAGTGCGCCCAGCAAATAATATGACGCTCTCATTTTTGCAACGAGATCATCACAGCTTACCTTATAGCTTGTGATACCTCTCGGATCTATCGTTACTGCCGACGGATCGGTAGGATCTCTGTCAACCTTTGCGCCCATATTCTCCAGAATACTCAAAATAACCGATACATCTCTGATATTCGGCAAATTACGAAGCTTACATGGTACATCACACAAAACAACTGCCGGTATGATGGCTACTGCCGCATTCTTGGCGCCGCTAATGTTTACTTCGCCAAACAGCTTTTTGCCACCGTTAATAACGTACTTATCCATTACCCACACTCCTGTTATTTTCTTTTATCTTGATTTTCCACATAATATCTGTACCCTTTTCTTTCCCGAAAACATTTTTCCCAAAAACACAACGAAAAATGACAGCAACCCCATGCTGTCATACCTCAGCCGAATAAAGGTACTAACTGCTGATATCCATAAAATAAATCTCATACTCTCAAACTTACGATCATTACCCGATACAGATATTGTGTTTACACTTTTCTTTATACATACTAATGATAATACAATCCACAAAAAATGTCAATATTATTTCAATGAAGTTACAAGAAAAAATCAAAATACAGCGAATAATAACAAAAGTTAAGAATTCAAGCCGAAAATTACAACAATAATGAAAAAAATCAAGGCAAAGCCGTTAAACGGGCATTAGCGGTATTGCCTCAGATAGGCGGCTCATTAAAGCCTGCAATATCTATTCCGGAATTATACATACCGAGCTTTTGAGCGTCATATTTTTCAAGATCCTTAACGCCCGAAAGCATTTCGAGATGATGACGCAGCTCATGAGAAAATGTATGCTTCAGCTTCTTTTTGAATGTATCAAGATCGGAAGCCCCGTATACAACATTAAAAGAGCCGTAATATATTACTATTGATCTGCCGAGCATATCTCTGCGGTACTCGCCCATGATATACAGCGGCTTATAAGGCTTGCTGTCAGGGTGCAGCTTTACATTCTCCGATAGTATTACACCGCCTGTTAAGCCCTCAAACAATTCCGGCGGTACATCGTCCATAATATCGCTGAGCATAGCTGATACTTGTTCATACGTTATCATATTAACCTCCAAAAAGGGTATGCCGAAAAGACATACCCGGGGCTGCACATCACAAAGACCGCCTTACGGCTTTGTGCGGTATGCCCCCGATATGCTGCATAAGCTGTATTATTCAAGAAAATCTTTAAGCTTTTTGCTTCTGCTCGGATGTCTGAGCTTTCTTAGTGCTTTTGCCTCTATCTGTCTTATACGCTCTCTTGTTACTGCAAACTCTCTGCCAACTTCTTCAAGAGTTCTCGAACGTCCGTCATCAAGACCGAATCTAAGACGCAATACCTTTTCTTCTCTCGGAGTGAGCGTTGCAAGCACCTCGTTGAGCTGCTCTTTAAGCAAGGTATGACTTGCTGCGTCGGCAGGTGCGGGAGCGTCCTCATCGGGAATAAAATCTCCCAAATGAGAATCTTCTTCTTCACCGATAGGTGTTTCAAGCGATACAGGCTCCTGTGCAACTCTTATTATCTCTCTTACTCTGTCAACGGGCATTTCGAGTCTTTCGGCTATCTCCTCGGCAGAAGCCTCGTGACCGTTTTCATGCAAAAGCTGTGAAGAAGTCTTTTTCACCTTGTTGATCGTTTCAACCATATGAACAGGTATTCTGATAGTTCTCGCCTGATCTGCTATTGCCCTTGTTATAGCCTGTCTGATCCACCATGTAGCATAGGTACTGAATTTAAAGCCTTTTGTATAGTCGAATTTCTCAACAGCCTTTATCAAGCCCAGATTGCCCTCTTGTATGAGATCGAGAAACTGCATACCTCTGCCAAGATAGCGTTTTGCAATGCTTACAACAAGTCTGAGATTAGCCTCGGACAATTTCTTTTTAGCCTCGTCGTCACCGTTTTTGATCCTCTCGGCAAGCTCTATTTCCTGTTCGTTTGTAAGAAGCTGCACCTTGCCGATCTCTTTTAAATATACCTTTACGGGATCATCTATAACATTATAGCTATCGCCTTCCGACATATCGTCGGGATCATTTTCAAAAACATCGTCCAAAGAGCTTTCTGTGCTTGTTTCGATAACCTTTATACCCAACTCCTCAAGAGCCTCATATATCTTGTCGATCATTTCGCCCTCGATAGCAGAGTCGCCTGTTATCTCAAAAAATTCCTGATCTGTAATAGTACCCTTATCCTTTGAAGCATCTTCAATTTCCTTGATAATGCTTGCAATGCTTTTCTTTTCGGGTGCAGCCATATACAACATCTCTCTTTCTTTTTGCTATTTTTACTTCCCAAAAACCCAAAACAAATAACGCTTCAGAAAACTATTTCTTTTTAGCCTTCATCATATCATCAAAATATTTCTGAATTTCCTCCGGTGATTTTTCTGCAAGCTGAGCCGCCGTCTGTTTCTCATTTTCTTCAAGAATGACGGAAATATACTCGCTGCACGCCTGAGGAACATTCAATTCATTATTAAACTTTGCGAATACCGCTGCAATATAGGCATTTTCTTCTTCGGTAAACTCACCTGAAAAATCAATAAAGCCGGCTGATCTGCCGCTGAGCAAACGCTGCGTCAAAGCAGTGTATACTCTGCGGTTAAATTCGGAAGATATTTTTTCAGGCGGTACTTTTTCGTATACGCTGTGTACCATATCGGGATTACTCATAAGATACGAAATGAGCGCTTCTTCTGCCCGTATTGCGCGAGTTGCTTTTTTAACGCCTTTATCGTCAGCAGAAACATGCGGTTTTTCCGTGAGCTGTTTTTTCACACGCTTAAACTCGTCCTGTGAGCTGCGGTAATTATTCGAGCGCACAAACTTTGCAAGCTGCAGCTCAAAATCATTTAAGCTGACCTTATATTTTTCGCAAAGCTTGCTTGCATACACGTTTCTTTCTATATCGTTCTTTATCTCTGATAACATTCTTGCGGCTTGAGTCAAAAACCTGACCTTGCCGTCTGTATCGGTAATATCATACTGCGTTTCAAGCTGTTCAAGCTTATAATCGATATCGCTTTCAATACTGTCTAAAAGCAGCTTGAACTTCAACGCCCCGTCTGCGCCGTTTCTTTTTATGTACTCGTCGGGATCTTTTCCCTCAGGGATCTGCAAAACCTTTACATTTACGTTCTCTTTTCGCAGTATATTTATTGCTCGCTGTGTAGCAAGCTGTCCTGCGTTGTCTGAGTCATAGCACAAAACAACAGTTTCCTTATACTTTTTCAGCATACGCGCCTGATTAGACGTAAGCGCCGTACCGAGTGCCGCAACCGCAAAATCAAAGCCTGCCTGATGAAGCGCAATAACGTCCATATAGCCTTCGCATAGAATAAACTTGTCCGACTTTGAATTTTTCGCTATATTAAAGGCAAAAAGTCCCTCGCCCTTTTTAAATACGGGAGTATCGGAAGTATTAAGGTATTTCGGCTTTTCGTCAGTCATAATTCTTCCGCCGAATGCGACTACGTTTCCTTTTAGGTCAATTATAGGAAACATCACTCTGTTGCGAAACCGATCAATAAGCGTACCCTTTTTGCTTTCAACAGACAAATTCGCCTGCAAAAGCTCATACCGTGTAAACCTCTTGTTCAAAAGATGATCGGTCAGAGCCGTCCAGCTATCGGGGGCGAATCCTAATCCGAACTTATTTATAGTCTGATCTGATAAACGTCTTGTCCGCAAATAACTGAGCCCCTGAAAGCCTGCCTCGGAAAAAAACTGCGAATGATAAAACTTTGCAGCCTCTCTGTTAGCCTCAAGTATTCTCATTCTTAGCTTACTAAACGAGTCGTCATAATTATTTTCGGGCATTTGCATTCCTGCACGCTGGGCAAGATATTTAACAGCGTCTATATACACAAGCTGTTCGCTGCGCATAATAAAGGTTATTACATCACCGCCTGCGGCACAGCCGAAGCAATAGAAAGACTCGGTATCGGGGTATACGGTAAACGACGGTGTACTGTCGTTGTGAAACGGACATTTTCCGACATAATTCCTGCCCCTTTTTTTCAGATTTACATAAGACGAAATAACGCTTGTTATATCGTTGTTTGCTCTCAGCTCCTCTAAAAACTCCTCAGGTAATGCCATAGACTAACCTCTTTCAAAACAAAAAAATATACAAACGGCGGGCATTGCAGACCGCTAATTAATATATACCCGAATTTTTCAAAAAAACCTTTATTGTTTTTATTTTCGCTCAAATTTTTTATAAAATTTTTCTTCCTGTATGCCGGCAGATACTTCTCCGCTTGTGGCGTCTGCAAGAGCTTTATTAAGCTTTCCAAAAGCCTCTTTTGGAATGTGGAACAGCACGCTTACATTTTCTTCAAAGAGCGTATCATCAACAACACCGCCGCACGAGGGAATAACTGCGCCCACCTTGCCATATTGATTATAAGTACACTGTACACAGCACTCACAGCAAAGCTCCATTGTAACAAGCTGTGCGGCTTCAAGAGCAATTGAAGCTGCCTGCGAATAAGCACGAACCAATCCGCCGCCGCCAAGCAGAATACCGCCGAAATATCTTGTAACAACAATAACAGCGTCAACTACGCCCGATTTTTTCATAACCTCAAGCACCGGTACGCCTGCTGTGCCCTGCGGCTCGCCGTCGTCGCTGTAACGCATGGTCTGACCGTCAGATAATATATAAGCGTACACATTATGTTTTGCGTCCCAATGCTTAGCTTTTATTTCGTTTATAAATGATACTGCTTCGTCCTGTGTTTTTACGGGCTTGCAATATCCTATAAAGCGCGATCTTTTTTCGGTAAATTCATCATACCCGAATTGATCTACGGTTATATATTCTGCCATTATTTTCCCCTCATTATGACAAAACACCCGTCAAGGTATTCTTTCCTGACGGGTATCTCAATCACTTAAAATTAATCAGAACAATATCAGTTCTTTGTCATACCATAACGCTTATAGAACTTATCTGCACGTCCGCCTGTATCTACAAGCTTCTGCTTGCCTGTGAAGAACGGATGACACTTTGAACAAATTTCAACACGGATATTCTTTTTTGTTGAACCTGTCTCGATAACATTTCCGCAAGCGCAAGTTACAGTTGTCTGCTCATATTTAGGATGAATATTCTGCTTCATTAACGATTCACCTCTTTCACTTTTCCATAATAACATTAGAATTATAACACTATCGAAACGAAAAATCAAGTGTTTTTTGCAATATTGTAATTTTTTTATATAATTACTGTCTGTAAGAGCAATATTCGTAATATTCCTCCAAACACATACCATAGCTGCGCATTTTTACGGCATTATCCACACCGACAAAACGATATACCGTCAGGTCTGCGTTCATTCCCGTAACGGTTTCTTTATCAGGAGTATACCTATTAATAAAGCCGTAATTAATGCCGTTTTTATAGAGCCATTTGTAAATATCCGTATCGCTGAAATCTTTTCCCGACACATTGTTTATCTCAATAAGCATTCCGGTGCCGAACTCGTTATACTCCGACGGCGGACATATTGCCCTTGCTTTCGACTCCGCCTCAGCAACGGTGCAGCCCTCTCTTTGAAAAGCGCCGCACAATCTGTTATATTCGAGGTCACATTCCTCAGCAGACTTATATCCGTTTCGTATACTAATATATATACCGTCCTTTTCTGCGGCGGCTATCATTTTTTCAAGACTTTCGCTCATAAGGCGGCACACCTTTATACTATCGGAAAATTCTGTCATCTGCGTGCTGTAATACTCGCTCAAAGGGTGGGTACTATCGCAATATTCGATCAGCTTTACCTCATCTTCGGCGGTAAAATAGGTGTAATACCCATTTGTACTCTCACCCGAACCCACGCTTACAGCTTGTTCTCCTTTTAAGTATGAGTACATAAAAAATGAAACACAAACAGCTATAAATGCTCCTATCAATAGAACGGTTGCAACCCGAAGAAACATCAGTCCGCCTGTTTTTTCTTCTCTGTCAAGACCGTCATAAGAACGGATAACCTTGCTGCGCTTTATATGCCGTGCCAAGCTTTTCTTTCCTTTCTAAAAAACTAATTTCAAGAAAATTCCCGAACACGAGAACGTATCCGGGAAATCTGTCAGATGTCAGCCTATATTCTGAAAAATACCTGCCGTATATTTTCAGACATTAAACCGTCAAGAAATAGCCTGCACCTTCAGGCTTAGTTAATTTGCCTGAATTGTACAACTATTTTTGACAGTTTTATTTTTCAAAAATTCTCTCAATTTTTATTATAATAATCGAGCCATGCATTAGCCATATCTATTGCGCCGTACAGACCGTTCTGCACGGAATTTTTGATAGTTCTTTTTCTCATGCTGAAGGTCCTGTCAGAAAGAAGTATTTTTACATCTACTTTATCGGGCAAGTCAAGCTCACCGTTTTTTTTGAACGACACGACCTCTATTCTTGCAATATATTTCTTGTCGGGCTTGCCGAAATAGATAATATTGCCCTTTCTTACAATTGGTTTGCCTTTATATATCTGATACTCTGCCATTGATTATCCCCCTTAGTTTATATCCAGGAAAGATTTAACCAAGGCTTCAACCAGATCCTCCCTGTCAATTTTTTGTATAATGTTTCTTGCGTTCTTGTAGGTGGTTATATATGTAGGATCTTCCGACACAATATAACCGACTATCTGATTTATAGGATTGTATCCCTTTGCTTTGAGTGCGTCATACACAACCGTAAGAGTGCTTTTGATACTCTCATCGCCGTCGGGGATCGAAAAAATTCTTGTTTTGTCTAACATAACAAATTACCCTCTCTTTTCTTTAACATCTATAAAAATATAAAATATACTAACGTAAATAAGTCTTTCAGGACTATATCTCAAAAGGTAAAAACCAAACAAAAAGTAAACCTACTAATTTTCAACCAACATCTGTAACATAGACATTAAGGAAACGCTGATTAAATCGAGTTCCCGTATCGCTTAGAATTTTTTCAGGCAAATTGTGCGAAGCTCACGCCGGAATACTGACGTATTTCAAGTGATTTGAGTGCAATTTGACTAATAAGGCAAGCGAGATGGGCGCTCAGTCCGCTGGACGTGATTTATTCAGTGGTTCCTTCATATTATACCGCATAAGCGTTTAAATTACAACCGTTATTTATAAATTTTTATTTAACATTACTATACCTAATTATGAACATGAAAAGCTTTCAATGCTCATTTTTTGAGAAATAAAGGCAAAAAATGCAATTTTGCGGTACTTCGTCAATTTATCTTGAAAACTTGAATTTTCGGTCTTACAGTATACAACAGCGTAATTGCACACATATTTTCATATTGAAACACAAAATTTATACATAAGGGAATTTTCAAACCTACTTTTTAAAATCCTTTTGACTATGAACTTATTGTATGTTAAAATATTACAGTAAAGAAACAGAAAGAGAAAAAAGAAAAGGTGTACGAATATGGGGATTTATTCGATTTTCAACCTATTGGGAGGGTTGGCATTCGTGCTGTTTGGTATGACGCTGATATCAAACGCACTTGAGAAGATGTCGGGCGGCAAGCTTGAGGCTCTGCTGAAAAAATCCGACTCCACACCTGCAAAGGGACTTCTCCTCGGCGGTATACTTACAGCCGCATTACAGTCGTCCTCGGCAGTAATGGTAATGCTTGTAGGTCTTGTAAACTCAGGCATACTTCACTTAGGGCAAACAGCAAGCGTTATTATGGGTTCAAACATCGGCACAACCGTTACAGGCTGGATATTGGCATTAACGGGCATTGAAAACGAACACCCTGCCGCACAACTGCTCAGAGCAGATAACTTCTCGGCAATACTTGCAATTGCAGGCGTATTGCTGATTATGAATTTCAAATCAGACAAGAGAAAAAGCATAGGCTCGGTTCTTATAGGCTTTGCAATACTTATGGCAGGTATGAACAGGGCGGTTATCGTATTCTCAGAAACAGCGTCATCAGAGTTTATGACCTCTTTTCTTTCGGTGCTGAGAAATCCTTTTATAGGTCTTTTGGCGGGAATACTTTTCACGGGTATTATACAAAGCTCCGCTGCGTCTGTCGGAATTTTGCAGGCGTTCACCGTAACAGGCGGACTTACTTTTTCAATGGCAATACCCATTGTTATGGGGCAAAATATAGGAACGTGTATTTCTTCGGTAATATCAAGTAAGGACGCAAACAAAAACGCTCAAAGAGTTTCGCTTTTGCACCTTCTCTTTAATGTTATCGGTACAATTATTTTACTTGCCGTATATTGTTTAAGCAGCTTCTTTGTAGAATATGCTTTTGATGATGTCAGAGTAACATTTTTCGGTATCGCCGTTATACACACAATATTCAATGCCGCAACGTGTCTTATACTTTTCCCGTTCAGAAACCGGCTTGAAAAGCTCGCCTGCGTGATAGTTAAGGACGAAAAGCAAAGCAGCGACAACGACGAAGTATACAGCTTCATTGATATTCGTTTGCTTTCAACACCTTCTGTTGCTATCAGAGAAAGCAACAGCAAGTGCAAAAAAATGGCAGAGCTTGCAAAAGATACTATTTTTGAAGCCTTTGAACTTCTTGATAAATATGACAGCGCAAAGGCAAGAACTATAAGAGAAAACGAAGATGTTCTCGATATGTATGAAGATAAGTTAGGTTCTTTTCTTGTAAAGCTTTCTTCAAAGGAGATATCTGAGCGCGACGGACAGAGCGTATCAAGGCAGCTTCACTCAATAGGCGATTTTGAACGCATTGGAGATCACGCTATGAATATTCTCCAGCTTGCCGAAGAAATGCAGGATAAAAAGCTGCATTTCTCAGAAAAAGCAAAAACCGAAACTGATATTCTCATTGGCGCTTTGACCGAAATAATAAACTCAACGATAAACGCTTATACCACAAATAATATCTCGCTTGCAAAGCATATTGAGCCTTTGGAAGAAGCTATCGACAAGCTTATAAGCGATATAAAATCAGAGCATATCAAAAGACTTAAATCGGGAGAATGTTCAATTGAGCTTGGATTTATTCTTTCAGACCTGCTCGCTAACTGCGAGAGAGTATCCGATCACTGTTCTAACCTTGCCATTGCTATTATAGAAACAGAGCAGCTTTCTTATGACGCTCACGAGTATATTAACGACGTCAAGTCAAAGGGCAACAAAGAGTTCCAAAGCGAATACGAGATGTATAAGAATAAGTATTCTATATAACAAAAAGACCGCACCTATTGCAAAAGCGAAAGATGCGGTCATTTTTATTGTGCAATCGCCCGTTACCGTCCGGCGACTATGTTAATCCAAAGCTAATGGAGATCGCTTCATCTACCTTGCCCATAGCGTTGTTGTCAAGGCAGCCCATTTTTTCTTTAAGGCGCTGCTTATCAATAGTGCGTATTTGCTCTAAAAGTACAACAGAATCCTTAGCTAATCCGCCCGATACCGCATTGACTCTTATATGCGTGGGCATACTTGCTTTATCCTGACGGCTTGTGATCGCTGCGGCAATTACAGTAGGGCTGTATCGGTTGCCTACATCGTTTTGTACGATAAGCACAGGTCTTACACCGCCCTGCTCAGAACCTACCACAGGACTTAAATCGGCGTAGTAAATTTCTCCCCTTTTAATATTCACGTTTTTCACACTCCGAAATTTTATGTTGGGTGACTGTAATAATCACATTACAAACGTACAAATACTTCTTGTTCGTTTGTATTTATTTTTGCCGTATCAATTTGTATTTATACAGTTCCCAATATATAATATTTGCAAAGGTTTAAAAGTGTTATCAGTCAATAATTACAGAAAGCTTTTTATCATCGCTGTAAATCTCTTTCACAATACCGCTTTCAAAGTCTGTTTTTACAGTATAATCAAATTTTTCGGTATTACCGTTATACAATGCATAACGTTTACCGCTGTAACTATCGGCGGTGCTGTCGGAGTATACAAGAGAATTATCCTGTCTGATATCGCTAAGTATTGTATTTATTACGGCAGGCAGCGAGCCTTCGGGTAAATACGACATATCCGACGAAAAAGCAAGCTCGCCACATTCAAGCTCAAGCGTGTTTTCGCAAAAGGTATATTGTGTACCGGCAAGCCCTTCGGGAGAAGTAAATTCTATTACGGTCTTATCAATGCAGGGCGTGAATATTTTCGCTGTATATGTAACTTTTCCGAATGTAACGTCACATTCTCTGCCGTTCAGATCGAGAACAGGTGCTTCGGGCTGTTTTGACGCAAGCTCACAGCCCGTGAATAAAAAAAGAGAAGAAACAAGCAAGGCAAGTGTTTTTTTTATAAAGATCACCTCAAGAAATAATTTTAAGTGCGGTCAAAAGGTCTGAGGCAGTTGTTCCGGCAAGAGAATAGGTTTCTGCAAGATATTCAGCGCATAATCCGTGAAGATACACACCTGCGATCACAGACTTGAAGCAGTCTATATCCTGACAAACTAAAGCGCCGATTATACCAGCAAGAACATCTCCTGTTCCTGCGGTAGCAAGCGCGCCCGTACCCGACGGATTTATACACCCATGCTTACCGTTATGAATAACCGTTCCCACACCTTTAAGCGCAGCAATGCAGCCGTATTCATTTGCAAAGCTCTTTGCAATATTTATGCGGTTTTTCTGAATTTCAGCAACGCTTTTACCGCAAAGACGTGACATCTCACCGGGGTGCGGAGTAATAATTGTTTGAAATTCACGTTCTTTCAGTACATCTATATGCTTAGAAATACAGTTTATGCCGTCAGCGTCAAGAATAACGGGTTTGGTGCAGCGTTTTAATATTTCGCAGACAATGTATTCTGTATCTTTTGTGACCTTTAGTCCGCAGCCTACAACAACAGCCGAACATTTTTCAATTTCTTCTATAATTTTGTCTGTATCATCTGCGCAGAGTGTGCCTTCATCACTTGTTTTAAGCGGAACAAAAACCGACTCCCACACATTACCGGCAACAATAGGATAAATTTTATCGGGAAGAATGGTTTTCACAATACCGGCACCGCTACAACAGGCAGCAGAGGCGCAAAGCATAGCGGCGCCTGCCATACCGTAGCTGCCGGTCACGCAGGCAAGCGTACCGAAAGTACCCTTGTTGCAGTCATTCTTTCTGCGGTCTAAAAGAGTATCGCTTACTTCTTCAAATATCAATTGCGGATAGTCGTATTCATTATTCGTTTTATCCGAAAGCTTCTTGATGTGCTGCTTCAGGTCATCAAGAAATTTATCCTTTTTAAGATAATGGTCATTAAAATTAATAATATCCATAAATGATCTCTCCTAATAAAAATATGCGGAAATATCCAATAACCTGTCTATTTCCGCTGTTCGTTATACTTTTATTATTTTTTGCTTTTTTTGTTAGCTGTACTCTTTTCTGTACTCTTTTCTGTACTCTTTTCAGTATTCACAGATTTATTCTCAGTATTATTCTTTCCGTTGTCAGAAGCTTTATTCTCAATTTGCGTCTTTGGCTTTTCTGCACTATCGGCAGTTTTATTCACAGAAACGGCAGGTTTTTGCGGTTCACAGTCCTCAGTCTGCTGTGCTGAATTTCCCTTAATACGCACACCCGAATTACGCAGACTTATCTTTATAGTATTTTTAAGATATGGAATCATAGCGTCCATAGTTTTTTCGTTCGGCGAGAAAAGCAAAAGGCAGTTTCCGCCGAACTTATCGAGGTGCATTTCCGCAGCATAAACGTCGTCGCCGTCAGGAGTAACGCTTGCACGGAAAATCTTTTCATACTTATTAGAGTTTATATCAACGTCTTTAAGCTTAGCAAGGGTATTGAACTTTTTCAGGTCAACGCTCATTATCATTTTTCTTCTGCTTTTGCCTATGACCTTATCAACGGTGATATTGCTGTTAGTAACGGTATATTCATATTCTACGTACAAACCGTTAAGAATATAATAAGAACCGTATACCGCAAAGAAAAAAGCGCATACTGCAACTACGATAAAGTAGAAATTCACAAACACGCCCAAAATAATAAAAATAAACGGTACTGTAAACACACCCACAAGCGACAAAACCGCTTTTATTGTATCATTAGGGGTATTTTGTCTTTTTTCAAGCTGTTCTGTATATCTGTCTGTCATATCTATCTCTCCAAAAATGAAATTACTATTTTATTTTAGCATATACAGCAAGGTTTTTCAAGAATAATTGTACTTATCGTATTATATTTTACAATTGTTCTTGAAAAATGCCAAACAAAGTGGTATAATATAAATTGATCGGTAGCAGTTAGATATAGACTCAGTTTTTTTGCATGACAAGAACTATTTGGCAGTTTTGCGAAGATCACACCGAAAAGATCAGTACAAGTCGGAGCATAAGTCCGAAATAAATTAATGGAATAAATTAATAAAGAAACACAGTGACAAAGAAAAGTAGCGCAAAAAAAGTTTTCGCACCAGAGAGGGCGGTGTATACGCTGGAAGCCGCCTGCAAAAATGTTTGC
>JAFPLH010000075.1 GCA_017402845.1 Clostridia bacterium
GCATACAGCGTGCTTGACTGCACGCTCCCCATGAGTTGACATCTGTCGTCAATAAATGCCGATATAACGTCCATCTCTCGCCTGTACTCTTTCACTGAAGCAAGTACCGCTTTCGGCATTTTCAAGCCCTCGTTCTGCCACATCAGGCAGCCGTCAACGCACCACTTGAAAATTGCCGTCATTTCAGCCTTGAGCTTATACTTCAAGTTGCGGTCAATTTTTTCTTCCGGTATCTGTACGGTAAAAGGTATCATGTGTATGCGCCGCCATATACCCGTATCAGTACCTCGAATAATAGGCTTATGGTTCGCTGCCATCCAGAGCTTAAATTCGGGCTTAAACTCGAATTCATCACTATACAGTTTTCTCGCTGTAACAGGATCGTCGCCTGTGAGCTGCTTTAACAGTCCCTCGTTAATGCGCACACCCTCGTTAGGCTCTACTGTCGTTACAAGTCTTGCGCCCTTTAATCGGGCAATATCGCTGTTTGCGCTGCTGCCCGTGTTTGTTTTTACCATTATCGTTTCAGGCTGTATGTTGGAAGCATAATCACCGAACACATCGCGAATAACATCAAGAAAGGTCGACTTTCCGTTGCGCCCCGTACCGTACAAAAAGAATGCGCACTGCTCAGCCGTTGAACCTGTCAAGGTGTAGCCCACCGCTTTTTGTATGTATCGTATAAGGTCTTTATCGCCGCCGAAAATCTCGTCAAGAAACGCTTTCCACCTCGGACAGTCCGCATTTTTTGAGAACTCAACAGACGTTATTTTCGATAAATAATACTCGGGCTTATGCTCGTTTAGATTCCCTGTTTTAAGGTTCAGAACTCCGCTCGGAGTATTGAGTACCATTTTGTACCTGTCAAGCTGTATCGGCATTATCGGTACATGGTGTCGTGCGACTTCAAGCATTGATTTTCGATTCTTGCTTGAACGGCTCGCCTTTATATGCTTTTGAAACGCTTTCGCCATGTCGCCGCCGTCCTCTTTGTCTGATCGTATATAATAGGCTGCCTCGGCTTTCATAGCTTCTATCGCATTATCCGCAAGCCGTTCTATTGTGCCGTCAAAGTCAACGCACCACTTCATAGAGTTGTAAT
Organism: Clostridia bacterium; assembly: GCA_017402845.1. Classification (GTDB taxonomy): domain Bacteria; phylum Bacillota; class Clostridia; order Oscillospirales; family Acutalibacteraceae; genus RUG592. Next base: position 1,103 of record JAFPLH010000075.1, read on the forward strand.
ACAGCCACCTTTTGTCGGTATAACAGTACCTGATAAATTCACCGAACAGGTCAACAAGCCTTTGAGCGTTGCCCATATCGTCCATAGTATAAGGCTTGAACTCTGCCTTAGTATCGTCATTAGATGTATCGTCCGAATTTTTTATATTTATTGAATATTCGCTTTTCGGGGTATAAACAGCGGTACACCCTGCAATTGCTTTTTGCAGGGTAGAAGCCCTATAATCGTCACGCTCCCACTTTTCGCGCATTAAGCCGCTTTGACGGAAAACAGCGTCCATTTTGTCGGCGTCGCACCCCGTCCAGAATGCAAGCAGATTACAAAAAGCGATATCGGCTTCACTTTGTGAGCCGTAGGCGGATATATCTCCGCTGTACAATGCTTTGAATTTATCGCCGTTTTTCGCATTACAAGCAGCTTTTACAATATCGCTTGCGCTGTTAAGATTTGGCGTATGAATTACTCTCGGCGCAGGCTCTTTTGCGCCGCCTATGTACTTTGCGTGAAGCGGCTTGATACTCTCTGTGCAGTCGATTATCTTGTCATACTTAGAACACGGAATACCCGACATTACAAAAAATCTGCCTGTTTCGTACATCTCAAAGCCGCCCTGTGCGGTCTTTTTCTTTCTGCCGCCCTTAGGCAGAGTACCTTTACAGATAATATGTATGCCCTTTTTGCTTTGACTGTACTCTGCGTAGGACTGCAATTCATAGATAAACTCGGCTATGATATTGTTTGAGCCGCCGTTTTCATAGTCTTTCAGATCGTTCGGCATATCGTCAAGATCAACGCCGAAATACTCGGAGCTGCCGAACATAAACCCGATACCCGAAAAACGCTCGGACGCTTTTACCGCCGTATCAAAATCAGCCCATGTGGACGTGTCGTTAGATTTCGCAAACGTACCGTCTTTAGGGTTGACAGGCTTTTTACTTATACCGCTGTGCGCCTTTTCATCGGGTACAGCCTGCCAACAAATCCAATTAGGCAGTTTTTTCAGTTCTTCGGGAATTGCTTTATATTTTTCATCAAGATTTTGTTTAGATCCCATTTTTATCACTCCTCAAAAACCGCCGAAGTATGTATAAAAATTTGCATATAAAGATACAATTTTTGAAAGAATGTTTTTAGAACGTCGGTAACATTTTTTTATAACTGCACGGGTTTATTAAAAAACAGTAACACAAAAGCCACCTAACCGTTTTTTTGGTTAGGTGGCTTTTTTCTTTCAGCCCATATTGGTAAGGTGTAACAACTGCTATCATGCGGTTTATTTGATTGTATCAGAAAAACAACACTCTGTCAAGGGGCAAATTTAGCGCCGATGTTTTTATGACGCCCATAAAACATCTCCCTGAGTTAAATATTACCCAGGGAGATTACTCGTATCTTGAAAAGTCGGGGATTTTTCGGGGATAGTATTTTTCTATCCGCATGTTTTCTATACTTTTCAATAATTTGGCTGGGCTGGCGGGATTCGAACCCACGGGATGACGGAGTCAAAGTCCGTTGCCTTACCGCTTGGCGACAGCCCAATAAAAAAAATAGCTGTTGTTATTAAACAGCTATTGGTGACCCATCGGGGATTCGAACCCCGGACACCTTGATTAAAAGTCAAGTGCTCTGCCAACTGAGCTAATGGATCTTATGGGGTGGATAATCGGATTCGAACCGATGCTCTCCGGTGCCACAAACCGGCGCTTTAACCAGCTAAGCTATACTCACCATAGTGGTTTACACCGGAAAGTTTTTTGTTCATTTCCTCAGTGCCTATTTATTATACAATATTCTTTGCGATATGTCAATACTATTTCTAAAAAATTTTATTTTTTTATTAGCCCGCCCGGAGGGATTTGAACCCCCGATCTTCAGAATCGGAATCTGCTGCGTTATCCAACTGCGCCACGGGCGGATACAAAAAGGGCTCAGGGCAATAATGCACCCAAGCCCGTAAAAGTTGTGTTTATTAATTATACAAGCTCTATTATAGCCATCTCTGCTGCGTCACCGCGGCGGGGGCCGATCTTTGTAATTCTTGTATAACCGCCCTTTACATCAGCATATTTCGGTGCGATCTCGTCAAAAAGCTTCTTTGTAACTGTTTCGTTTGTTACAAATGCCATTACAAGACGCTTGCTGTGAAGGTCGTTTGTCTTAGCGATCGTAATCATTTTCTCGGCCATTGAGCTTACCTCTTTGGCACGAGTAACTGTGGTCTCAATTTTGCCATTATCAAAAAGGAATGTAACCATTGCTCTGAGCATTGCTGTTCTGTGAGCTGTGGTTCTTCCCAACTTTCTGGTTCCCGGCATTGTAGTCACTCCTTTACTAAATTTGCAAAAGGGAATTCTTTTTTCTTAGAATCAAGCCCGTGATCAATCGTATTTCTGATCGTCATCGGAGCGAAGACTGAAGCCTAAAGCCTGAAGCTTGTTTGTTACCTCGTCGAGAGATTTTCTTCCCAAGTTTCTGACCTTGATCATGTCTTCTTCTGACTTGTTTATCAAGTCTTCTACTGTATTGATTCCTGCACGCTTCAAGCAGTTGAACGAACGAACAGAGAGATCAAGCTCCTCGATAGTCATTTCGAGTACCTTCTCTTTGCCCTTATCATCTTTCTCTACAAGAATTTCTGTGCTGGAACCCTTATCTGACAAGCTTACAAACAAATTCAAGTGCTCGTTAAGTACCTTAGCAGCAAGTGATACTGCCTCTTGTGCGCTTACTACACCGTTTGTCCATACATCAAGCGTAAGCTTATCGTAGTCGGTTATCTGTCCAACGCGAGTATTATCAACTGTATAATTCACCTTTATTACAGGCGTATATATGGAGTCGATCGGCAACAAATCGAGCACATTTTCTTCAGCCTCTTGCTTATTGCGCTCGCTTGTTACATATCCTCTGCCTCTGTCAAGAGTGATCTCCATAAAGAGTTTTGCACCCTCACCCAATGTTGCTATATGCATTTCGGGATTAAGGATCTCAACCTCACTGTCACACATAATATTTGCGGCGGTCACCTCGCAGGGGCCCTCCGCTCTGATCTCGACTCTCTTTTCACCCACGCTGTTAAGTCTTGCGGTAAGACCTTTCATATTGAGAATGATCTGTGTAACATCCTCTTTTACTCCGGGGATCGTCGAAAACTCGTGTAAAACGCCCTCAATTTTTATAAACTTTACTGCCACGCCCTCAAGCGATGAGAGTAATACACGACGAAGGCTATTGCCAAGTGTGTTGCCGAATCCTCTTTCGAGCGGCTCTACAACAAATTTGCCATACTTACCGTCCGGGGAAAGCTCCTCGGCTGCGATTTTTGGCTTCTGAAATTCTATCATAGTTTGGCTCCTCCTTAACGATTTATACTGTACTTATCAAGTGCAGCACTGCACAATGTGCATATATGTGTGTATTCGATTCCCATTTAAAGGGTGGATTACTTGGAGTACAACTCCACGATGAGGTGAGCCTCAACTTCATAATCAAGATCTTCCGGTGAAGGCATACGAACAACAGTTGCCTTGAACTCATCTCTGTTCTCGTCGAGCCACTCAGGAACGATTCTTGTCTTTGTTGCCTCTGCATTAGATTTAAACTTCTCGCTGCTCTTGCTCTTGTCACGAAGGCTGATAACGTCGCCAACCTTGATTCTGTAAGAAGGAATGTCTACCTTCTTGCCGTTTACAAGAAAATGACCATGTGTTACGAGCTGTCTTGCCTCTCGTCTTGTGAGAGCCATACCCATTCTATACACTACGTTGTCAAGTCTGGATTCAAGCAAAACGATAATGTTGCTGCCTGCCTGACCTTCCATCTTTGTAGCGATCTCATAATAATGATAAAACTGCTTCTCAAGAACACCGTAGATAAACTTAAGCTTCTGCTTCTCTTTAAGCTGCATTCCGTATTCGGAAACCTTTTTTCTGCCGTTTGCGTTAGGCTTTCTCCAAGACTTCTTGTCAATGCCTACAACAGCAGGGCTGATACCTAAGTATCTGCATCTTTTAATAATAGGATCTCTATTTACTGCCATAATATAACACCTCCGTAAATTCTATCAGACACGTCTTCTCTTGGGAGGACGGCATCCGTTATGTGGGATAGGTGTTACGTCTTTGATCATGCTAACATCAAGACCTGCTTGCTGGAGAGCTCTGATCGCTGCCTCTCTGCCTGCACCCGGACCCTTTACGTATACTTCAACTGTTTTCATGCCATGCTCCATAGCTGCCTTTGCGGCAGTTTCTGCTGCTGTCTGAGCTGCGAACGGAGTAGACTTCTTTGAACCTCTGAAGCCAAGCTCACCTGCGCTGGCCCAAGATACGGCATTACCCTGTGTATCTGTAATTGTTACTATTGTGTTGTTAAATGTAGACTGAATGTGTGCTGCGCCTCTTTCGATGTTCTTGCGCTCACGGCGTCTGCGTACAACTGTTTTCTTACCACCCTTTGGTGCTGCCATCAGTGATCTCCTCCTTACTTCTTCTTATTGGCCATGGTCTTTCTCGGACCTTTACGTGTACGAGCGTTTGTCTTTGAACGCTGTCCTCTTACAGGAAGCCCCTTGCGATGACGAACACCACGATAACAGCCAATTTCGATAAGTCTCTTTATATCGAATGCAATGTCACGTCTGAGGTCACCCTCAACACGACAATTATGATCAATATACTCTCTGAGCTTTGAAATATCTTCCTCGCTCAGATCTCTAACACGAGTATCAGGGTTTACACCTGTCTCAGCAAGAATCTTTGTTGCTGTTGTACGGCCGATACCGTATATATAAGTTAAGCCGATCTCAACTCTTTTATCTCTGGGTAAATCCACACCGGCTATACGTGCCATAATCTGCACCTCCAAAATTTATAAATAAATGTCGTTGTCATTTTTCTAAAAAATCTGCTTTCTTTTTGCTGCCGGCACAAATTAGCCCTGACGCTGCTTGTGCTTCGGATTCTCGCAAATAACCATGATCTTGCCGTGACGCTTTATCACTTTGCACTTATCACAGATTTTCTTTACAGAAGGTCTGACTTTCATTATATAATCATTCCTTTCAAAAGTAAATAGTATATAAAAAGTTTCTGTCGATATACACAAAAATCCCTTAATAATACAATTTTTGTAAACATCACGTAAAACTTTAGTATTATTTTCCTCTCCAGGTAATTCTTCCTTTTGTAAGGTCATACGGAGAAAGCTCTACTGTAACCTTATCTCCCGGAAGTATCCTGATGAAGTTCATTCTCAGCTTACCTGAGATGTGTGCCAAAATAACCTTGCCGTTCTCAAGCTCTACTTTAAACTGAGTGTTCGGCAGTGCTTCTACAACTGTACCTGTTAATTCAAATACGTCCTGCTTCGACAAAGGGAATTCCTCCTTAACATTTTTGCTGATACTCTAATAAAAATCTTCTGACTTTACGGTTTGTATCTGCATCTTCTGCCGCGGTTTTCGTCGCTTTAAGATGCAGCGGGTTCTTTTTTTTTGGCCGTTCAAGCGGTCTTGTTTTTCCGTCCGCTATATAAACGAATTTATCATCAACTGCCGTTACAACAAAGAACCTGTCTTTATCACGTCCCGCACTTGCTTTTACTACAAGTCCTTTAATATATTCCACTTTACCACCTCATATTAATCCGGCAAAGTCAATATAACCGGGCCGTCCGGAGTAACAGCCAAAGTGTGCTCAAAATGAGCAGATAACTTTCCGTCGGCAGTTACCGTTGTCCAATTATCTTTTAGAACCTTAACCCTGTGACTTCCCATATTTATCATTGGCTCTATTGCTATGACCATACCCGGAAGCAGTTTTGCACCCTGTGTAGGTACACCGTAATTAGGTACTTTTGGTTCTTCATGAAGTTTCGCACCTACTCCATGGCCGACATAATCTCGTACCACCGAGTAACTGCGAAGCTCGGCATACGTCTGCACCGCATGACCGATGTGTCCGATCCTGTTTCCTGCCTGCGCTTGTTTTATGCCCTCAAACAATGCTTGTTTTGCAGCGTCGAGCAAGCGCTGCGCTTCTTCGCTTATATCACCGCACGCAAACGTCCATGCGTTGTCGCCGTGATAGCCGCCTATATATGCGCCTACATCTATGCTTACTATATCGCCCTGTTTAAGTATGCATTTGTCACTCGGTATGCCGTGGATAACCACATTATTTACTGAAATACAGCAGCTCGCCGGAAACCCGCCGTAACCGAGGAACGAGGGCACAGCGCCCTGCTCCTCGATATACTTTTTTACCAGTCTGTCTATCTCGGCAGTAGTAACGCCGGGTTCAACTGCTTCTCCCGCCAGACGCAGCGCCCTTTGAGAGATTCGCCCTGCTGTTTTCATCAGCTTTAGCTCGCTTGCAGTTTTAATAACGATCATGAATATGCCTCTTACTTAAGCTCTTTGAATACGAGTGCTGTTGTGTCGGCAATTTCTTCCTGACCTTCTACGATTGCAAGCTTGTTCTGCTTTGCGTAATATTCCTTCAACGGCTCAGTTTCACTGTGGTAAACCTCAAGTCTTGCCTTAACCGTATCGGGGTGGTCATCCTTACGCTGAACAAGGGCACCTGCACATAAGTCGCACACGCCGTCTTTCTTGGGTACCTTGTACTCCAAGTGATAGCTTGCGCCGCAGCTTCCGCAGACACGGCGTCCGGACATTCTGCCAATGATTCTCTCGTCGGGAACTTCAATGTCGATTACCTTGTCGATAACAACACCCATTGTGTCCAGAGCCTCGGCTTGGGGAATGGTTCTCGGAAAACCGTCAAGGATAAAGCCGTTCTTGCAGTCGTCGTCAGCAAGACGATCCTTGATGATACCTATAACAACTTCGTCGGGAACGAGCTGACCTGCGTCCATAAACGATTTTGCTTTGAGCCCCATCTCCGTACCGCTTTTCAGCGCTTCACGGATAATATTACCCGTGCTGATTGTAGGAATGTTAAGATATTCGCAAATTTTTTCTGCCTGAGTGCCTTTACCTGCACCGGGAGCACCCAATAAAATAATGTTCATAACTATTTACCTCATTTCTTTATTATTAATCCAAGAAACCTTTTCCTTTATAGTTACGCATCACTATCTGAGATTCAAGCTGCTTTACAGTATCAAGAGCAACACCTACAAGAATAATGATAGATGTACCGCCAAGCGACAGGTTGCCCATTGTTGAGATCTTGCCGAAGATAAGCGGCAAAAGTGCGATTACAGACAGGAACAATGCACCGATAAGTGTAATTCTCGAAAGGATCTTAGCAATAAAATCTGCTGTTGGTCTGCCGGGACGAATACCGGGGATCGTACCGTTGCTTGTGCGGAGATTGTTAGCTATTTCTACGGGGTTATACTGAATTGTCGTATAGAAATATGCGAACATAATAATCAAGATGAAATAAATAATCATATAACCAACACTTGTTGTAGAGAAGAATTTGAAGAAGCTGCCCCAGAAGCCTGTCTCTACTTTAGCAAACATGTTGATCGTTGCGGGGATAGAAAGAATAGAGCTTGCGAAGATTACGGGGAGTACGCCGCCCATACCTACCTTGATCGGGAAGTATGACGACTGACCGCCGTACATCTTTCTGCCTACTACTCTTTTAGCGTATTGTATCGGAATTCTTCTTTCAGCGTCATTCATAAATGTAATGAGCCAGATAACAAAGAGGAACAATACTACAAAAATTGGAACAAAGAAGAAGAACTTTGTCTGTCCGTTCACTGCAAGCTGCCAATACTGAACAAGCGATGTAATGAGAACAGAGATTCTTGAAATTATACCGGCAAAAAGGAGTATTGAAATACCGTTGCCGATACCGTTTGTATTGATCTGCTCACCGAGCCACATCATAACAGCCGTACCTGCTGTGAATGCAAGTATGATAACTGCACATGAGAATACGCCGGGGAAACCGTTTTTCCAATCGTTTACGATAATAGCAGATCTTCTGAGGAATACATAATAAGCTGTACCCTGAATAAGACCAAGTCCAACTGTTACATATCTTGTAATTGCAGCGATCTTTTTACGACCTTCGTTGCCTTCTTTTGAGAGGGCTTCGAGTGCAGGTATCGCAACACAAAGAAGCTGCATAATGATCGAACTGTTGATGTATGGCGTAACACCCATTGCAAACAGAGTAGCGTTAGCAAATGCACCACCCGAAAGCATATTCTGATAAGCGAGGAAGTTTTCTCCGCTATACTGATTCATCAAAGTTCTGAGCGCAGTAGCGTCCAGAAAAGGAACGGGGATCACCGAACCGATTCTGAATACTACGATTATCAAAAGTGTAAATAATATCTTCTTACGAAGATCGGGGATCCTCCAGGCGCTGCTTATTGTTTTAAACAATTAAACCACCTCGGCCTTTCCGCCGACTGCTTCAATTTTCTCAACAGCAGATTTTGAAAAAGCATTTGCTTTTACAGTCAGGCTCTTAGTTAAAGCTCCGTTTGACAAGATCTTAACTCCGTCGAAAGAATTCTTTAAAATGCCGGCCTCTACAAGTGCCTGAGTATCAACAACTGCTCCATTTTCAAACTTCTTCTCAAGAGTGCCTACATTAACTGTTACGATATTCTTTGCAAATATGTTGTTAAAGCCTCTCTTAGGAAGACGTCTTTGAAGAGGCATCTGACCGCCTTCAAAGCCCGGACGCATACCGTGGCCTGCACGAGCCTTTTGTCCTTTATGACCCTTGCCTGCTGTTTTGCCCCAACCGGAACCGTGGCCTCTGCCTATTCTCTTAGCTTCTTTCTTAGAGCCCTCTGCCGGTGAAAGTTCATGCAACTTCATAAAATTCGCACCTCCTTGTTATGCTTCTGTAACCTCGATGAGGTGACTTATTTTTCTGATTTTGCCCTGAGTCTGAGCGTTGTCAGGCTGAACTGTGGTGTCGCCTATCTTACGCAAACCCAAGGAGTCGGCGGTTGCAATCTGGTCTTTCTTTGCGCCGATAAGACTTTTCTTAAGTTTAATATTAAACTGTGCCATCTTGCTTACCCCCTATTAATAAAGATCCTTTACAGAGATACCGCGAATAGCGGCAACCTCCTCTGCATTACGAAGTGCGCCGAGTCCCTGAAGTGTAGCGCGAACTACGTTGCACGGATTGTTTGAACGCAAAGCCTTTGTTCTGATATCTTTAATACCAACAGCCTCGATAACTGCACGTACAGGACCACCTGCGATAACACCGGTACCGGGTGCGGCGGGCTTCATAAGAACTCTGCCTGCACCATACTCACCGATTATCTCGTGGGGAATAGTTGTGCCCTTAAGAGATACCTTAATAAGGTTCTTCTTTGCGTCTTCAATGCCCTTGCGAATAGCGTCGGGAACTTCGCCTGCTTTGCCTATGCCAAAGCCTACTGTTCCGTTGCCGTCGCCTACTACTACAAGTGCGGCAAACTTAAAGATACGTCCGCCCTTTACTGTTTTTGAAACACGGTTTATAGCCACAACGTGCTCTTTGAACTCAACGTTGCTTGCTGCGTCATTTTTAGCCAAAGTATTTTCCTCCCTTACTTAGAACTTGAGGCCGCCCTCGCGAGCGCCTTCGGCCAACTCTTTAACACGGCCGTGGTATACATAGCCACCTCTGTCAAAAACAACCTCGGTGATGCCTTTGTCTGCTGCTCTCTGTGCTATGAGCTTGCCAACTTCTTTGGCAGCCTCTTTGTTTCCGCCGTATGCCTTAACAGCCTCGTCAAGTGAAGAAGCTGAAGCAAGAGTAACACCGTTTATGTCATCAATAAGCTGAGCATAAATGTTTGTGTTGGAGCGGAACACGTTCAAACGGGGACGCTGTGCTGTGCCGCTGATTTTAGCACGTACTCTTTTATGACGTCTAAGTCTTGCACTGTTATTCATATTCTCTCACTCCTTAATTATTTACCCTTACCGGCTTTTCCCTCTTTACGACGGATAACCTCATTAACGTACTTAATGCCTTTGCCCTTATACGGCTCAGGCGGACGCTTTTCTCTTACTTCGGCAGCAAACTGACCAACCTTTTGCTTATCAATGCCTGTGATGATGATCTTGTTCGGGTTCGGAACTTCGATCTTAATATCATCTGTATCAGATACGATTACCTGATGTGAATAACCTAAGTTCATAACGCAGTCTTTGCCCTGCTTCTGAACACGGTAACCAACACCGTTTACCTCAAGCTCTTTCTTGTAGCCGTTTGTAACGCCCTCGATCATGTTAGCGATGAGTGTGCGTGTAAGGCCGTGAAGTGATCTGTTGAACTTGTCGTCGTTGGGGCGTGTTACGCGAATAACTGCACCGTCGATCTCAACTGTCATGTTGGGATGAAATTTCTGTGTAAGTGTACCCTTAGGACCCTTAACAGTTACAACACCGTTGTCGTTTTTGACCTCGACGCCGGCGGGAATATTTATAGGCTTTCTTCCAATTCGAGACATTTCTAAACCTCCTTACCAAATGAATGCGAGAACCTCGCCGCCAACATTCTCTTTACGAGCCTGACGATCTGTCATAATGCCCTTAGATGTTGAGATGATAGCGATACCGAGACCTTTCATTACCTTTGGCATATCCTCTACGTTTGTATAAATGCGAAGACCGGGCTTTGAAACTCTCTTAAGACCCTGAATAACAGGCGTCTTGTTCTGTCCGTACTTGAGCACAACTGTAATCATGCCCTGCTTGCCGTCTTCAGCAACTGAAAAACTTTTGATGTAACCTTCATCAACAAGAATCTGGCAAATAGACTTCTTCATGTTTGAAGCAGGAATATCAACAGTTTCGTGCTTTGCAGAGCTTGCGTTACGGATTCTTGTAAGAAGATCTGCAATTGTATCTGTAATCTGCATAGTATTTCCTCCTCCTTTTATTACCAGCTTGCCTTTTTAACTCCGGGGATCTCGCCCTTATAAGCGAGTTCTCTGAAGCATATACGGCAAATACCAAACTTGCGGAGGTATGCGTGTGGTCTTCCGCAGATCTTGCATCGAGTATATTCTCTTGTAGAAAACTTCTGTTTTCTCTGCTGCTTAACCTTCATTGCTTTTTTAGCCACGTTTACCCCTCCTTACTTTGAAAACGGAGCGCCCATAAGTGTTAAAAGCTCACGAGCCTCTTCATCTGTTTTAGCTGTTGTTACGAAGCAAATATCCATGCCGCGTACTTTGTCGATCTTATCAAACTCAATTTCAGGGAAAATGAGCTGCTCTTTAAGACCAATGTTATAGTTTCCGCGGCCGTCGAATGAGTTCGGGTTGATACCTCTGAAGTCTCTTACTCTCGGAAGAGCTACATTGAAGAATCTGTCCATAAACTCATACATTCTGTCGCCTCGAAGTGTTACCTTAACACCGATGTTCATGCCTTCACGAAGCTTAAAGTTAGCAACAGACTTCTTTGCCTTACAGATATAAGGCTTCTGACCTGTGATCTTTGCAAGGTCAGATGAAATAGCGTCGATAACCTTAGAGTTCTCTCTTGCCTCGCCTGCACCTACGTTGATAACGATCTTCTCAAGCTTCGGAATCTGCATTACACTCTTATATGAATACTTATTCATGAGCGCAGGGGCAACGTCCTTTTTATATAAATCTTTTAATCTTGCCATTGTTCGTTACCCTCCTTACAGTGTTTCTTTGCACTTAGCGCAAATGCGCTCTTTCTTGCCGTCTGCAAGAATCTTATGCGCTACTCTTGTTTGCTTGCCGCAGCGGGGGCATACGATCTGTACTTTAGAAGCGTAAATAGCTCCTTCAGCCTTTACGATACCGCCTGCCTCGCCCATTCTTCTGGGTTTGATATGCTTAGAAACGATGTTGCATTTCTCAACAATAACCTTGCCCTCTTTGGGCGCTACGGCGATAACCTTGCCCTGCTTGCCGCGATCTCTGCCGCTGATAATCTTTACGGTGTCACCCGTTTTAACGTGAACCTTATTATTCATCAGTGAGCACCTCCATTAAAGAACTTCCGGAGCAAGAGAGAGTATCTTCATGTATTCTTTATCACGAAGCTCTCTGGCAACAGGTCCGAAAATACGTGTACCTCTTGGGTTCTTGTCTTCTTTTATAATAACGGCTGCATTTTCATCGAAACGAATATATGTGCCGTCCTCACGGCGAACGCCCTTCTTTGAGCGTACGATAACTGCTTTTACTACGTCGCCCTTCTTAACAATGCCGCCCGGAGCTGCCTTTTTAACGGAAGCTACTACAACATCGCCAATGTTGGCGTACCTTCTTCCGGTACCGCCGAGAACACGAATGCACATAAGCTCTTTTGCACCGGTGTTATCGGCAACCTTGAGGTATGTCTGCTGTTGTATCACAGTGATTTCCTCCTTTTATATGCCAATATTACTTTGCTTTTTCTATTATTGTAACGAGTCTCCA
>JAFPLH010000076.1 GCA_017402845.1 Clostridia bacterium
GCCTCTTTGGCAACATCAGAGCCATGTGAAAACTTTTCTTTTACATCTGAGTAGTATTCCTTACTCATTCGTTCGTCATTAATCACTTTTTGTTTGAATTTTCCAAGTTCAGAATTCATATCCTTCTCTTTTATTATACCACTATTCCCCGAATTTGCAACACTTTTTTCAGGAATTTTATATTTCCCGACCCCAACATTCCCCAGTCCGTCAACAGTAACTCTTTCTCTCTGCTGAGGCAGGCTCATAGCTTCGGAGAACCTTGTGTATTCGGAAGAAGTCACCCTGTACTTTGCCCTTGCCGTAATAATATCTTCTTCATTCGCTCCACCCTCTTTGAGCAGATGTATTTCCTGCCGCTGTGCTCTCATTGTACGTTCTAAGGCTCTTTGCCTTTGTGTAGCCTCGTATTTTGTGTACTGCTTGCCTGCAAATTCTCTCGGTGCGTTTTCCTCCTGCTTTAGCTTATCAAGTTCTTCGTCTGTATATGCTCTCTCTGAAATTCCGGGAATAAAAGGAGGGTTTGCGTATGAATATATCTACAATACTCCTGAATGCTTTAAGACTGCGCTTATCCTCCTTTATCGCAGTCATTATTAAAATAGCAAAAAAGCATAAAAAGCATTTTGTTAAAGCAGGTACCCTTATCCTTGCTTTCCTATTAATTGCAGGAAGTTTCTTTGAATTCTATGTTCCGACTGTCAACGCTGATGATGATAATGACGAGTTCTGCAATATGAGCTTCGAACTTTACCCTGAGGATGAAAGAACTGAAAAATCAGTAATTCTTAACGGCATTATGCCTAAAGACGCTTCTGCAAATGCCGTTGACGTAACTGATCAATACACAGATGAAAGCGGTTGTACTGATATTCTGGAGGACAACCCGAACGCCTCTGTTCTTGCCGCTTACGATATTACTATTACCGACGGAGAATCCGAGTACCAACCTGATGAGGATAAACCTATTCAAGTAGTTATCAATGATCCTATACTTTCGGAGGATAATAGTTTTGAGCTTTTGCATATTCAGGACAACGGCGAAATAGAAAGAATCACCCAGTTTACCGTTGAGGACGGAAAAATCAGCTTTACCGCTGCAGGATTCAGTGTTTATGCGATAGTAGATATCGCTGGTCCGTACTCTACCGAAGAAGTAAGCAGTCTTAAAGACCTTGAGGGCAACAGAGCAACTGCGGGCTTTTGCATGTATTATGGAAACCATAAATACTTTACTAATTCGTTGAATGGAAACGGCGCATTAATAGAAACTAACAACGTTTCTTCAGCATCAACCTGGTTCTTTACAAAAACGGGAAACTACTACAAAATTTCAACTATGGTAGACGGCGTTGAAAAATTCATTCATACAAGATCAGGAAACGAAATTGAACTCAGCGATACAGCAGATCTATTCCAGATCACCGCTACGGCAAATAATTCATTTTATTTAAAAAACAGTATAGAAAACAAGTGGCTTCAACATTCCGGCAGCGGTAATGGAATCAGATATTACCAATCAAATTCAAACAGCACAAATACAAGAATAAAGATTTTATTTGCAGATACAATGGAAATGCCGGATGACTGGTATAAACTTAACGGCAAAAGCTACGGTCTTATGAGTTATCCCGGCGGTACGCTTGGATTTGCGTTAATGGCAGATGAAAACGAGAATTATCTTTCAATGCTTTCGTTGTCTGTTCGCAGAGAGGCAGGAAGTGAAACGCTCTACGTAAACGAAAGCAGCGATATTACTATGTGGACGTTTCACTTCGTTTCAGATACAAATTATAAAATTTCAGCAACAGTAAATGAAGAAATAAAATATCTGAGTATTAGCGACACGCTTTCGCTTGTCAATGAAAATCAAGCATCTGTTATAAATATAACCACTGACTCACATAATAATATCAAGCTGTCTTCCGCTGGAAAATCTGTAACATTCGCCGGTGAGAACGGCTTTGTCAGTTCACCAACAGAAGAAAACAATATTCATCAAACACTTCACTTAGTTAGAGCGTCTGAGCTTACTCAAGATGACTATATTACTTATTTTGCTGACAAAGTCAGCGTCTCTGATGTTTCTGATGGTGAAAGCGTAATAATTTATACCCGTGTATGGAATGATGAATCTAAAGCATATGATTTCTACGCCATAGATCATGACGGAACACTGTATCCCTGCTACGAACGTGGTGATCATATAACATGGGTTGGCACCAAAATTAACACTTTGCTATGGGATTTTACTGAATATCATTATGATGACGGTACCCCTAACTATTATTATGAGCTGTATAACTCGTATTCACACAAGTATATTGCTCCTCAGATTCAGAACGGACAGACACTTTCAGACAACAAAATCGGAATCAATCTTACAGGAAGACGCTACGGCGATTATTATTCCGATATTCTTGCATGGGATACACCTTATTATACATACGCTGGTTTACAGTCTGATATTGAAAGAGGAAAAATTATTTCCGGATCAAAAGCTGACGCTGATACTTTCTATTTTGCGATAGTTGAAAAGCCGTCTTATACGCTGACAGAGGAAACAACGATCAACAGCAAAAACTACGGCGTTACAATGAGAATGATCGACTTTCCAGTTCAGCCTGACTCAACAGGGCACAGTTTACAAAATGAGTTTCTCGGCACAGTCTCATCAAGCTTACCGAATGCAACGCAGGGGCTTCTTACAAACTACATTGATCCTGCCACAGGATATCCGGAAGCTACGTGCAGCGGAGCTTCTCTTTCTCAGCTTTTCAGTGGTGCATCAGAAGTAAACCATCTATTCCTTGAAAGTACTTATAACGACAGCGGATATTTTGAGTTTGACAGTTGTCAGAGTTTTGCTACGCTTATTCAGCCCGACGGAACAGTAGGAAGCAATTTCACAGTTTATAAAGAGCTTGGAACTGCCGACGTTGACTCAAGAAGCACTCTTAAACATGGTCAGTTTTTTCCTTATAATACAATTACATCAGGAGTTTACTCGGTGAAAAATCCCGAAAATCTTTACAGCGTTCTTGCACAGTACGGAAATCCGAGTGTCGGTGAGCTTCCTGAAAGTGATCCCCGAAAATATGAAAAGCTCCACCTTGTAAACGGAAAGCCTAATTATTATAACGGAATGGAAATGACCGCAAGAATGGTTCAGCCCCCAAACGGCAAGGATTCATGGGGACATGACATTGTATTTGAATTTACGGGTGACGATGACTTCTGGTTCTATGTTGATAATGAACTTATTATTGATCTCGGCGGTATTCATTCAGCACTTCACGGCAACGTTAATTTTGCAACAGGCAAAGTTGAAGTAGACGGTGTGGAAACAAACCTTCGCTCTATTTTTAAAAGTAACTACGAACAGAGAAATCCTAATGCATCAACTGACGAGGTCAACGCATTTCTTGCAGAATATTTTGATGGAGATGAAACTATATTTAAGGATTATACTACGCATGTTTTGCATATGTTCTATATGGAACGAGGTGCAGGAGCTTCAAACCTTCATATGCGTTTTAATCTTGATCCGATCACTCCGGGAAACGCACTTCTAACAAAAAAAGTAAGCGGTTCTGACGATTTAGACTTTAACCTTGTTGAATATCCTTTTCAAATCTGGTATAAAGATGAAGAAACCGAAAGTGAGCATCTTCTGACAAATGACGATTATAACAATGTCAGTTATCAGAACTCTATTCAAAGAGTTGAGTATGTATCTTCATATACTCCCCGAAATAGCTCAGTAACATTTAACTCGGTATACTTTCTAAATCCCGGAAAAAGTGCGGAAATACGCTTTCCACCCAAAACCTCTCAGTATAGAATCATAGAATGCGGCATTAACCAAGAAGTTTATGATACCGTAAGTGTAAACGATAATATTATTGAGGGTACTGCAATTAACGGTACAGACAGAAAGTCGTTTGATTCCGGATGGATAAGCGTTGCACAGTGTCCTATCATGTTGTTTGATAATCATGTAAACCCTTCTTCACTCCGTACTTTAAGCTTTACAAAAAGACTCTTTAGCGAAAGTGGTAATGAACTGACAGCAATACAGGATCCAACCGGCTTCAATTTCCGTTTGTATCTCAGCAATGGTAATGATGATACACTTGAACTTGCAAACATGGCAAAATACTACGTTACCGATCCTAACGGCATGTTGTGTACATGGAATTCAGATGCACAATCATTTGTTGCGTCAAATCAAAGTGATTATTCATCTTTGACTTCGGCAGAAAAAGCACAGTTTACCTTTGAAACCTCAATGTATGGTGCTATTTCAAAAATTCCTGCGGGTTACTGCGTTGAGATACCTAATATACCGGTTGGCACTAAGTTCAAGGTTATTGAAAGAGAAAACGAAATTCCTGACGGTTATAAGTTCCAAAGCTATGAACGTGTAGGCGGAAGCTATCACGCAGAAGACGGAGATACTCTGAACTCAGGCTGGGTAAGAGCTAACGAATCTCCAAAAATGATCATCAATAACAAACGTGGCTGGAGCATTGATATAAATAAGGTCTGGAGCGATAAAGACTTTACCTGCTCGCACGATCCCGTTTTCATTGCAATTTACTGTAAAAACACTCTTATTCAGGATACTGTAAGCTGCATAGCACATCCGTCAACATCAAAACGATATTTCTTTGACAGTCTGCCACAAGGTGTTGACTTTGAAGATTATGTCGTTTATGAGGTTGAACTTGACGATCCCGTTGTGAACGCAGATGGCGAGCTTGTTTCATATAACGGAATACCCAGACGACTTGAAAACGGTGACCAGACTACAATTAATGCAATTGCAAATAATGCAAACTCCTCTGTTCCCCATTCATATTCAGTCACTTATAACTATGGTTCTCCAACTTGTTATTCTCATGGTACAAACGTTATTGAAAACGTACGTACTGATACTATAACTAACTCACGAACTGACGGCGTTTCTCTCACTCTTTACGATATGCATACAAATGCACTACTTGCAGGAGGTAAGTTTACGCTTTCACTGGGAAATACTATACTCGGAACATTTATCTCGGATTCACAGGGAAGTATCACAGTTTTTTACGATTTTGAAAGAAACACAGAATATACCCTGACAGAAACCGAACCTCCGGCAGGTTATATTGGATTGCCAAATATTGCAGTATTCTCAATTAACAGTGATGATTCCGTTACCATGAGTGGTAACGATACACAATGGCAAAACGGACGAAAATCCGATATAGCCGATGACAATTTGATTGCTTACATTGACATATACAACAAGCCTATTTCTTTTACTGCGCTAAAGGTTGACAGTGCGACCAACGAAGTATTGAGTGGTGCACACTTTGCGCTATATCGAAGTGTTATCGGTATTGACGGTGCAGTTAAGGATCTTAATCCTATTCCGGGATACGCTGACCTCGTAACTGATTCAAACGGAGTTATTCCAAAAATTGATAATACGCTTGAACCCGGAAAATACTACCTGACAGAGAAATCTCCCCCACCTCACCATGACTCAAACGAAGACGACATTATTTTTACTGTTCTCTCAAACGGAATAATACAGATAGACAGTTCAGGACACAGCGAATATTTAGCCATTGAGGGAACTGACGAATGCAATTATATACTCAGAATTCCTAATGCCTTAAGGCAACCGGTAGAACTAACAATAACTAAAACCGTTACGGGTGCTTTCGGCGACAAAACAAAAGTATTTACATTCACTCTGAACATTGCAGATGCTGAAGCTACTGACGAATACATTTGGAGCAAAAACAATATTATCCAAGACGTACCACTTCACAATAATTCAGTGTTTACACTAAGCCACAACGATTGTGTAAAAATCATGCTGCCTGTAAAAACAAACATAACTGTTAGTGAAGACAACGAGAATTACACAACAAGCTTTAAGCTTAACAACACTTCTGCAACCGCAGGAAATACAAAAACATTTATGCTCTATGATAATTCAACCCTTGCAGTTACAAATAATCTTAACACTATAATACCAACAGGAGTATTTCATACATCGGTTAGTATATCGGTATTCATTATAGCTGTATTTTTCCTGTTCGTTTTCCTTGTAATTCTTAGACGCATTTATAAGAGAGGACTTCATTATGAATAAGAACAAAGCAAAAAGTATTGTTTTTGTTCTGCTTACCATTATCTGCATTGCAGTGTTGGTATACTCTCTTTATCAGGGATTGATTATATATATCCCTCAAAAGCAGGAACAGCACCGTTTTATTGAGTTGCAGAAAATTGTATCACAGGAATTTATAGAGAATGAACCCTGTTCAGAAAATGCCGATAACGTTGAGAGCAGATCGAAGTTTTCTGAAATAGTTAAAATGAACGGTGACTTCAGAGCCTGGTTAAAAATCAAAGAAACAATCATTGATTACCCGGTTTTGAAGTCACCTGAAGATACTCCGGAATACTATCTGCACCGTGATTTTGACAAAAACTATTCCTTTTCGGGAACTCCTTTTATCGGTGCAGGTGCTGATGAAAATTCAGACGTATTTGTTGTCTACGCTCATAATATGAACAATGATACAATGTTTGGAACTCTTGACAATTATACCGATATTCAATGGGCAAAGCAACACCCTGATGTTGAATTTGATACATTAGAAGAAAACCGTGTTTATCATGTTTTTGCTGCTTTTAAAACCACGGTTGGCAGCGAAAATGAGTTTAAGTACTCCGAAAAGGCAGGCAATCTCAATGATGATGAATTTTTCGCATTGATTAACGAAATCAGAGATAATTCGATAACTGATATTGACGATTGCCCTACTCAAAAAACACAGATTCTTTTGCTTTCAACGTGCAGTTACCATGCTGAAAACGGACGTTTTGTTGTTGCTGCATACAAGATTCACCCTTAGTAAGCTGCAAAACGTGCAGTCAGTTTATAATTACACTCAAACAAGGATGAATACTATTGATATTTCAAAACAAATACTAATACCATTAAGGCAATAATGTACATAGACTGTGAAAAGACTTTGTACATTATTGCCTTACCTTTATTATCGTATGAGTATTTGTTTGGAAAATCCACTACAACCAGCAAAGGGGTACACTTATTTGATACTTAGGGAAACACTAAATAAATCCGTCCATACTGTGCAGATGAGCGGCAGGAGGTTTTTAGAGGTGCCTTATAGTCTATGTGTGCAAGTATCCCAATTACTATTTTTTCATTGGAACACATCTGCGAATTTTTTTACGATCACTGTAACGATGCTTGATATACTTCCGATGAAAGCTCCACTATATATGAAATAGCAGCTCCGGAAGAAACATCTTCCGACATAACGCACAATACATAAGGGGACTCCGAGAATACAATAGCTGCGTCATTTTGGACGGTATCAAGCTCTCCTGTCTTATTTGCAGTGCGAACAGGAACGCCCTCCGGTATTTTGTATGTGACAGTTTGTCTGCTTAGCAGATCCAGCATTTCGCTTGAATGTGGCATAGAATGATTGTAAACTGCTGCAAGAAAATTCGCACAGTCGTTTACAGTAGTATAATTATCACCGTTGATATTGCTTTCGAGCAGTAATCTTCCCATTGATGTATCGGAATAACCATGAGATTGGCAATATAACGTTACAACTTCTTTTCCTTCATCAGTGTTTCCATTTCCAAGCATTTTGACTAAGGTATTTGCGGCTGAGTTATCGCTAACCGTAATCATGCTGTAAAGAAGTGTATCTATTTCTTGTTCATTGGAGGCATACACATCATAGTTTTCATATACAGCGCCCATTATAAAAAGCTTTATCAGACTTGCTGATTGCATTACTAAATTATTTACAGTAGCACGTTCTTCCGTAGTAAGATCAATGTATGCTGCGGACCAGTTTCCTCCCGATACCGCACGAGCGTTTTCAATTGCATTTGTCAGAGTCAGTTCTATCGATCCAGCTGAAGAAGTACTTCCCGAGTCAGTTGAAGTATTTTCGGAATATGAGGTATTGCTGTTTATATGAGGCTCAGTATCATCATTATTGCTCGAAGAAATTTCTGATATCATAGAAATAGTATCATGTTTTAAATCAGTAACATTAACATAACCATAATTACCCATATACGTCTTAACGCGCCAGTATCCCCCCGAAGTTTTAGCGAGTATAGCGACTTCTTCGTCTGGCGAGAGTGTTTCAACTATTTCTCGTGAGCCATTATTATTTGAATACAAGCTTGCACCGTTTTCACCGATATGAACAGTTGTTTCAGAGGTAACTGACGCCTTTGTATCAACAAGATAAATATTCTGCACATATCCGCTCAGTTCGTCGTATTTGTGCTTGATAAGAGTATATCCTGACAGCTCCGAAATCTCGTTTTCCGAAAATACTTCAGTACCGCATTTTAATGTGCCAATCTGATCTGAGCCATCCGCCTTTGAAAAAACACCAATTGAGCTTGCACCGGTGACATAAAGAGAGTGTTGCGGAGTCTCTTCTATTTTTCTTTCTTCGATCTCTGTGCTGTATTCTACTACAGATACATCGTTTACATTCGATATCTCGTCATTGTTCGTTTTTTGAATAGTACAACAGCTAAACGAAATAGCAATTGTTGCCACAGATATCGCGGATATTAAAAATCTGATCTTTCCAATATTATTCATAAAATACCTCTTTATTGATAAAAGAAAAAGCAATGCTTATTCAAGACCTGTTTAAGCATTGCTTTTAGGGCACATCTGAACGACGGCAGGTTTTTAGAGATGCCCTTTATTGATCTTTAATTAGCTATAAATGTAGTTGCTGTCTACATATCCCCACTTATTGAGTGACGGAGCATACACATACCAATAGGTGTCGCTAAAGTTATTGTACGAATAGCTATAAACATATACCTGATTTCCCGAATAGAGCTTTCCGATAACATTTGTATCATTTGCTCTTGCGGCAGAGCTTCGTAATGCAAGATAGCCCGATGAAACGCTTACCGTCCAAACTGTGTAGCCGTTATTTGCTCCTGGATAACTTGATACAAGATAGTCTGAGTTTATGTAACCGTAAATGCCAAGCACCGGCGAATAGCAGTACCAATATGATCCTGTAGAGGTATCAACAACATATACGCTGTCACCTGTGTACATCTTACCAAGCTCGTTGCTGGAGTCAAACGCCTTAGCACTTCTGATAGCCAAATACCCCGTGTTTACCTTTGCATAGTACAGAGAGTAATTTGCGGGAACTGAGTTGGAATATCCTGTATATAACTGAGTATTTTTGCTTGCGGTGGATGTTGCTGCTTTTGAAGATGTTGGTTTCGTAGTCGTCAGATCCATACACTTAACATAGCCGTACGTTTTAGAATTGTTGAGATTAACAAACCAATAATCGCCAGAGGTCTTTGCAAGGACTGTAACACTGGTACCAGTATTTAGCGTTTGTATCTCATGATGATCGCTGTCTTTGGTATCAAAAAGAGACGTCTTTTTTGATGTGTAGCAAGTTTCACCCTTGCAAACTGCTGATTTTTCATCGGTTAAATACGCTTTTTTTACATATCCCTGAGTACCTGTTGACTCTTGCAAAACACAGTAATATAAAACGGAATCCGCACTGACAAGTATTACCTCATCACCAAGTGAAAGCTGACCTAAGGATCTTGCGTTATCCTCATCAGTCTCGCGAATAGCTATCTGCTCACTTGTTCCTGTAACATAAAGCAGCTTTTCCTCGTAAGACTGCTTTGGCATATCGTTTTGGCTTTCAACAACACTTAAACTGTCATTTCTTCGAGATGTGGTCGTTATCGAAGCGTCGCCTACATTTCCGCTTAGGTCAAGAGCACAACCTGAGAAACACATAAGAATCATTCCAACGGCGCAAAGAGAAGCTATATACTTTTTCATTAAATAACCCCCATTTTAATGGAATAATGATAATATAATTTCATTGTATTACATAATTCACAAAAAGTCAATAATAATCTCAGAATAATTGTATTTGTTTCTATAAAAATAACTTTGATTTTTTTATATTACCTGCACAAAAGTAATGATGTATATTGAAACTTGACACAATCCATACAACCTAAAAAAGGAGCATGCAACAATTTGGAAAAGATAGAATAGACAGTGTAACGAGGAGTTTAAGAAGCAGGCAATTAAGCTTTCAACATTTCATACATAAAAATATGCACGCAGATGTATTTAAGCATTCTGCGTGCCGTTTATAATAATTATTATTATAAATAACTTCTTATTTCGTTAGCCCATTCAATTGCTCTTTCTTTACTTGGCATCATAAAACTATGTATGATACCATTTTTTTCTTGAATTCTTAAAGTATAAATGGATACCCACATACTCTTAAATCGACCAATTTCAATAGATCGTATATTACTTATCTTACAAATAAAACTGTTATTATTTTTATTGTTTTTAAATATGGTTGAGTTTGAATTGCTGTAAACAGATAATATAGTGTTGGTAGGATCAAATACAAGATATACATTAAAATCTATATCTACCAAAGAAAGTCCTCCGTTAGTTCCTCTGGTAATGTAAAGTGCATTTTCTTTAACGAGCTTTGTTGTATACTTTTCTTGTAAAATGATTTTTGTCATAACATTAAACTCCCTGTTCAGAACTATTATGTTATTCTTTATCCATATATTTTGTGATGAACCGGACTTGGTATTTACACAGAATAAAGATATTACTCAAAAAACAACTGCGTGGAAAAATATCTTTCTGCTGTATCAGGTAAAATAGTTACAACCGTCTTTCCTTTACCGAGCTTTTTTGCAAGCTTAATTGCCGCAGCTACGTTTGATCCGCTTGATATACCACACATCAAGCCTTCTTCACGTGCAAGACGCTTTGATGTTTCGAGTGCTTCTTCATCAGTTACAACATATATATCATCATATATGCTTCTGTTAAGAATATCGGGTATTATACCATCTCCGATACCCATTTGTATATGTGTTCCGATAGTTCCACCCTTTAGTATAGCTGCATTCTCAGGCTCTATCGCCCAAATCTCTATGTCTGGATACTGCGCTTTCAGCACTTCGCCAATTCCTGTTATTGTGCCGCCTGTACCTATTCCGCTGCAAAATCCGTGAATAGGTCTTGCTGTCTGTGCCATTATTTCAAGGGCAGTATGACATTTATGTGCAAGGGTATTATGCTTGTTTGCAAACTGCTGCGGTACAAACACCTTTGGATCTTGTTGTTTCATGCGTAATGCTGTCTGTAAACATTCCTCAATACACTTTCCAATATCTCCGGCATCATGTATCAGCATTACCTTTGCGCCGTAATGTCTTACAAGCTTTCTTCTTTCTTCACTTACAGAATCAGGCATTATTATTATCGTTTTATAACCTTTTACCGCACCTACCAGTGCAAGACCTATTCCCTGATTACCGCTTGTCGGCTCTACAATAACAGTATCTTTATTAATAAGTCCTTCTTTCTCAGCTTGTTCTATCATATTCAATGCAGTTCGAGTTTTTATCGAACCACCTACATTCAGTGCTTCAACCTTTACAAGTATCTCTGCGCTGTCCGGCTCACAAATTCTGTTAAGTCTTATCATTGGTGTTTTTCCGACAGCGTCTAATATATTATCGTATATCATAGTACAATCCTCCAAAAAATTCCGATAAAATAATATTACATAATAATTACGATTTTGTCAAGAAAAACTCACATCACTTTTGTAAAAGACCTACATCATTGACTTTCTCAATATCGACAATATTATCAGAAACAACAAAACAACCATATATGTTGGTTCTGATGTTCGGAAATGTATTTTGCTTATATTGCTTCTCCAATCGCTTTTATGCTCGGTTTTTATATAGATATCATACACTGAGGCTTATTTTCCTTTCCCCTTCTTTTTCTTAAGGAAACACTGATTAAATCGAGTGCCCGTATCGCTTAGAATTTTTTCAGGCAAATTGTGCGAAAATCACGCCGGAATACTGACGTATTTCAAATGATTTGAGTGCAATTTGACTAAAAAAGGCAAGCGAGATGGGTGCTCAGTCCGTAGGACGTGATTTTTTCAGTGGTTCCTTAAAAATTACCGCTGCAATAATAGCTGCAAGAGATACAGCTCCGGTAACTATCGCCCATATAGGTATACTTTCAACGTGATATTTTTTAAAGTAGGCAATCTTACTGCCGTTTTCCATATCAAACACAATATAGCTTCCGTCGGTTTTATAGTCTATACTGTTCCATTCGCCTTTTGAGTACATATAAAGCTTACCCTTGTCGGTCATTTTCATTCTGATTCGCAAAATACTGTCTGCACCATTTACATTCAGCGTATATGCACCGACAAGTATTCCCTTTTCTCCCTTAACAGCAATATCTTCGGTTTCTGATATTACGTTAAGCTCTTGACCGTCGTAAAAGTTGCCCTCTGCCAAGAACAGCGGTATTTCTTCAGTCGTTGAAATAGTGGTTTTAGGTTCTTTGTATTCACCTTCAATTGTTTGACTGTAATATATTTTTGTATTGTCAAAATCATTCCATTTCCAGTAACGTGTACCGTCCATTTCAACCTTTGGCAGCTCGTCAATACTTCCTCCGAATTCAACCTCTTTGACAGCAACAGTATTTCCTCCGGCAACGAATGTAACCGTTATTTTTTTGAACCATTCGGGAACATCTTCAAGCTTGATCATTTCATCATAGCTTATCGGTTCAGCGCTGCCTGAATAGCTTATACCGTCAATACCTCCTATATCATTCTGAACAAAAACGCAGCCTTCAACCGTTCCGTTTGCTTTTCCGGCAATTGATCCGCTGTATTCCTTCTCGCTTTTAACATACGCATATGATCGGCAGTTTAAAATATCGCAGCCCTCACCGACAATGCCTCCGACATATTTTTCACCATAAAGCAAACAGCGGGAATATGATTTTGCTACGCTGCCTAGACTCTTGCCTGCAACACCGCCGCAGTAATCTCCGCCATACATGGAACCCGAACTCTCGCAGCTTGCAACAGTACCAAAATCAGCGTTGCCTATAACACCGCCCGAACACTCTTTTTTTGCGTGAATATCACTATTGCTCGTACATTCTGATACTACCGAGAATACAACATAACGTGCATTTTGCAGCATATATGCCGGAAGCTTGAGTTTATCCTCTGCATCAATATCTACCTCGCATGCGACATTTCCGGCGATACCGCCAACATTTGTTTCAGCGGAAATATCCCCGTGATTTACACATGACAGAATTACTCCGCTGCTGTATTTTTCGCTGTCGAGCGTTGATATATCGGTCTGATACTCTGTCTGTAACTGAATTATATCTTTATCAGACGCTGTAAAAATATCGGCAAGCGCAGAACATGAATCAAGAACCTTTTTGGCGTCTGCTTTCAATGTTCCTGAATTGTTCGCAAGAAGTGAACGAAGCTTTCCTGCCGATAAAATGATATTGTCTGCATCTGATTTCAGTTTGTTTAAATCTGTATGGTGAAACGATACAGAATTCATTATACCTTCAACAGAATCGCAAAGCACATCTGCATTATCTATATAGGTATTTTCAAGATCGTTAAGCTTTTGTATAATGCGGCTTATTACGTCATGATCTATTGCTCCTTCCCCACTTTCGATAAGCTCAAGCAATTCGTCAGTAAGCTCTCTTACAAGCTTTAGATCTCCTGAATCAATAGCTATTTCAATATCTGCGATCAATTCTTTGATCTTATGCTTTATTTTTGTATGATGCTCCTCGTTTTCAGTTTCTGCTGTATCTCTTGTTGATGAGTAATCCAATATTTTCTTCAGATCAGCTATTATTGAGACTGTCAGATCGTGATCGCTTTCGTGTGAATGAAGCTTTTCAAGCAGCTCTGTAAGCTCTGATACATCAATATTATCTGTTGTATTCTTCAAAAGCCGGTCAAGCTCAGCTATAAGCTCTTTTGCTTTGGCAGAATCATTATTTTCAATAGCTTTTGATATCAAAGAAATCAAATCGCCTGCTGCACTCTCCGCCTTAAGAATATTTCCTGATACAGTATCAATTGCGGCGTTTGTATCCTTTGCTGCTGAATCAACGTATTTTTCAAGGCTGCTTGCAGCTTCTTTTATACTCGGAGAAGTATCCTTCAATCCATTATTAAATGCTTTAAGGTTTTTCTGAATATCCGAAAGCTTATCTTTCAATTCGCTTAGAGTTGTTTCAGAAATATCCCAATAGGCATACGGCTCTGCCTGACCTACTATACCGCCTACATCTTTTCTTCCGTTTATTATACCTTTATTTGTACATTCGGCTACTCTGCCGCTTTGGCGTCCGACAATTCCTCCTACATTATATCCTATTCTCTCGTAACCTACATTACCTTCGTTCACGCACCCGCTTATATTGCTCGTTGAATAGCCAGTGATACCTCCTACGTCGGTAATATCAAGAAAATCATCTTCCGTAAGATTTGAAACATCAAAATTCAAGCTTATCTGGGATTTCTTGTCGCTTACCGTTATTAGTGTTGTGTTGATACTGCCTGTATTAGTACAATCGATAATAGTACCGCTGTTTTCGCCGGAAATACCTCCGGCTCTGTGTTCTGCCGAAACACTTCCTGAAGATGTACAGCGGCTTATAACACCTGTGTTTTTCCCCGCAATACCACCGGCACACTCGACTGCTTTTATTTCACCGTAGTATTCACACTCACTTATAACGCCGCCATTTTCTCCTGCTATTCCTCCGACAATATTTGCTGTTCCTCCCGGTCGGGCACTGCCCTCAATTATAACATTCTTTATTTTTGCGTTCTTAGAGGTATATCTGAAAAAACCGATATCTGAACCGTCCTGCTCCAAATTTAAACGCTTTATTGTATGACCGCAGCCGTCAAACGTTCCGCAAAAATACGGTATACCTTTGAATGATGATTTGCTGAGATCAATATCATTGGCAAGTTCAACGATTATTCCCTCTGAAAAGCTGTCGTATGAGCATTGCTGTGCCAGATTTTCAAGCTGTTTTGCAGTAGATATAACAATTATTTCAGCTTTTGTTGAATCTGCGCTGCAAATCATTAAGGGCTGAATTGTTATAAGCATTACAGCAAAAATAAATGATACTATTCTTATTATTCTCATTTTCTTTCACCTCCGAGGTGTATTGTAAAGCGTGTTTTTTCTATCAGCACATCAAGCAGTACAATAAGCTGCGGCAGTACGGTTAGTACCAGAATAACAGAAATAAGCGCACCTCTGCCTACTGCAAGACCTATGTGACCGATATATACGTCACTGACTCTCAATGATATCAGAAAGCCTGCCATTGTCAATATTGATCCTGATGTTAATATTGTAGGAAAACTCTCGTTTACTGCTGCTGTCATTGACTCTCGCTTATTCAGTCTTTGTCTGTTCTCCTGATAATGATTCATTATTACTATTGCATAGTCTATCGTTGCGCCCATCTGAATTGCAGATACGATCATATTTGTAACAAACGAGCTTGTTATATCAAGCAGATATGGGAAAGAAAAGTTTATCCATATACTGCCTTGTATTACAAAAACAAGCAATGCAGAACCTGCAACAGTTCTGAATGTCAGAAGCAGTATTACGAGTACAAATACAATTGTTAGCACGTTTATTTTCAGGCTGTCGCTGTTAAATGTTTCGTTCAGATCACGGGCGCTTGTTATCTCACCTATAACAAGTACCTTTTTATCGTCAGACAATTTCGGATAATATTTAAGTGCGGCTGTTCTTATCTTCTCTACAAGCTCTATGCTCTCTTTTCCCTCAACCGGTACTGTTGCTGTAATAATAATTCTTGTATAGTTTTCGCCTTTAAGCTGTTCGATACCCTTCATCAGCGAAGCTCGAAGCTCTGTGATCCTATTTAACTGATCGTCATTCAGCGTTATTATTCCCTCGTCTACCTTGTCAAAGAGGAATAGAAACATATCTATCAGCGGTACTTCATATTCTTCGGAGTTTTTGAAAATACCCTGATACTGCTTATGCTCAACTCCATATGCCTGATATAACAAAACCGCTTCTTCTATGTCGATATCGAGCAGCTCGGAAAACATTCTCGGAGTATATTTATCTGTCAGCACTCGTCCGTTTTCAATCTCAATGTTTGCAAGTCCTGTTATGCTTTTTACGTTCTCAAGAGGAAGTATCTCTTTTATAACAGCCTTTTCGCTCTCAAAATCTCCTGACGGTACTATCAAGGCGATCTGTGTTGACTCATCAAACGTATCAATTATCTTATGCATAGCCGCACGGCGTTCGGAATATACAAGCTCGTCAATAGTACTGTCGGCGAATGCGTAGTTTGTCTTTGATGACCAGAATATAGAAAACGGGATTAGTATCAGAAACACCCAGACAAAACAATATTTTGTTTTTGTCAGAAAACGTCCCCAGCGTGAAATATCGGGTACGTGTGAACGGTGCGCTGTTTTTTTAAGCAGCTTAGGGAAGAAAAGTATAAGTCCGGGCATAAGCAGGAGTACAGACAAAATACTGAAAATAATACCCTTTGTCAATACTACGCCCAAGTCATAACCAAGACGAAACTGCATAAGCGTAAGTGCAAGAAGTCCTGATATTGTTGTTAGTGATGATGACGATATTTCTACAATCCCCTTTGCGAGTGCTTCAATTAATGCTTCTCTGTCTGTTTCACGCTGTACTGTTTCATCCTGGTAGCGATGCACCAGTATAATTGAATAGTCGATCGCAAGAGCAAGCTGAAGTATTACGGCTATTGAATTTGTTATTGATGATATCTCTCCAAGAAGATAGTTTGTACCCATATTCAGTACTGCCGCAAAAGCAAACACAATAAAAAAGATCACTACTTCAAAGTAGCTTACGGAAGTAAAAAGCAATACTGCCAGAATAACCGTCAGAGTTAGCAGCAGCACTCCGCCCATTTCAGAAGCGATCTCTTTAGACCTGTTATAGCCGATATCAGTTGAAATATAGGAATCATACGGCTTTAAGTAATCTTTTATACCGTTCATCTCTTTTATTATATTTTCATCGCTGCTGATACCATCAAATGATACTGAGAGTAATGCAGACGAATTCACAAAATGTGTTCGTGTATCGTCAAGTGTAACATCTGAAACGTGTTCTCGCTTTTTGATCTCCTCAGCTATTTTTACGGCACGATCATATGTAATGTTTGAGATCATTACGTTTGCTGATGCGTATGTAATAAACTCATCTTCCATTATTGTAAGCCCCTGCCGTGTTTCGGTTTCATCTGGAAGGAATGCAGTTATATCTTCGTTGACCTTGACCTTTGATATAGATAATGCACAAAAAATGGCTGCCGCAAGGAACAATCCCATTATCAGAAAACGATATCTGACAATCGAAGAAGCCAACATATGCATAATATCCTGCTTTGGCTTTTTGTTTTTTTCTGCCATTAATAACACCTCTGTTTTTTGTTAAAAAATCAATTTACGTGATACTTGACACTTGTTGAAATTTAGATTATAATTCATTATATTTATTTGTATGATCTAAGTCAATGTACAATTCCTCGATAATTGTTTATTATTAAACACACTAAAGGCAAAATGTTGAAACGGAAGTGATTTTTTGAACAAAAGCGGAGATGAAAACAGAAGCGTGAGAAACACTAAAAAAAGATTACAAGACGGATTACTGACGCTGCTGCAAAATAAACCTATTAATCAAATAACTGTTAAAGAACTGACTGACCTTGTTGATGTAAACAGAGGTACTTTTTATTTTCACTACACCGATGTTTATGATCTGCTGTATAAAACAGAAGACCGTTTTTTTAATGACTTCAACACTGTACTAAACGGTACACAACTAAAAAGCAACGATGATATTTACCCATATCTTGTTGAAATATTCAGCTTTCTTGAAAAAAACGCTAATATGTGCCGTATTTTTTTCAGTGAAAACTGTGATATGAAATTTTTCAATAACATCAAATCGCTTGTAAATGATCGCTGCTTTGCTTTCAGCCAATCAGCCTCGCAAAATGTTGACAGTCAGCGAGCTGCACTTTATAATGCATTTGTTGTAAACGGCTGTGCTGGTCTGATGCAGCGTTGGCTTGATGATGACTTTGCGGAAACTCCCGAAGAAATATCTCAGATTTTACTCGATATCATCACATCAGGTATTAAAGGAATGGGAGTTACATCTGATACGGGGAAATAATAAACTTAGCACAAAGACCGCCTGAAGGCTTTATGCGGTTTGCGTTAGCTTTCAATTGGAACAGTCAAAAAAGCCCACTCACAAGAATTCCTTGCGAATGGGTTTTTATATATGGTTGCCTTGATTATTCTATTGTAAGATCGTTGATAAAACCTGTTATCTCAAACACGTCCATAACCGCCGGAGTTACGTTTCTGACTACCATTTCCCCCTGCTCCTCCATGACCTGCATTGCGGTCAGAAGCAGTCTTAGTCCTGCACTTGAAATATAGTTTAACTCCGCAAAGTCAAAAATAATTTTTTCTATGCCTTTAAGCTCAGCTTCAAGCTGTTCCTGAATTTTTGGGGCTGTCAGAGAATCAAGTCTGTCCTTAACGGCAACAATAAGCTTGTTTCGTTTTCTGATTATTGTAAAATTATTTTGATTAAATCTCATTTGTTTTCCTCCATATGTTTCTAAGCAATACCGCACAAAGGCAGTACCAAAGCTGTGCAGCAGATTTGGTGCTATACAGAAATTCTGTCTTTATGCGGTGTTGCCTTAAGGACACCTCTAAAAAACCTCACGCCGCCAATCTGCACCGTATCTTCAGCCGTCATCTTGCACAAAAAATCTTGACATACGTCAGTATGAGTCTCGCCTGCCGGCTCGGTCGGTGCTGTTGCCTTGCGGCAACGTCTGCCACTGGCAGACCGCACCCGGCGATTTTGTTGTGCAACCTGCCGAATAAATCTCCGGCACATCTTAAC
The DNA here is from genome assembly GCA_017402845.1 of Clostridia bacterium. Classification (GTDB taxonomy): domain Bacteria; phylum Bacillota; class Clostridia; order Oscillospirales; family Acutalibacteraceae; genus RUG592. The sequence continues at coordinate 18,991 of JAFPLH010000076.1, forward strand.
GACGGCAGGTTTTTTGAGATGCCCTTAATTATTTTTCAAATCGCATTTTTCTCTAAGCTGAGAAAGCTGTCTGCGGCAGTTTCTTGTTGCTGAATATTCCGAGATCTCAGACGGTGTATTTTCCGGAGGGTTCAGAGGAGTTAATCGTCCTGTGATATCTGTTGTGTAACCGTCCTTTGGGATAAGTTCGGATATCGGTACAATTTCATACCCCAAACCTTGAATTGTTTCAATTATCATCGGCAGAGAGTCTGCTGTATTTCCGCCTGCGTTGTGCATGAGAATTATTGAACCGTTTCTGATTCTGGTTCTTATTCTTTCACATATTTCTTCACCGGAATTATTAGTCCAGTCGAGCGTATCAACATCCCACTGTATACAATCCATACCCATTCCGAGAGCTGTACCAATAACTCTATTGTCATACGCTCCATAAGGATTTCTGAAAAGCGTCGGTCTTTTTCCGGTCAATGCTTCAATATCAGCACTGCACGTTTCCATTTCGTATCTGATGCTTGCCATATCAAGCTGTGTTAAATCGGGGTGTGTATTTGAATGATTTCCAATATCATGACCTGCCTGTGCTATTTTTTTAACGTCGTCAGGATAATCTCTCACCCATATTCCTACAAGGAAAAAGGTCGTTTTCAAATTATACTGCTCCAACGTATCAAGAATAGTCTGTGTTTTATCGTTTCCCCAAGAAGCGTCAAAGCTGATGCTAACTTTTTTCTCGTCTGTTTCAACATAACTGATAGGATAAACCTTACCTACACTGTAAGGATCAATGTATTCATTTCCTGTATTTTCTTCTGTTTCATTATTTGAGTTAGAATTATCAGTTTCCACATTTTCTGTGTTTGAGTTAGTATCCTCTGTTGTGCTGTTCACTTCTTCAACTGAGGACGATTCTTCTTCATGTTGGTTTGCGTTTGTGTTATCATTATTTTCAGGTTGTGAATATACTGTAACTGACGTGTTATTTTCAACTTTACTTACAGCAGAGCTAACTGTTTTACTTTCAGCGTCAGGCTTGCTTGATGCCGCTGCGGAAGAAGTATTTTTCTTTGCCTCGGAATCGGTATTAGTATCAGTACTCTTTGATTTTTCCTTTTTACTCTCGTTTTTAGATGTTTCAGTGCTTGTGTCAGTATCTTTTGTTACTGTAACCTTTAGAGTAGACGTAACTGTACTATTACTTTTAAGTGTAGCTGTAACAACTGTGCTTCCCACTGATAATCCGATAATATTGCCTTTTTCATCTACCTTTACAATAGACGGATCATCTGTTTTATACTCGATCTCCTCGTTTGCGCTATCAGCAGAATCAACTATTATTTCAAGTGTTTTCTTTTCTCCGACTTTCAAGCTGAGCGAAGAATCCTTGAAGTGAATACTCTTTTCTGAAACATCACTTATAACAGACTCTGTGTCAGGTTGTTCAGGCTTGCTGTTTCCGTTTTTAAAAGCAAAAACGCCAAAGCCAACTGCTGCCAATACTATAAAAACAATTATACCAATAAGCAGTCCTTTTTTTGAAGGTGAATTATTCTCATTACTTTTTTCACTCATAATAGATCCTCCGATTTCAAGATTTTTTTCGATAAATAATACTGTCAATACTGATCGTATATTAATCGTCTGATTCTAATAGGTAATCAATATTAGACAAATTTCACATTTATTGTATTATTACTTATCTATTCTATAACAAATAATAATATTAGTCAATAACTCTTTTTTCTGAAATTGTCAATTATATGACAAAACGGTAAGCATATTCATTCTGCTTACCGTTTTTTATACAATACGGCACAGAGGTAATGTCAAAGCTGAGCCGTCAAATTTTTGTCGCATTTTTCATAAATCTCATAAAATTTCTGCCTTATGCGAAATACTTCTTCATTTCATCAACTATCCTGTTTTCCAAAGCTTCAGCGTCTGAGCGTGTTTCAGCACTTACTGAAATATATGTTTTAAGCTTTGGTTCTGTTCCTGACGGTCTTACTACTACCGAACAATTATCTTCAAGCAGAAATTTCAGCACATCAGACTTAGGCAAACCGTTCAGTCCTTTTGAATAATCGAGAACATCACATACTTTTTTACCGCCGATTGAATCCAAACCGTTATGAAATATCTCCATTATACTCTGCATTTTTGCAAAGCCTTTTGATCCCTCAAACTCGTAGGAGTGAAGCGTATTAAGACAGTATCCGAACTCATCAAACAATTCATTCAGCTTATCTATCAGAGAAAGTCCTTGTGATGCATAATATGCGAACATCTCACAAATCAGGAATGCAGCATCCACGGCATCTTTATCACGAACATACGAACCTGAAAGATAACCATAGCTTTCTTCAAATCCGAATACATAAGAATCAGCCTTACCCTGCTTTTCTAAAAAGCCGATCTGTTCACCGATGAACTTAAAGCCGGTCAAAACGTTGATAGTTCTAAGACCATATTTTGCGGCAACACGCTCTGCCATATCTATTGTAACGATCGTCTTTACAAATACAGGCTCATCAGGCATTGTACCCAGAGCAACTCTGCGTGAACAGATATAATCAAGCAACAGCAATCCTACTTCATTGCCGGAAATAAGAACGTATTCTCCATCAGAGTTTTTTACCGCTATACCTACACGGTCACAATCCGGATCTGTTGCAAGAAGCAGATCGGCGTTGTGCTTTTGGGCGTACTCAACACCAAGCGACATTGCTTCTTTTATCTCAGGATTTGGATACGGACATGTAGGGAAATTTCCGTCAGGCTGCTCCTGCTCCTTTACAACGGTAATATTTGTATATCCTGACTCTTTAAGAGTTCTAAGCACAGGCTTTAACCCCGTTCCGTTAAGCGGAGAATATACAATTGCAACGTTCTTATCAATACTATCATCGGCAAGACTCTGTTTTTTTACTTCTTCGACAAATGCTGTATATATATCTTCTGAAATATACTCGATCAATCCCTTGTCTAAACCATCTTCAAACGAAATAGCTTTAACGTCCTCAAAAATATTAAGCTTCTGAATCTCAGACAATATTTCGTCTGCTGCTTCTGCTGTGATCTGACAGCCGTCAGAACCGTACGCCTTATAGCCGTTGTACATTGACGGATTATGAGAAGCCGTCACCATAATTCCTGCCGCACATGAAAGCTTACGCACAGCAAACGAAAGGCACGGCGTTGGCATAAGCTGAGAATATATATATACTTTTATTCCGTTTGCCGCAAACACTCCGGAGGCAGTTTGTGCAAACAGATCAGATTTAATTCTTGAATCATACGATACAGCAATTTTACGATCATCAGGTGCGAAATGCTTAATAACATAATCAGCAAGCCCCTGTGAAGCTTTTGCTACCGTATAGACATTCATTCGGTTTGTACCTGCTCCAATAACTCCACGTAAACCGCCCGTTCCAAATGCCAGATCACGATAAAATGCGTCTTCTATTTTATATTCATCGTTTTTTATTGAGTTAAGCTCATCTATAACATCAGTATCATAACGAGCATTTTTAACCCACATACGATACTGTTCCATAATTTTGTTTTCCATAAATCATAATCTCCTTAACCTCTTACATCAAGAAACTGCGCCTTTCCATGAATTCTGATTTTTATTGAATTAGCTGGAAAAAAGATACAATCGCCCTTGAAAAATTCAAAGAAATCTCCGTCTTCTGTATGAACTGATCCACAGCCGTTAATGCACAACAATACTCTGAAAGAAATACTGTCCGCCTGATAACCAACAAGCTTGCGGCAGCGTTCAGTATTTACAAGCATACGATAAACCTCGAAATATTTGCAGCGACACAAAAGCTCTGAAGCACAGCCTTGTCTGTATTTTAGTACTCTTAACGGCTGTTTTGGTTCACAGCTGCTTTTCAAGTTTGCCGCTTCAAGAGCCTTGTCAATATGCAATTCTCGCTTTTTTCCGTTTTTATCTACCCGGTCATAATCATACAAACGATATGTAAGATTTGAGTTTTCTTGAATTTCTGCAATCAATACGCCTTTTCCTATTGCATGGATTGTTCCTGCTTCTATATAGAACAAATCATCCCTTTTAACCGGTATTTTTTGCAGATATTTTTCTACTGTTCCTTTTTCAATGCTTTTTCGTAATACCTCTTTATCTGCATCGTGCTTTAATCCGTAAACAACCTTGGAATCCGGTGCGGCGTCTAAAACGTACCACATTTCTGTTTTGCCGAGCTGACCATTTTCAAATTTTTGTGCATAATCGTCGTTGGGATGAACCTGTACGGAAAGATCTTTTTTTGCATCAATAAACTTGATAAGTATCGGCAGCTCTCCATTTTCGTTTCGGTGTGTACCTAAAAATTCCGGGTGTTCTTTCAGCACCTCTGCAAGCGTCATTCCTTTGTACTCTCCGTTTGCAGCATAACTTGGACCGTCTTTATGTGTTGAACACTCCCATGTTTCCGCAAGCGGCGACATATCAATATTTTTGCCGAAATCATCATTAAGACGGCTGCCGCCCCAAAGATAATCTTTCCCTGTGGGTTGTAACAGAAACGGTTTAATATTCGAGTGAATACTTTTGTTTATCATTTACTGAGATCTCCTTGCCCAGTTGTACTTCAATCAGTTTTAATTCTGTAATTGCTATTATCGTATGACGGCATCCCGCCTGCATGGTTATCACATCACCAACGCTTACCTCCTGCTCCATACCGTCAACGATCGTTCTGCCCTCACCCGCTATTACTACCCAGACTTCATCACGGTTTTTATGACTATGATAGTTCATACTGTGACCTGAATTAAGAGTTACTTTAATTGTAAGACATTCCTTTTCGATATCTAAAACTCTGAAACTGCCCCAACTCTTTTCTGCAAACATTATCTGCTTGTTTATCTCGTCAACATAAGGTTTTATATAGCTTGACTGCTCCTTATCTGAAACAAGAATTCCATCAGGACTTGCGGATATAACTACATCATGCAGCCCCATTGCAAGTATAGGAACATTCAACTCATTTACAATATGAACATTATCGCAATTATCGTTCATTATAGCTTCTCCGACAGAGTTTTCTTCCATAGCTTCTGTCAGAGTATTCCATGTTCCGAGATCCTTCCATCTGCCGCAAAAACGCATTACTTGAATTTTATCCTCTTTTTCAACTACTGCATAGTCAAAGGAGATCTTTTTAAGCGTTTCATATTTATTGAATAGATCTTGATAATCTGTATAATCTATAAGTTCGTGTGCCTTATTAAGAACATATTTAAGCTTATATGCAAATACTCCGCCGTTCCATAGTGCACCCTGTGCAATATAGCTTTCGGCAGTTCTTACATCAGGCTTTTCTTTAAAGGCAGAAACCCCGCTTACATTATCTTTGCTGCTTGGGATAATATAGCCGTACTTTTCAGACGGATAAGTTGGCTCAATGCCCATTAACACAAGATTCGCTTCACCTTTCGCAGCTTGCTCGCTCAAAGCTTTCAAAGCTTCAAAATAATCATCATCAACATATGGATCTACCGGGCATACGATAACGGGTTCTTCCGGATCAACTCCCTGTACATCTGCTAAATAAGAAGTAGCAAGTGCAATAGCGGGGAACGTATCACGGCGGCAAGGCTCAACAGAAACACCAACATTTTCGCCAAGCTGGTTATATATAGACGAAACCTGCGTTTTTGATGTTGCGATAGTAACCTTTGCGTTTGTGTCTATTTTTTCAATCTGTCGATAAACACGCTGTACCATTGACTCGTAATTGCCGTCTTCTGTTTTGAAAATCTTTATAAACTGCTTAGATCTAATGTCATTTGAAAGCGGCCACAAGCGTTTGCCAGAACCTCCCGACAATAATACTATATTCATAAACAATTCTCCTTACAATCTTCAAATGCCGCAGCTCTTTTTTGCAGCGGCTGATTTATGTTTATCTCTCAGCTCGCATAGGATTGTTTAAGAAATCCTCGTAAGAAAGTCTGATACCATCTTCTAACTCAGTCTTGTAAGTCCAGCCAATACTTTCTGCCTTCGATACATCAAGAAGCTTTCTCGGAGTACCGTTAGGTTTTGACGTATCCCAGCGAATTTCTCCTGTATAACCTACAACCTTTGCAACAAGCTCTGTAAGCTCTTTGATCGTAAGCTCCTTGCCTGTGCCGGCATTTACTGTTTCGTCACCGCTGTAATTGTTCATGAGAAATACACAGAGATTTGCGAGGTCATCAACATATAAAAACTCTCGCAGCGGTGAACCGTCACCCCAACAAGTAACATAAGGCGCATTTGACTCTTTAGCCTCGTGAAAACGGCGTATAAGTGCAGGGAGAACATGGCTGTGGGTTGGATGATAGTTGTCGTTTGGTCCATACAAATTAGTTGGCATTACGCTGATATAGTCAGTGCCGTATTGCTTGTTGAGAAACTCACAATACTTCAAGCCTGAAATTTTTGCAAGAGCGTATGCTTCGTTTGTCTTTTCAAGCTCTGAGGTCAAAAGACAGCTCTCTTTCATTGGCTGAGGTGCCATTCTTGGATAAATACAAGACGAACCAAGAAATTCAAGTTTTTTACAGCCATTCTCAAATGCAGAATGAATAACATTCATTTCAAGAGTCATATTATAATACATAAAATCTGCAAGTGCTTCCTGATTTGCAACTATGCCGCCAACTTTAGCTGCAGCAAGAAAAACATACTCCGGTTTTTCTTCTGCGAAAAACTTTTCAACATCAGCCTGACGGCAAAGGTCAAGCTCCTTATGTGTTCTTGTAATAATGTTCGTGTAGCCCTGTCTTTCAAGCTCACGGACAATTGCAGAACCTACCATTCCTCTGTGTCCTGCAATATATATTTTTGCATTTTTTTCCATCATTTTTCGGTTGCCTCTTTTTCATTTTGAGATAGTTACTTGTATTTTTGAATTTTAAGGAAATACCGAACTAAATCTAATTTCACATTTTCCGTAATACTGCACCGACTTGAAATACAGCACTATCTTTGTACGGTATTGTCCAAACTAATATTTTCTTTGCAAGTAAATTGTTACTCAACGATCATATTACGGTATTAAAAAACTATCGTCAGTAATACTATCAATTCGCATTTTTAAGAGCTTTCTCTCCCTTTGCAAGCTCTCGGTCATGTTCAGCCATAATTCTTACAAGCTCCTCATAGCTTGTTTTCTGTGGATTCCAGCCAAGAACGGTCTTTGCCTTTGTAGGATCACCCCAAAGATTATTTACATCTGTTGGTCTGAACCATGCTGGATTTACACTAACTATCAATTTTCCTGTTTCAGCATCGTAGCCTTTTTCATCAAGACCGGTACCCTCCCAGCGAACAGTTATTCCATTCGCTGCAAAAGCTTTTTCGGTAAAATCACGAACTGTATGCTGTTCACCTGTTGCTATAACGAAATCCTCCGGTGTATCATGCTGTAAAATCATCCACATACACTCTACATAATCCTTAGCATAACCCCAGTCACGCAAAGAATCCATATTACCAAGCTCAAGATGGTCTTGCAGTCCCTCTGCTATTCTGCCTGCTGCAAGTGTGATCTTTCTTGTTACAAAATTCTCTCCTCTGCGTTCGGATTCGTGATTGAAAAGAATACCATTTACAGCAAACATTCCGTAGGCTTCACGGTATTCCTTAGTGATCCAGAAACCGTACTGCTTAGCTACCGCATACGGACTATATGGATGAAACGGAGTTGTTTCACGCTGAGGAACCTCCTCAACTTTACCGAACAACTCAGAGGTTGATGCCTGATAAAATTTTGTTTTCTTTGTAAGACCAAGAATACGAATAGCTTCAAGCACACGAAGAACGCCAATTGCGTCAACATCGCCTGAATATTCGGGAACATCAAAAGAAACCTGAACGTGTGACTGTGCAGCAAGGTTATATATTTCATCAGGCTGAACAATGCTGATGATACGTATAAGCGAGGATGAATCCGACAAATCGCCGTCGTGAAGTGTGATCGAATTCGCACGAATCAAATGGTCGATACGTGCTGTATTTGCAATAGAAGCACGCCTTGTGATACCGTGAACTTCATAACCCTTTTCCAAAAGGAACTCAGCAAGATACGATCCGTCCTGACCGGTAATTCCTGTAATTAATGCTACTTTACTCATGATAATTTCTCCTTTTAATACTGCAAAATACTACTATTTCAGCTAAATATACTTATGGGCACCTCTAAAAACCTCACGCCGCCCATCTGCACCGTATCTTCAGCCGTCATATTGCACAAAAAATCTTGACATACGTCGGTATGAGTCTCGCCTGCCGGCTCGGTCGGTGCTGTTGCCTTGCGGCAACGTCTGCCACTGGCAGACCGCACCCGGCGATTTTATTGTGCAACCTGCCGACTAAATCTACGGCACATCTGAACGACGGCAGGTTTTTAGAGATGCCCTTATTTTCTTTTATTTTACAAAAGATATTCATATCAATCAATTCACAATATTGAAATTATCTTGTACAATATTGACTTTTATGATACAATCAATACTGAGGTGATTTTTTTGGAATCTTTATTTCAGGGAAACTCTGTAAAATCAAAGAGAATAATCTATACTCCGTCAAATTTTGCTAAAACAACTTTGCTCCATTTGCAGGAAGTAGGAGAGCTTACTGCAATAAAGCCCCATGTGAACAGCCGTGAAGGATTGAATTCATTTTTATTCTTTATTGTTACTAACGGAAAAGGAAAACTGCTATATGACAATAAAGAGTATTCTCTTAACAAAAATAACTGTGTATTTATTGACTGTCGGAAAACATATTCACACAGTTCTTCAAAAGACAATCTATGGTCACTGAAATGGGTTCATTTTTATGGAGCTAATCTTAACGGTATCTATGAAAAATACGCAGAACGAGGTGGTATGCCTACCTTCTCGCCTGAATCTACTTCATATTTTTCTAAAGTTCTCGACGAGATATCATACTTCGCAGAATCTGACGATTATATTCGTGATATGAAGATAAACGAGAAACTGACTTCTCTGCTTACTTTAATAATGGCTGAAAGCTGGCACCCTGAAAATACTGCTCGAATCGGTGTCAAAAAAAAGTCCCTGCAAAACATTAAATATTATCTTGATGAACATTATACCGAAAAAATACATCTTGATGATTTAGCTGAAAGATTTTATATAAACAAGTTTTATCTGACGAGAGTTTTTAAAGAACAGTTTGGTATAACTTTGTTGTCTTATCTTGACCAAGTTCGTATTACTCATGCTAAACAGCTGCTGAGATTCTCGGAACTTACTGTTGAAGAAGTAGGAAGAAAAGTTGGTATTGAAGAAGGAGCTTATTTTAACAGAGTATTCAAAAAAGTTGAAGGTATTACTCCGGGTGAATACCGGAGAATGTGGGAGTAAAAAAAAGCAGACACACAATATTAAATGTGCTGTGCCTGCTTTAAGGCAATACCGCACAGAGATTGTGCCGAAAAAAGATCAAGCAAATTCGGTACAAAGCCGTTAGGCGGTCTTTGTGCGGTGTTGCCTTAAATACTTCTTATATACCGTTATCAGTTTCTGTATTACATATTATTATACATAACTATTCTTTATACTAAATCTGTTCAGAAAGATACAGTTGAAAGATTTTTACCTTTGATAATAGATTTGGGTAATGCCATTTTTATTCCGTTATGTATTATATCTACCGACGCTTTTGTAACAGGTATAACTTCACCGTCAAGCGCTACTGAAAATCCATCTTCGGCTTTAATGTCAACGTGCTTGCACCGTGTGTAGTGCAAAAAGTCTTTGAACCTTTTATCTTCGAGATGTGTACCCTGTTCATAATACTTTGCAAGACGAATAAACGTTATTCTTGAAATTGGCTCGGCTACGCAAAACTCCATAAAACCGTCATTTACTACTGCTTTAGGGGCACATTTATATTTACCGCCGACATACTGTCCGTTTGCAATTGTACATAACAGAAATTCGCCGTTTGTCATAGTACGTCCGTCAACCGTTATTTCTGCTTTACTTCTCATACCTGTTGCAAGTCCCATTGCAACACTTGTTGTATATACGTTTTTTCCGCCAATGATCGGCTTGCTTCTCAATTCGTCCATTTTTCTTGCAACAAATGTATCAAATCCAAAATGACACGCATTTATACAAAAGCGATCGTTTACCTTAATAATATCTATCGGAATTTCTTCACCCTGAACCAAATCTTTGATGTTTAAAAAATCCTCTTTTTTGCCAAAGGTTTTTACAAAGTCGTTTCCGCTGCCGCACGGGTATACCGTAAAGCTTGCCAACGGAAATGGTGCAACACCGTTTACAACCTCATAGATCGTACCGTCACCGCCGCATGCATAAAATCTCACAAGTTCATTTGACTTTTTCATATACTGCTTTATATAATTCTCTGCGTCGCCCTTGCCTTTTGTAAGATAAACCTCTGTATGTGCGGATTTGTCGATAGATGACAGGCTGTTATAAATATTCTGAACAGCTTTGCCCTGCCCCGCATTAGGATTTGCAATAAATACATGTTTCATACTATTTTCCCCTTTATACTGCGTCAAATAATTCTTTGACCTTTTGCAAGGTTTTATCCTTTTTCCCTTTATCGCAGGCAATAATCCCTGTGGATTCTGTTTTATCGTTTACAACCATAATATAATCTCCAAACTGCAAAGCCGTGTCAATATTCTTTGTAAAAATAAGAAGTGACAGCTTTGTTGAGTTTTTAAGATTTATTAGAAGCTCTGTTTCTGTTTTTCTTTCGTCCTCGTTAAGAGTAGAGAACGGCTCATTTATTGCTATCAGATCATGAGAACACATATATGCGGTAAATACCTCTGCGCGAGCCGCTATATTTTTCGGAAGCGAACCAATTGTATTATCAATGTATTCTTCGAGTCCGAAGGCTTTTGCTTCTTTTTGAACAAGCACAACTGCCATGCTGCGTGCAAGACCTCTTTTAACTATCGGTGATGAAGCACACTCTGAAATTGTTCTGTTCTTTGAGAGTACAGGCGAATCAAAAACAACGCCAAACGCATTTTTTTCTCCTGTAACATCATCACTCTTGAAGAATATTTTACCCTTTTCGGGTTTTGTCTTTCCGCTTAACAGTTCTGTAAGCAAAGAGATATTATTCTCATTTTTATATAATACTGATAACGTATCTCCTTTTGGTACAGTAAGATTTAACCTTTCGATCAAAGCCTTTCTTGTTTTCTTATTTATGTTTGATAATTCAAGTATCGGTATGGATAATTTTTTCATATATTTAACTCCTTATACCCTGCTTACCTTTACGGAAAGCAGGGTATTTGTTGATTATATTTAGGGCAGCACAGTACAAAGACCGCCTGAAATCAGATGTAAATCTGCGTACATTTCTTCGGTACTGCTTTTATGCGGTATTACCTTATTGTTTACGGTACTACTTTCTTTCCCACTTATTACAGAGGTCATTTATTTGATCTGCAAACTTAGCAAGATCTTTATTTGCCAAACCTTTGTTTTGCTCAATAACTGCAAGCAATCTCTGACCTGCTTGCATAAGTCGTTCAAATACGGCTACCGCACGTTTATTCACCTTCGTTTTTAGCTTAACGGTGTTACCGTAATTAAGACATTTATACTCTGTCAGCTCATACTCGGCTCCGTTATACGGTGCAGCCGCCGGAAATGACAATCTGCGTATAATAGTCTGTGCAAAATCATCACACACTGTATCGTGACCGTGATTTACAAATACCATTTCAGGACGGTTCTGCAAATTACCAAGCCAATCTATCAGCATATCCATATCAGCATGACCGCTTATTCCGTCCATTGACGCTATACGTGCATTTACGGTTATTTCCTCCCCAAATAGTCTTACCGACTTTGCGCCGTCTATCAAAGTTCTTCCGAGTGTTCCCTCTGCCTGATAACCTACAAACAGTATTGTAGATTCTTCTCGCCAAAGATTATGCTTGAGATGATGACGTATTCTTCCTGCCTCGCACATTCCGCTTGCAGAAAGTATTACCTTCGGTGTTGGATCGTTATTTATTGCTACGGAATCTTCGGTAGTAATTGCAAGATTCAGATTTGAAAACTTAATAGGATCTACCCCCGAATGTAACAGAGCAAGGGTTTCTTCGTCGCAGTAGTCGTACATATCTTCACCGTATATTTCGGTTGCCTCTACTGCCAACGGACTGTCTACCCATACAGGAAAATTGCCGAACTTTCGCAGTAATCCTTGTTCTTTTATCTCTCTGATAAGATAAAGCATTTCTTGTGTTCTGCCAACCGCAAATGACGGTATTACCACATTGCCGCCCTTTTCAAAAGTTTCGTAAATTATCTTTGTTAGTGAGCTTGCATAATCTGCACGCTGTCCGTGAAGTCTGTTGCCGTAGGTAGATTCTATTACAACATAGTCTGCATATTCGGGCATTTGCGGATTCTTGATAAGCGGTCTGTTTATGTTTCCGACATCTCCCGAAAACAGTATCACTTTTGTGACACCGTTTTCGGTTATTGTTACTTCAATTGACGACGAACCTAAAAGATGTCCTGCATCAATAAATCTTACAGAAATGCTATCTGTGATCTTGATATGCTTGTCATATCGGCAGGGGCGGAAAAGCTTCATACAGTCTTCTGCGTCTTTTGCGGTATACATCGGAGTATATACTACGCCGCCGCTTCTTTTTGATTTTCTGTTCTTCCACTCCGCTTCCATTTCTTGAATGTGTGCTGAATCTATGAGCATGATACCGCACAATCTGACTGTTGCAGATGTGGCAAAGATCTTTCCGTCAAAGCCTTTCGACACAAGCAGCGGCAGCTTTCCTGAATGATCGATATGTGCATGAGTCAGCAGTACAAAATCTATCTCTCCGGGTGATACCGGCAGGTCGCTATTCTCGTATATGTCAGGTCCCTGCTCCATACCGCAGTCTACCAAAAATCTAACGCCGCCAGTTTCTATCAGAGTACATGAGCCTGTAACCTCATGTGCCGCTCCCAAAAATGTAATCTTCATCAGATTCACTCCCTTAAATATGACCTATCAGAATTCTTTTATCAAACCAACTGCATAACGCTGAATTAAAAGTGCGTCTGCCGCAGTTGCTTTTCCGTTTCTGTCAACATCCATTGCCGTGAAGATATCATCAGTAATATCCTTTATCAAACCTATGGAATATCTTAATACAATGAGTGCATCTCTTGCTGTTATTTTGCCGTCACAGTTTACATCTCCCAAAAGTATTGTAGTATTGGGTACTACCTCAACTGTAAACTGTATTGTTACGCCTTCATACTCAACCGTAATAACTTGTATTCCTGCTGTTGTACTGTCAAATCCTGTTACTGTATATTTTTCTCCGATATAATACTTAGTACCATCTTCATATATTGCCCATAACATGAAACCGGAAAGATCCAACTCCTCTCCAACGTCGTAAACAGTTTTATCCGGTTCGATTATTTCTAATGCTATAACTGCAGGATACTTTACCTCTATTTCAAAGGTAGCTGTTTTGCCTTCGTACTCAACTGTGATAGTCTGTATTCCCGGTGTTTCGTTGTCATATCCGGTTACCGAAACATAATAAATGTTTTCAATATCACCATTTGAATAATACGCACGAACTTCAAGACCGGTTGTATCCAAATAATCGCCTACGAAATAAACTCTCTTTGTGGGAGGAACAATTTCAATATAGAGTAATTCGATCTCATGAACATAAACTGTAAATTCCGTTGACTTATTCTCAAACTCAACAGTTACACTTTGTTCTCCGACGTTATACATATTATAACCATAAACACTTACCTGACCGGTTACATCAACTATCTCTCCGGTTGAGTAATATGCATTTACCTTCAAGCCGTCTATATTTATATATTCGTCTTTCCAATAATGCAGCTTATATGGAAGTTCAGCTATTTCAATATATAACAGCTCACTTTCTATAAGATATACATTTACAGTAAACGATTCTGAAAAACCGCCATAGCTTACAGTGATCAGCTGTTCTCCTGCATAGCCGCTGTCAAATCCGCTTATTTCAGCTTGCTGAGTAACATCAAGAATACTGCCGTCTGAGTAATATGCGTATACTGACATACCTGTCGGATCAAATGCTTCTCCGATAGAATATGTAGTCTTTGTTGGGTAAACTACTGATATATGATCAAGATAAACCTCAGGTTTAAGTATTGTTACCGTAAACTCTGCTGTTTTTCCTTGATATGAAACTGTAAGAGTTATAGTTCCTGCGGCTGTGCTGTCAAAACCGGATACTTCACAATCGTTTGTTACATTTTCCCTGTTGCCGTTCGAGTAATATGCTATAACGATCATACCGTCAAGGTCGAGCGATTCACCAATGCTATACACCGTCTTATTAGGAGGAGTAACTTCGATACGTTCGATATTTATTATTGCAGGAGAATAAACGAATACTTCAAAATACGCTGTGCAGCCCTGATATTCAACTGTGATCTGCTGTGTGCCCGTTGTCGTGCTGTCAAAGCCTGTTATTGTTACAAAAGAGGTTATTTCTTCCTGAGCACCGTTTGAATAATGTGCCATAACAACCATTCCGTTTGTATCAAGCTGTTCGCCGTATTCATAAACCGTTTTGCTCGGCGGTGTTACAGAGATACTCTCCAGAACAACGTCATCTGCCAATACCGTTATTTCAAAGGACGCTGTTTTGCCCTGATACTCAACAGTTATTGTTTTTACACCTTCTGTACTGCTGTCAAATCCGCTGACAGAATAATCGTATACTTCTTTTGTTTCAGAATTGGAATAGTACGCTGTAACCTTCATACCATCAGAAGAAAAGCTTTCTCCGATATTGTATACACGCTTATCAGGAGGCGTTACTTCGATCTTAACAAGCTCAATGTCAATTATAGTTACTGTAAATTCCGCTGTTTTGCCGTTGTACTCTACGGTTACTGTAACATCACCTGCTGTATCGCTTGTAAAGCCGGTAAGAGTTACGCTTTGTGTAACGTCTATTATATCATCTGATGAGTAGTAAGCCAAAACTGTCATACCCTCTGTATTGAGCTGTTCGCCTACATAATATATCGTCTTTGAAGGTGGTGTGACCTCGATATACATAAGCTCGCTTTCGATCTGCTTTACTGTGACTTCAAAGGTGTCGCTTACGTTCTGGTATGTTACAGTTATAGTCTGTACGCCCTCTTTCATACAGTCATAACCGCTTACTGTTACATACTGGGTAACATCTTCAACGGTAGCGTCAGTATACAATACATAAGCTGACATACCTGTTAGATCAAGAGACTCACCTATATAGTATTCTGTCTTATACGGCGGTGATACAGTAAGACTTATAATATAATCTTCCAACTCTATTATCGTAACATAGAATGATGCGGTTTTACCCATATATTCGACTGTTATTTCTATTGTGTCTATACAACTGCTGTCAAAGCCGTAAATATTTACAGAATCGGTAACATCAAGCGTTGATCCGTCAGAGTAGTATGCTGTAACCTTCATACCTGTTGTATCAAGACTCTCTCCGACATAATACGTAGTGGTTTCCGGAGGAATCACCTCAATATAATCAAGATATATCTCTTTTTCAGATACTATTATCTCAAAATATGCGGTCTTATCCCCAAAGACTACCTCAACCGATTTAATACCTGCCGAAGATGTATCGAAGCCGTTTACAGATACTTTGTCGGTAACATTCTGAACACTTCCGTTTGAATAATAAGCTGTTGCCTCAAAGCCTGTCATATCTGGGCTTTCACCGACTATATACTGTACCTTTTGGGGCGGAGTTACGCTTATATATTCGAGTACGATCTCATAAACCGTAATATCAAAGCTTGCTGTAAAGCCCATATATTCAACAGTGATAGTCTTTTCGCCTGATGTAGTCGTATCAAATCCTGTAATAATTGCGTGAGATGTAATATCAACTGTGGATTCGTCTGAATAGTGAGCTATGACTGACATTCCGTTCGGATCAAAAGTTTCGCCTACAAAATAGTTCTGCTTTTGCGGAGGAGTTACGGTAATATATTCAAGTACAGCCTCTTTTTTGTATACTGTAACCTCAAAGGATACACTCTTTGAGCCGTACTCAACAGTTATCGTCTTTACACCCTCTGTTGTGCTGTCAAAGCCGGAGATCGTCACCTTATCAGATACTATTTCAGAAGTACCGTCTGAAAAATGAGCTCTTACCATCATACCGGAAAGATCTAATGATTCACCGATATAATACTCTGTTTTTGTCGGCGGTACAAAATCGAGAGATACTACTTCTGCCTGTATTACAGTAATATTGAACTCTGCTGACTTTGATTCATACCACACAATAACTGCTTTTGTTCCTGCGGTAGACGTATCTGCTCCGTTTATAGTTACATCAGCAGTAACATCTTTTCGTGAACCGTTATTATACACGGCAGTAACCTTCATGCCGGTAAAATCTAAAGCTTGTCCGACAAAGTATTCTGTTTTTGTTGGAGGCGTCAGCTCAAGACGCTCTACTTCAAGCTTAATCACTGTTACACTGAAGGTGGCAGTTTTTCCGCCGTACTCTATCTCTACATTCTGAGTGCCCGGTGCAGTATTATCAAAATTACGCACACCCTTTATCTGTGAAGAAACATCTTCTGTACTGCCGTTTGAATACTGTGCAATTACCGTTAATCCACTGAGATCTATTTCTTCGCCAGTATAGTAAACCGTTTTATCAGGAGCTTTTGTTATGGTAATCTTTTCAACTTTGTTATCAAGTATATATACATCAAATTGAGCAGTTTTGCCCTCGTATGTAACGGTTATGGTCTTTGTGCCTGATGTCGAGCTGTTAAAGCCGGAATATGTAACACTTGAAGAAACGTCTTTTTGAGAACCATTGTTATAATGCGCAATTACCTTAATTCCAGATGCATCAAATGTTTCTCCGACATAATAGCTTGTTTTTGACGGAACTGCTGTGATCTCTATTCGTTTTATTGTTATCGCTTTTACCGTAACAGTAAATACTGCTGTTTTTCCTTCGTATGTTACAGTTACGTTCTTATCTCCTGCGGTGGAGCTGTCAAAACCTGAATATGTTACACTGCTTGTTACGTCTTTTGTACTGCCGTTATTATAAGTTGCAGTAATTCTGATTCCTGCTGTGTCAAGTTTATCTCCGACATAGTAAGATGTTTTTGTAGGTTGATTTGTTACAGCTATGCTTGTAACTGCAAGTGCAATAACATTTACTTTGAATACTGTGGTTATTCCTTGATATGTAACGGTTACGGTCTTTTCGCCTGCGGTTGAACTGTCAAAGCCGGAATATGTTACACTGCTTGTTACGTCTTTTGTACTGCCGTTATTATATGTTGCTGTTATTTTTATGCCTGTTGTATCAAGAGCTTCACCAATATAATAGCTTTTCTTTGTTGGCTGTGTGGTGACTGCTATGCTTGTAACTGCAAGTGCAGCTACATTAACTTTAAATGATGCAGTTTTTCCTTGATATGCAACAGTTACGATTTTCTCCCCTGCGGTGGAGCTGTCAAAACCGGAATATGTTACGCTGCTTGTTACGTCCTTTGTGCTGTCGTTATTGTATGTTGCTGTTATTTTGATACCTGTTGTATCAAGCTTATCTCCAACATAGTAAGACGTTTTTGTCGGCGGTGTTGTTACGGCTATCTTTGTTACTGCCAAGGCTATGACTGTTACTTTGAACGTTGTTGTCTTGCCTGAATACGATACTGTTACAGTCTTTTCGCCTGCTGATGAACTGTCAAAGCCGGAATATGTTACACTGCTTGTTACGTCCTGTGTACTTCCGTTATTGTATGTTGCTGTTATTTTGATACCTGTTGTATCGAGCTTATCTCCGACATAGTAAGACGTTTTTGTCGGCGGTGTTGTTACGGCTATCTTTGTTACTGCCAAGGCTATGACTGTTACTTTGAACGTTGTTGTCTTGCCTGAATAC
>JAFPLH010000077.1 GCA_017402845.1 Clostridia bacterium
CACGCTCCAGCCCTTTGCAAGGGGTGAATTTCAACACCGTCCTACGGACTGTATTGAAAGAGGGGACGCTTTGGCAGAAAGCGTCCCCTTATATAATAAATTTATTAATAGTTTATTTACTTGTTCAAAAACCCTGAGTATTGGGGCAGGTTGATTGACAAATTATGAATTTTATGATATAATCTGCATATTATAATTGTTAATAGATTTTGTCTGTTCAAAAAAGTGAATAATAGTCACATTTTACACCTTGTTTTGTGTACAGATATGGGGTGTGTCTCCAATGAAGAAGATCAAAAAAAAGCTCAAGCGTCTGTTAAGAAGCCGTGTATTTAAAGAAATAGGTCTATTTGGCAAAGCAATGGGAAAAAGCTTAGTAGCACCTAATTCTGCAAGTATAGCTTTTTACTTTTTCATCTCTATGATACCGCTGTTTATCCTGCTATGCTCGCAGCTTCCTCTGACAGGTATCAGTAAACAAGAAATGACAGTTGCCGTTACCTCTGTAATGCCGGATACTGTTCGTGCATTTATTTCTTCAATAATTTCTCAGGCTTATGAATCGAGAACAGGTGTTTTTTCTTTCTCAATGGTAATATTACTGTGGTCATCGTCAAAAGGTGTGCTTGCGCTGATACGTTCGCTCGATATCGTTTATGATGAACGTGACAGCCGTAATATTATAAATATGTATGTGTTTTCGATATTTTATACGGTCTGTTTTCTTTTTGCTGTGAGTGCTTCTCTTGTTCTGTATACAAAAGAGCTTTCAGCAGAGGATATTATACTTTCTACCATGCCTTCTGAACCGATATACGGCAAGGTTGTCGGCTTCATAAAGGATTTTGACGTTGTTGCAGCAGGAACGGTTATTGCTTCTTTGATTTATAAAGTCGCGCCGGCAGGCAAGCGGAAATTGATAAATCAAACTCCCGGCGCCTTGTTTGCGTCGCTTGCTATTTCTGCATTTACATCTTATTTTGCTTCTTATAGCAGTGGAAAAAATATCTACACCTCGTTTTATGGCAGTTTAACAACAGTTACAATGCTGCTTATCTGGTTTTATACGTGCGTTAATATATTCCTTATTGGCGGGGTAATTAATGCTCATTATCATGTGCAGATAGATTTTATGTTTAGCTCAATTTTGAAAAAATTAACTCCTAACAAAAAACCAAAAAAGAAAGACGCCAAAAATGCACTTAATTTATTGGTTCAGGGATTACAAAGAAAATGAATACGTTACAGGTGACCGCCGCAAAATCGCATGTGCTGAGATGTGTTTTGCGCGCGGTCTTTTTGGTCTTTTTGCGGTGTTGCCTTAGCAAATGATCCTTCGCTTTTTCGGCTTTCTTGGTCTGCCGGGACATTTAACAAGTATCGTATCTTCTCCTATCAGACATATACTGCCCCACGGAATAACTATGTCATCGTGTCTGCCAAGTATACCGAAAAGCTTCGGCCTGCCGTATATTATTACGGAGATAAGACACGCATTTTTTGTGTCGATCTCTACATCATCAACAAAACCAAGACGCATTCCGTCAGATTGGTTAATAACTTCTTTGTGACGCAGCTCGGCTATTCTGCAGCTCAAATTATCACCTCCGCTTTTTTCTAAATATATGATCTAATTCGTAAGTGTAGAACAGATAAAGACATTATTTCAAGCTGATACTTATAAGATGTTTCTACATTTTTAACGTAAAAAAATAAAATGAAAAAGTGTTGACAGATCAATGATTTGGTGCTATAATAGGAACTACCAAAAACCTATCAAAAATATAGGAATATAGTATAATGGCTTATAACAGAAGAAAAGGAGATTTTTATTATGTCTAAGGTATTTAAAAGCGTTCTTGATCTGGTAGGCGGTACACCGCTTGTAGAGCTTACAAATTACGAAAAGAATCACGGCTTGGAGGCTGCGGTTCTGGGAAAGATCGAGTATTTTAATCCTGCCGGAAGTGTAAAAGACAGAGTTGCCAAGGCTATGATCGACGACGCAGAAGAAAAGGGACTTTTAAAACCGGGTGCGGTTATTATTGAGCCTACATCAGGAAATACAGGAATAGGACTTGCGGCTGTTGCTGCTTCAAGAGGTTATAAGGTAATACTCACAATGCCCGAAACTATGAGTATTGAGAGAAGAAACCTGCTCAAAGCTTACGGCGCTCAGATCGTTCTGACAGACGGTTCTAAGGGTATGAGAGGTGCAATTGAAAAAGCAAAGGAGTTAGCAGCACAGACAGAAGGCAGCTTTATTCCCGGTCAGTTTGTGAATATGGCAAATCCTGCCGCACATTTTGCCTCGACAGGTCCTGAAATATGGAACGATACCGAGGGTAAAGTTGATATTTTTGTAGCCGGTGTAGGTACGGGCGGTACTCTTTCGGGCGTAGGAAAATATCTGAAATCCAAGAATCCGAATGTTAAAATTGTAGCGGTAGAGCCGGCAACATCACCTGTTTTGTCGCAGGGAAAAGCAGGTCCGCATAAAATACAGGGTATAGGCGCAGGCTTTGTTCCAGATACTCTTGATACTGATATTTATGATGAAATTATCACTATTGAGAATAACGAAGCCTTTGAAGCCGGCAGAGAGCTTGCACGCAAAGACGCTTTACTTGTAGGTATTTCGTCGGGTGCGGCAGTTGCAGCCGCAGAAAAGCTTGCAAAACGTCCGGAGAATAAAGGAAAAGTAATAGTTGCATTACTTCCTGATACCGGCGAACGTTATTTGTCAACTGCAATGTTTGCGGAATAATAAAAAGTATGATCGGTTACGATATGTTTGAGTACGTATAGAAAGTATACGAGAAACGAACAGAGGGAGTATATACAAAACATTTTGCACAGTGTTTCCTTATAATAGAAATGCTGTGCTTTTTTTTTGCGTGTACGATCGGTGTGTTGATATTATCAAATAAATGTGTTATAATACAACTATGGGAATGTAAAAAAATGAAAGGAAGAGAATTTGTGATAAAGGTATTGTTTCTGTGTACGGGAAATACGTGCAGAAGTCCTATGGCTCAGATAATATTTGAACAAATTTGCGCCGAAAGAAAAATTGACGCACAATGCAGAGGTGCGGGAATTGCAACATTTACGGGTGCGCCTGCAAGCGATAACGCAGTAACGGTTATGAAAGAGGTAGGTCTTGATCTTTCGTCATACAGATCAACGGCGATCACCGCACTTGATCTCGACAGCTTTGATCTTATTGTGCCTATGACGCACGCACATATTCTGTGCTTACTGGAGCTTGGCGTCAGCAAAAGCAAAATTTACGACTTGGGTAAGGACGTTTCTGATCCGTATAACAAAAGTATAAGCTGCTATCGTGAAACACGAGATGAGCTTAAGGTTTGTATGGAACAATTAGCCGATTTTATCGAGGGAGAGCTTGCGCAGGAAAAATAATTTTTTCTTGATGTGAAAATGTATTATGAATGATTCTGTGACTATCGAGAAATTAAAGGCTGAACATATAGACGGTCTTGTAGAAGTGGAGAAAGCCTGCTTTTCAAAGCCGTGGAGTACCGCAGCTTTTCAAAGTGAGCTTAACCATGATAACGC
This sequence comes from Clostridia bacterium, assembly GCA_017402845.1. Lineage (GTDB taxonomy): Bacteria > Bacillota > Clostridia > Oscillospirales > Acutalibacteraceae > RUG592. Next base: position 3,583 of record JAFPLH010000077.1, read on the forward strand.
TTACTTTTATACCGCATTAGTTGGTGATGAGATCGCAGGCTATATGGGATTTCACGCAGTTCTTGACGAGGGCTATGTAGCCAATATTGCGGTTTTGCCTGAGTACCGGCGGCAGGGTATTGCAAGCGCACTTCTGGAAAATGCCTTGAATATTGGTAAGGGTATTCCGCTTTCTTTTTTATCTCTTGAGGTGCGTATCTCAAACAGTGCGGCAATTGCGCTGTATGAGCGTTTCGGATTCAAGATTTTCGGTGAACGAAAAAACTTTTATTCCTCACCGAGAGAAAATGCTTATATTATGACACTTTATCTTTGAGTTGTTGTCCGGAGGTGATAACATGGTGATTTTAGCTATTGAAAGCTCTTGCGACGAAACGGCTGCCGCAGTTGTAGAGAACGGCAGACAGGTATTGTCAAACGTTGTTGTATCGCAGGTAGCCGAGCATAAATTATACGGGGGAGTAGTTCCCGAAATTGCGTCAAGACGTCACGCAGAAGCGATAGTAGGAGTAGTTGACGAGGCGCTTGTTCAAGCCAATAAGACTCTTGCTGATTTAGACGCCGTTGCAGTTACTTATGCGCCCGGACTTATCGGTGCGCTTCTTGTGGGTGTGAATTTTGCAAAGGGACTTTCTTTTGCGTCTGATAAGCCGCTTATTCCCGTTCATCATCTGAGAGGGCATATTGCGTCGAATTATATTACACACCCCGATCTTAAACCGCCGTTTTTGTGTTTGGTAGTATCAGGCGGTCACAGTCATATAATTGCTGTTGAAGATTATACACGTATGAAAATAATAGGCAAAACCCGTGATGACGCCGCAGGAGAGGTATTCGACAAGGTTGCAAGAACTATGGGTATGCCGTATCCCGGCGGTATAAATCTTGACAAGACGGCGCAGAACGGAAACGACAAGGCTTTTGTGCTGCCGCACCCGCGTGTAGCCGATTCTATGTATGATCTCAGCTTTTCGGGCTTGAAAACAGCGGCAATAAACATTATACATAATGCTTCTCAAAAGGGAGAAGAAGTCAATACGGCTGATTTGTCGGCGTCATTCCGCAAGGCGGTCGTAGATTGTCTTACAGAAAAGCTGATGAAAGCCGCAGATGATTTCGGGTATAAAAAGATAGTACTCGCAGGCGGTGTATCGGCAAATTCTTTGCTTAGAGAACGCACAGAATATCTCTGCAAACAGAAAAATATTGAAGTATATATGCCTGAGCTTAAATATTGCGGAGATAACGCTGCTATGATCGGCGCACAGGCATATTATGAGTATTTAAGCGGCAATACGGCGGCTGCCGATTTAAACGCCGCTGCAACAAAGTCGATTGAAGAAGGGTAGGCAAACCTTAACAAAAATAGTATTAGATCCGGTACATCGGTCTGATATGTTATTTGTGAGGTGCTGCCTGTAATAAAGGAGTGCTTATATGTATTATGTTATGTCTGATATAAACGGCTGCTATGACAAGTTTATCGAAATGACCGAAGATATTATCGGCTTGGAGGAGGACGATACTTTATACCTCCTTGGAAATATTATCGGTACAGACGAAAACTCTGTTAAGCTTTTGAAAGAAATTGCAGATATGGTGAACGTATACCCGATAATGGGCGCAAACGAATATGCAGCCTATAACGCTTTGAAAAGTCTTAGTAATGATCTTGCAGCAGGTAAGGATTATACATCTTTATCGAAAGAAACTCTTGACGCTATGAGCAAGCTTAATAAATTAGGCTGTCGAAAGCTTGCAGAGGAGTTCTTAAAGCTTTCTGTTGATGACAGAAATGATTTTATTGATGTACTGGGCGATATGAAGCCTTATGATACTGTTGAAGTAAATAAAAAGATCTATGTTCTTGTACATCAGGGATTAGGCAATTTTGAAAAGAACGGAAAAAAGCTGAAAAACTATACTGTTGAAGATTTAGCCTTTACCCCTGTTGATTACCGTAAGAGATATTTTAAAGATGACAGCGTGTTTATAGTATCAGGTCATGTGCCTGTATCTGAGATATCCGGCGCAAGCGAGAATACAGAAGAACTTTTTATGTGCGAGAATAATATTTGTATAAACTGTAATGCTGCCGGCGGCGGTCCGCTTGCTTGCCTGTGCCTTGATGATATGAAGGACTTTTATACAGACTGATTTCAATGAGTAGTGTGCGGTGTTGCCTTAAGGTTCCTGCAAAATGAGCATTACAAATTAATATATAAACTTATATTTTGTGTTTTTTATATATTGACAAAGTTATCACTATAATGTATAATAAAATGCGGTATTCGTGTAAAACAGAGTTTTGCAAGTGTGGTTATTGAGGTGAGTATATGCTGCTTGAGCTTAAAAAAGTGTTTTTGTCCGAAGGTGAATGCTTGACCGTTTCCGAAGATCTTGATTTGTCTGAAATGGAGCTTAACGGCTGCTGCCCGCTGAAAACCCCTATAAAGGTAGAGGCTGCTGTGAAAAATCGTGCAGGTGTTGTAAGTCTGGCTATCAATGCCGAACTCGATTATTCTGCGCCCTGTGACAGATGCGGCGAGGAAACCATAACCCCATTAAGTTACAGCTTTGATCACATTCTTGTTGTGTCGCTTGCGTCGGAAGATGACGACGACTGCGATTATATTGAAATACCGGATTATACTCTCGATTTAGATGAGCTTGTTACAGCAGATATATTGCTCGAACTTCCTGTTAAATTCTTATGCAGGGAGGATTGCAAGGGCTTGTGTCCGCAGTGCGGTGAAAACCTGAACTACGGCAAATGTGACTGTGACGTTCAGATTTCAGATCCTCGCTTGGAGGTCTTGAAAGACTTATTTCAATAATTATTTAATTTGTGTTTGTAAGGAGGCGTTTGTAATGGCAGTACCAAAGAGAAAGGTTTCAAGTGCAAGACAGAATAAAAGACGCAGCAATGTTTGGAAATTGGAGGCTCCGGCTCTCTCAGTTTGCAGCAACTGCGGTGAGCTTAAAGCTCCTCACAGAGTTTGTGGCAACTGTGGCTTCTACAGAGGCAGAGAAGTAATTAAGATGGGCGAGTAATTGCCGTCTTATCAATTGCACATATAAAGGGGAGGGGTATCCTTCCCTTATTTTTTTAACACTGATTAGATCCGGTGATGTTATTTCGCCTCTGCTTGTGGTTTTATCAGTGATTTCTGAGCTATCTTCTATATGAATAAGGAGGTATGTAATATGGCAAAACCAATTGTGGCGATCGTCGGCAGACCGAATGTCGGAAAGTCTACCCTGTTTAATAAGCTTATAGGACAAAGACTCTCTATTGTTGACGATACCCCCGGCGTTACTCGTGACAGATTATACGGCGAATGTGAGTGGCAGAACAGAACGTTTACCGTTATTGATACGGGCGGAATTGAGCCGAAAACGAATGACGTTATACTTTCGCAAATGCGCAGGCAGGCTGAGCTTGCAATTGAAGCCGCAGATGTGACTATACTTGTTACCGACGTAAAAACAGGTATGGTTGCTACCGACAGAGATGTTGCGTCAATGCTGCTTAAAAGCGGCGTACCTGTTGTACTATGCGTGAACAAGTGCGACGGTATCGGTGATCCTGATCCCGATTTTTACGAGTTCTATAATCTTGGACTCGGAGATCCCATTCAGGTTTCTGCTGTACACGGTCACGGAACAGGCGATCTTCTTGACGAGGTATGCAAGTATTTTCCGCCGGAAACTGACGAGGAGGAAAACGAGGACTTTATCTCAGTTGCCGTTATAGGAAAACCGAATGCGGGAAAATCTTCTTTGATAAATAAAATTGTTGGTACAGAAAGATGTATAGTATCTGATATTGCAGGTACAACAAGAGATACAATTGATACACTTGTAGAAAACAGTCACGGAAAATTCAACTTTACCGATACAGCCGGAATACGCAGGAAAAGCCGTGTAGACGACAATATCGAAAAGTACAGTATTCTTCGTGCAAAAATGGCTATTGAACGCAGCGATGTATGCGTTATTATGATAGACGCAACAGAAGGCTTTACCGAACAGGACTCAAAGGTTGCAGGACTTGCTCACGAGGCGGGCAAGGGCTGTATTATTGCCGTTAATAAATGGGACGCTGTTGAAAAAGACGGAAAAACTATGGATCAATTCAGAAAAAAGCTTGAAATTGACTTTGCGTTTATGTCTTATGCGCCAATGATCTTTATTTCCGCATTGACCGGACAGCGTATCGACAAGCTTTTTGAGCTTATAAAGGTAGTGGCAAATTCAAACGCTATGAGAATAAAAACAGGCGTTCTCAATGATATTCTTGCAGAAGCAGCAGCAAGAGTTCAGCCGCCTACCGATAAGGGCAGAAGACTTAAAATATTCTATATGACTCAGGCGTCTACAAAACCGCCGACATTCGTTTGTTTTGTAAACAGTGCCGACTTGTTCCATTTTTCATACAGACGCTACCTTGAAAACAGGATCAGAGAAAGCTTCGGTATGGAGGGTACTCCTATACATTTTGTTGTTCGTGAACGCAGTGATACAAAGAAATAATATCAAAAGAGGGTAGAACAAATGATAGGTTTGTTTACAGATGTTCATAACGTATTGAGAATGGTGTTGGTTATGGTTATTGCTTATCTTTTGGGAAGTTTAAACATAGCCATTATTGTTACTAAAATATTCACAGGCGGAAAAGATATAAGAACCATGGGCAGCGGAAACGCAGGGTTTACAAATGTAATGAGATCTGTTGGTACTGCCGCAGGAATATTGACCTTTATAGGTGATTTTCTTAAATGCGTTGCAGCTATCATTGTGGGCGGCTTGCTTTGTAAAAATATGACTGGCTCAGCTAATGTGGTTGAGCTTTCAGGCTACGGAAAATATCTTGCGGGAATGTGCTGCTTTTTGGGGCATATTTACCCTGTATACTTTAAGTTCAAAGGCGGCAAAGGTATTGTGACTATGGCTGCACTTTCGGCTGTAATAAACTTTCCGGTGTTTGCAGTTTCTTTTTTGTCGTTTGCAATAACATTTATTATTACGAAAATCGTTTCGATAAGCTCTATAATCGGCGCAAGCGTGCTTGCTGCGGCTACATTTTTGATTACGTATTTTTATAATTATAAAGCGCTTGGCGCTGTATCGTTTGAGTATGTTGTTACAGTTTCGATTCTTACGTTGGCTATCTCTGCAACAACGATCATTAAGCACAGGGAGAATATTAAAAGACTTCTCAAGGGCGAGGAGAAAAAGCTTTCGCTTAAAAAGAAGATTAAAAAAGAAGATCAATAAGCTGCAAATTATACACGGTATAATAAAACGATCCCCCGAACCAAACGGGGGATCTCTTTATTACTATACAAGAAACATAATAGACATAAACAGGAATGTTATATAAAGATTTCTTTTGAATGCGATATATGCCGCACCAAACATTATGGAAAGAGCAAAATAGGTAAGTCCGATATATAGGCTGCCTTGAGTTATGATGTGCGAAAGTCCCCATGTCAGAGCGATAAGAAAGCCGCCAAACGGAGCCTCTATCTTTTTGATCATCTTGTCACAACCCTCTTGAAGAAGCGCAAGCGTGACAGCAAGCAGGAATATCTCAAAAATATAGTATATATACTGAAAGATAAACTGGTACCCGCCTGAATGATGAAAGTCGTAAACGCATTTCCAGCCGTTATACACATGAAATTTTACGCCTACCGCACCTGATATCAACAGTATACCGGTAATGATACCTTTTGCGTCGGGTTTGTTGTTCTTTTTTGCTATATCGAAGCCGTAAACTCTTACAGCAACGTAAAACATTACGAGACTTATTATACCCCATATTACACATACAAGTACCCAGTGCGTTATGCTTTCGGTTATTGTAAACTTAAAGTAATCTTTGCTGTACAGAAACATTTCTGTTCTCAGAATTACATACTCAAAAACGAATCCTAAAAGACAGATCGCTCCGAGCAAAAAATATACATACGGTTTTGCTTCACTTTTTTTTATCATAATAAACCTCACGATCATATTAATAACATAAAGTATAGCACATTTTTATATGTCTGTCTATCAATAAATTAATTTAATTTTTTTTGTAAAATTGAAATCGTGACCGAATGATACATAGTAACAAAAAATTGAGTTATAAATTATATAACATTTTTTTATAAAAATCAAAAAACTGTATTTACATTTGTGTAATTATTGTGCTATAATACTTATATAGAGAAAATTGATGATGAGTTTTTTAATGTCATCAACATACGGAGGGCTAAACAAATGGATGATAAATTGAATCCGGACCAGATTTTTAACAAAACAATGGGTTTCATATGCATGAAAGCTTTGGTGCATATAGGGGCGCTTGTTATTTCAATAATTGCAATGAAGATCCTTTCGGCTGTATTTGGCGGTAGTATTGGTATAATAGGTGCTTTGATATGGATCATTATTACTGTCGGCGTTGCTTTCGGACTTGACTTCTTTGTTGGCTATAAATTCAAAGCAGGTCATGTTGCTGTTGTTACAGACGCTGTTTCGGCAGGTATGATACCCGATGATATGAATGCAATGGCAAAAGAAAGCGTAACTTATCGTTTTCCGTCTTGTAATGAATATCTTGCATACAGCATGGCTGTAAAAGGTGCAATGGCTCAGCTCCAGAAAAAGCTTAATACATTTGCAGAAAGAAAAATGAATAAGCCTGTTTTAGGTCAGCTTATTTCTTTTGCACAGATATTTATAGGAATGTCTTTGAGCTTTTCTTATGATCTTGTTCTTTTCTATACGTTCTTCAGAGATGGTAAACCGCTTTATACAAGCGCAGCCGAGGGCGTTGCAATTTATTATTATTGTTGGAAAAGAATAATTGAAAATGTAATGTTCCTTGCAATTGAAGTAATTGCTATTATGGCGATCGTATTCTTCGTATTCTTCGCATTCGGTGCACCTATATTTACAACTGCTTTTGCAAATGACGCTCTTGCAGGCGGTCTTTGCGCTGCCGGCGTTGCTTATTTCGTATGCAATACTGTTAAGGTGTTTTTGGACAGCAGATTTATGATAAGAGCTTTGTTCCCGTTCTTTGAAGAGGCAAGATATGCAGAGATCACTGATGAAGAATATCAGATCGCTTGCAGAGATTCCGCAAAATACGATAAGCTTTACCGCAAGGCTATGAGCGAGCCTCAGAGCGCACCTGCACCAATGCAGCAGGATCAGGGCGGATATTGATTAATGTATATAACGTGTTGTTTTTCATGTTTCTCCTTTCTCACAGCTTCCGATAATAAATCGGGAGCTGTGCTTTTTTATTAGTGGTAGGAAAATCAGAAAAAACTCTTGACAACTTTATGAAAAGATGATAAAATACTAAAGAACAATAAAGCAAGGTGATAATTGCCTTCACCTGTGGGGTTTTGTCTGCACGGGTAGTACAAAAAGAATCAATAGATATTCGATTAATATTTCATTATTATTTTAATATATTTATATTGATAATATTTTTTGTATTACTGCAGGCGATTGTCACGTCTGCATTTTTTATTGATATTATAATTTTGTCAGCGGAGGTGCTTAACATTAGCAACAAGGAACTTCTCATAAATGAGGAAATTCGAGAAAAAGAACTCAGAGTTATTGGCTCTGACGGTTCGCAATTAGGTATAATGTCTTCATCGCAGGCTCAAAAGATCGCTTACGAAGCAAATCTTGACTTGGTTATGATTTCGCCGAATGCAAAGCCGCCTGTATGCAAGATCATGGACTACGGCAAATATCGTTTTGAACAGGCAAGAAAAGAAAAGGAAAAGAAAAAAAATCAAAAGATCGTTGATATTAAAGAAGTAAGACTTTCTTTAAATATTGATACTCACGATTTTAATACAAAGCTTAATCATGCACTCAAGTTTATTGAAAAGGGCGATAAGGTTAAGGTGTCCATTAAATTTCGAGGGAGAGAGCTTGGTCACCCCGAGCTTGGACTGGAGATAATGAACAGATTTTCCGAGGCTTGTGCAGAAACAGCGGCAGTGGAAAAACCGCCTAAGCTCGAAGGACGCAATATGCTTATGTTCCTTGCGCCAAAGCCGGCAAAGTAAACTATTAGGGAGGATAAAATTATGCCAAAGATCAAGACTCACAGCGGTGCAAAAAAGCGTTTCAAGCTTTCTAAAAACGGAAAGGTTATTCGTGCACATGCTAATAAAAGACATATTCTTAACAGCAGCAAGAAAACAACTAAGCGCAAGAGAGGTTTGAGAAAGTCTGTTGTTGCCGATAAGACAAATGTAGCACAGGTAAAGAGACTTATTCCTTATAAGTAATACAGAGAAAAGAGAAGAAACCAATAACGGAGGTAATATAAATGGCACGTGTTAAGGGTGCGATGATGACTCGCAAAAGAAGAAAAAAGGTTTTAAAGCTTGCTAAAGGCTACTGGGGCGCAAAAAGCAGACACTTCAAGATGGCTAAACAGGCTGTTAATAAATCAGGCAACTATGCATTTATCGGACGTAAGCAGAGAAAGAGAGATTTCAGAAGACTCTGGATTGCTCGTATCAACGCTGCTTGCAAGCTCAACGGCACAAACTATTCTACATTCATGAACGGTCTTAAAAAGGCAGGCGTTACACTTAACCGTAAAATGCTTTCTGAGATCGCAATTGCAGATCCTGCTGCATTTACAAGTCTTGTAGAGCAGTCTAAGAAGGCTCTGTAATATAAATATTAAGTGCTGTGTCCGGATGCGGTGCAATCAGACAACACCACAAAAAGACCGCCTTTTGGTTCAGCGCAGAATCAGCGTGCATATCGGGTAATGTCTTAATGCGGTATTGCCTGAAACGCAAAAAGCACAACAATAAATCGGCACCCAAGGCTAAATGCCTTAGGTGCTGTTTTTAAATATCACTTTCATATGATTTTAAGAGGTGAGCAATACGAACAGTAAATTCACTTTACAAAAAGCGCAGTCTAAAGACGCAGGCTTCAAAAGTCCCGTTCTTAATATGCTTACATCACTCGGCGGTTTAGGCGTTTTTGGCGGTATTATATGTATATGCGTTGTATTTCTTTCGGCTTTATCTCAGGGCAAGGCAAATGGTCAGGCTTTTTTGGTGTCTGTCGGAATAACAATTATCAGTGCTTGTATTTTTATTATTTCGTATTCTGCCTTTCGCAAGAAAAAGAAAGAGTACATAAAAAAGAAAAAAAGTATGATCGCAAATGCAGCTTGTTACAACGGAAAAGTTATCGGTATAGTTAAACAGATCCGGCACGTAAAGTATATGAAGGAAAACTTTGACGAGATAACATGGTGCTTTAATATAACGTATACTGATAACGAGGGTGTGAAAAACGTTTACGGCGATCTGTATATGAATGATATTACAAAGGTGCTGAAGGACGATCATGTTACCGTACTTGTTCTCAATGACGGTTCGCTTGCCTTTAAGAATTTTCATCTCAGAAAAGATGACTCAGAACCATGCAAAGAATTCACGATCTTAGAAATTGAAAAGAGCGATGAGATATGATTACAAGTAAGGATAACGAGATCATAAAGAATATATCCAAATTAGTCAAGAGTGCTAAACGCAGAAAAGAATCCCGGCAGTTTACAGCCGAGGGTGTTCGTATTTGTACAGACGGTATTTTAAGCGGCTATTCGCCTGAAATTTTTTTGTATACGGACAAGGCAAAGGAAAAATATCCCGAAGATTTCAGCAAAATTGCAAACGCCGCTAAAACCTGTTTTGAGGTATCAGCCGCAGTTTTTGAAAAAATCAGCGATACAAAATCTCCGCAGGGCTTTTTTTGTGTGTTTAATATGCTTGACAAAAATAAAAATCTGAATACAATAGATAATCAGAGTGTCTATATAGCACTTGAACGTGTTCAGGATCCGTCAAATATGGGTACGATACTGCGAACGGCTGAGGCTTTGGGCGTTGACGGTATTATACTGTCGAATGATTGCTGCGATATTTTCTCTCCGAAGGTTGTGAGAGGAAGTATGGGAGCCGTTTTCAGAATAAAATACTCAATTGCAGATGATTTCTGTGCGTATATAAAAAATCTTAGTGACAGCGGTATAATAACCTATGGTTCTACTCCGGTAAATGCATGCGATATAAGAACTGTCGATTTTAACGGCGGTGTAATGCTTATCGGTAACGAGGGTAACGGTCTTAGTGCTCAGGCGCTTGACTGCTGTACTGTGCGAGTAAGTATTCCCATGAACGGCAGAGCAGAGTCGCTTAATGCTGCGTGTGCTGCGTCAATTCTCATGTGGGAAATGATAAGGTAAAAGGCGGTTATGATGAATAATCAGACAATCTACTGGCTTTGGATACAAAATATTCTGGGCTACGCAAGCTCCAGAATTACTCCTTTGATGAATAGCTTTACATTTGCCGAGGATTTTTACAGAGCCGATCTTGAAGAAAAATTATCGTGCGGCTGCTTTAATGAAACGCATAGCAGAAAGCTTGAAAATACCTCTCTTGATAGCTGCGCAAGAATAATGGAGTACTGCAAAAAAAATCATATAGAAATTATCACGCCCGGTGACGCTGTTTATCCGAGCCGTTTCAAAACAATAAAGGCTCCGCCGGCTGTTCTTTTTGTAAAGGGTAATATAGATTGTCTTTCTTCACAAATGTGTATAGCTGTTATCGGTACACGACAGGCAACTCCTGCCGGCTGTACTGCCGCTTTATCCGTTACAAAGGAGCTGTGTCAAAACAATGCTGTGATAATTAGCGGCGGCGCAAAGGGAATTGATACTGCGGCTCATAAGGCTGCAATAGGGGGCAACGGTCAGACAGTGTGTGTGCTGGGGCATGGTCATGCACGCTGTGATTATCATAAGATATCAGAGCTTATACTTAGCAGCGAGCGTCATGGCGCTGTTGTGTCTGAATATGTACCGTTTGAAAGTCCGTCAAGAAATACATACCCTTTGCGTGACAGACTTATCTCAGGTTTGTCTGACGGAGTTGTTGTTATAGAATCGGGTGTTACAGGCGGTACTATGATTACTGTAAAAGCAGCTAAGAGTCAGAATCGAGATTTGTTTGCATACCGATTTCCCGATAAGAGCAATATCTCTGACGGTACTGCTATGCTTATCTCAAAGGGAATTACTCCTGTTTCGTCGGGAAATGACGTTATTGGATACTATAAAAATAGTACAAGGGTAAATAATGAAGGAGATCCACAAACGGTATTTATCAAAGCAAAAGAGTCATACTTTAAGAGTCTGAATAAAAGCATTAACCGTGGTTACAGCGTAGATGTGGGTTTTGGTGAAAAGCCGAGAAAAACTGAAACTGAGATGACCGAGGATTTTTTCAGTTCTCACCCTAATGCAAACCGTGAATACATTACCGCTGGCAGACACCTGACAAGCAGCTTGTTTGACGGTGAATACGATACAGAAAAAACGAAAAACACAAATTATAATAGAAAAGAAAAGAATACAAAAAAGCTTTCTGATATACCTTTTACCGAAAATACAATAGATTCTCCCGACAAGAACGAAGCTTTTGTCTTGCCCGAAGATCTTTCTGACGAGGCGATAAGAGTTTACGAGTGTTTAGGAAAAAGCCCTGTATCTGTCGATAAGTTAGTTGAGCTTACAGGCTTGAATATAAAGCGTGTAAATTCGGCTTTGACAGAGCTTGAGCTTGAGGAGATTATTACGGGTATAGAGGGACGAAGATATTTAAGGAATCACTGAATAAATCACGTCCTGCTGGCTCGGTCGGTGCTGTTGCCTTGCGGCAGCGTCTGCCACCGGCAGACCGCACCGTCAAATTGTACTCAAATCACTTGAAATACGTCGGTATTCCGGCGTGATTTTCGCACAATTTGCCTGAAAAAATTCTAAGCGATACGGGCACTCGATTTAATCAGTGCTTCCTTAAGAAATCATTGAAAGAAACAGTATTTAAAGAAAAGAAAAATGCAGCCTTAATGGAGGTTATTTAATGTCTGATTTAGTAATAGTTGAGTCGCCGTCAAAGGCACATACAATTCAAAAGTATCTTGGCAGCGGATATAAAGTCTTAGCGTCAAAAGGTCATGTTAGAGATCTTCCCGAAAAAAGACTCAGTGTAGACGTTAAGCACGATTTTGCGCCGAAATACGAAATAATGAAAGACAAAGAAAAGCTGATAAATGAGCTCAAAAGCGAAGTAGAAAAAAGCGGTACAGTATATCTTGCAACTGACCCTGATCGTGAGGGCGAGGCGATATCGTGGCATTTAGCTTATATTCTGGGACTTCCGCTTGACAGTCAGAACAGAGTTGAATTTAACGAAATTACAAAAACAGGCGTTGCCAATGGTATGGCTAACCCAAGAAAAATTGATATAGATCTTGTAAACGCTCAGCAGGCAAGACGTATTCTTGACAGACTGGTAGGCTATAAGCTCAGTCCGTTTATTTCTCAGAAAATACGCAGAGGTCTTTCGGCAGGCAGAGTTCAGTCGGTAGCACTCAGAATAATTGTAGACAGAGAAAACGAGATAAGAGCGTTTGTGCCTGAGGAGTACTGGACAGTTGACGCAAAGTTTATTCCCAAGGGCGGAAGAAAGGCTTTTCCTGCTTCTCTTTATTCGTATAACGGCGAAAAGCTTAAGATTACAAATAAAGAACAGGCGGATAAAGTGCTTGCAGACCTTGAAAATGCAGAGTTCGTTGTATCTAAGGTAAAGCACGGTACAAGAAAAAAACAGCCTGCACCGCCGTTTATTACTTCTACATTACAGCAGGACGCATCTCGAAAGTTAGGCTTTCAGTCGAAAAGAACAATGAAGGTCGCTCAGGAGCTGTACGAGGGTATCAATATCGACGGTATCGGCGCATTAGGTCTGATCACCTATATGAGAACTGACTCTTTGAGAATTTCTCAGGACGCACTCAATGACGCCAAAAATTATATAGATAATCGCTGGGGAAGCAAATATTTGCCTAAAAAGCCGAGAGTGTTTAAATCACGAAGCAATGCACAGGACGGTCACGAGGCTATTCGTCCTACAACGATTGATCTTTCACCCGATAAGATCAAAAAGAATCTTACCACAGATCAGTATAAGCTGTATAAGCTTATCTGGGAGAGATTTATTGCTTCACAAATGGCTGAGTGTGTGCAGAAAACCACACAGGCTGATATAGAGGGCAACGGTTATACTTTCAAAGCAAGCGGTTATAAGGTAGACTTTGACGGCTTTACTGTATTGTATGTTGAGGGCAAAGATACCGAGGACGAAAAGGAAACTCAATTGCCTGAGCTTACAGAGGGATTACCCGTAAGAGCAAAGGAGATCGTGCCGAATCAGCATTTTACACAGCCGCCTGCACGTTATACAGAAGCGTCGCTTATAAAAGCATTGGAAGAAAACGGTATCGGCAGACCGTCAACATATTCAGCTACTATTTCTACAATTGTCAGCCGAAGCTATGTTAAGAGAGAGTCCAAAACGCTTTATCCCACAGAGCTTGGCGAGGTAATAACAAAGCTTATGAAGGAGCGTTTTTCAAAGATAGTTGATGTTAAGTTTACGGCTCAAATGGAAAACGAGCTTGACGAGGTCGAGAGAGGAAACGAAGAATGGGTTCAGCTTTTGCATGGATTCTATGACGATTTTGAAGAAACGCTGAAAAAAGCAAAAACCGATATGGAGGGGCAGAAGTACGATCTTGAAGAAGATAAAACAGAGTACATCTGCGAAAACTGCGGAAAGCCTATGGTATATAAATACGGCAGGTTCGGAAGATTTATTGCCTGCTCAGGGTATCCGGAATGTAAAACAGTAAAAAAGGTAGTAGAAAAGCTTGATAATATTGCGTGTCCTCAGTGCGGAGGCGATATTATAATACGCAGAACAAAAAAAGGAAAACCTTTTTACGGCTGCGGAAATTTCCCTAAGTGCAGGTTTGCCTCATGGGACGAACCATTAGAGGAGAAATGCCCGAAATGCGGTGAAATGCTTTATAAGAAAACAGGCAAGAAAGAAAAGATCGTATGTCACACAGAGGGCTGCGGTTTTGAAAAAGAGGTTGAATGATTTTTTATGTACTCGCGGCTTTTTGTGTACGAAAGTGTACATGAAAAGACAGGGAGAGCTACGAATAATTCTATTGTATCAGTTGATATGGTTTGATAGTTAATAGTATAATACAAAAAGGGGGCGATAATTTGCAGGTAAGAGTAATAGGCGCAGGTCTTGCGGGCTGCGAGGCTGCATGGCAGATAGCCAAACGAGGAATAAAAGTCGAGCTGTACGAGATGAAGCCGCAAAAGAAAACTCCGGCTCACAGTACAGAGCTTTTTGCTGAGCTTGTGTGTTCAAACTCGTTTAAAGCGGCAAGAGTGAACAGTGCAGCAGGCTTGCTTAAAGAAGAAATGCGAAGAATGGGTTCTCTGCTTATGGAGTGTGCAGACGCTTTTTCTGTTCCTGCCGGCGGTGCACTTGCAGTAGACAGAACACTGTTTGCACAGGCTGTTACAGATAAAATAAAAAGTAATGAAACCATTACCGTAATATCAAAAGAAATAACAGAAATACCACATGACGGTTTTAATATTATAGCGACAGGTCCACTTACAAGCGAGCCGTTAGCCCTCGATATTAAAAAGCGTTTCGGCGGCGGTCTTAGCTTTTTTGACGCAGCCGCACCTATTGTGACAAGTGATAGCATTGATATGTCACACGCCTTTAAAGCGTCACGCTATGGCAAGGGTGACGGCGACGATTATATCAATTGTCCGATGAATAAAGAGGAGTACGAACTCTTTCACAGTGAGCTTGTTAATGCGCAGAGAACTCCGCTTCACGGAGTTGACACAGCAGATCCAAAGGTTTATGAGGGCTGTATGCCTATTGAGATAATGGCTCAAAGGGGCGCTGATACTATTCGTTTCGGACCTATGAAACCGGTAGGTCTGACAGATCCTAATACCGGCCGCCGTCCGTGGGCTGTACTCCAGCTTAGAAAAGAAAACAAAGACGGTACTATGTATAACCTTGTCGGATTTCAGACAAATTTGCGTTTCGGTGAACAAAAGCGAGTTTTCGGACTTATTCCTGCATTGAAAAACGCAGAGTTTGTAAGATACGGAGTTATGCACAGAAATACATTTATAAATTCGCCCGAAATTCTAAACAATACTTATTCGGTGAGAAACAAGCCCGATTTGTTTTTTGCAGGACAGATCACAGGCGTTGAAGGCTATATGGAGTCGGGAGCGTCGGGCTTGCTTGCAGGTATAAATTGCAGCAGAGCAGTTTTGGGAAAAGAGGCTTTTGTATTACCCGACTACACAATGACAGGCGCACTTGCAGGCTATATCAGCGATGTTAATGTGAAGAATTTTCAGCCTATGGGTGCGAATATCGGAATACTTCCCGCACTTGACGTAAATATAAGAGATAAGCAGCTTAAAGCACAGGCAATGGCAGACAGATCGCTTGCATTTTTTGACAGTATAATTGAGGAGTGATTAATATAATGAAAATAATCGTAGACGCATTCGGCGGAGATAATGCACCCCTTGCTATAATCAAAGGCTGTGCAGCCGCAAAAGCCGAGCATGATAATTTAGAGCTGATCCTCACAGGTAAAGAGGACATTATTAAATCAGTAGCAGAAGAAAACGGCATAGATATTTCAGGCTTGACTATAAAAAACTGTACCGAGATTCTTTCTATGGAGGATCACGCAACAGATGTTGTAAAAAAGAAAAAAGACAGCTCAATGGCAGTCGGATTGAAAATGCTCGCAGACGGCGAGGCAGACGCTTTTTTGTCGGCAGGCAACAGCGGCGCACTTATCACGGGTGCAACGCTTATCGTAAAGCGTATCAAGGGTATTAAACGTCCTGCGTTTTCGCCCATTATCCCAAAAGCCGAGGGTATGTTCATGCTTATAGACGGCGGCGCAAATGCAGAATGTAAGGCTGATATGCTCCAGCAGTTTGCAATAATGGGTTCGGTATATCTTGAAAAGGTAATGGGTGTAGAGAATCCGAGAGTAGGTCTTGCAAATGTAGGAACAGAAGATCATAAAGGCGATCCGTTAAGACTTGAGGCTTTTGCGCTTCTCAAAGAAACTCCTGTAAACTTTATAGGTAATGTCGAGGGCAGAGATATTCCCTTAGACGGCTGCGATGTGCTTGTTACAGACGGTTTTACAGGCAACCTTATTTTGAAAACGTATGAGGGCGTTGCAATTGCTCTTATGGATAAGATAAAAAAGGTGTTTAAAAAGAACGCAAAGAACAAAATTGCTGCCGCTATGGTACTTTCTGATATGAAGGAGTTAAAGAATACGGTAGACTCTGACGTATACGGCGGTGCGCCTATTTTAGGTGCTGCAAAGCCTGTTTTTAAGGTACACGGCAACGCATCTGATGTTACAGTACGTCATGCGATCACACTTACTATGAACTATGTTGAAACTAATGTTATAAAAGAAATTGAAAATACAATGGCGCAGATCAATCTCAAGGGGTGATATGTGTGCAAAAGCATGAAAATTCCGGCGTTGATTATGAAAAGCTGTTCAGCGTTCTGAATTATGATTTTAAAGACAGAGAACTTGTTACAACTGCCTTGACTCACTCGTCTTATGCAAACGAAAGACGTGACGGAACATTATATAACGAACGTCTTGAGTTTCTGGGCGACAGTGTTCTGAGTATTATCGTATCTGATTACATATACTTGAATCTTCCGCAAATGCCGGAGGGAAAGCTGACAAAGCTCAGGGCATCTCTCGTATGTGAGAAATCTTTATACGCTTATGCAAAACAGATAAACTTAGGCGAGTTTATCCGTCTTAGCAAAGGCGAGAAGCGCACAGGGGGAGATGACCGCCCGTCTATTTTGTCAGACGCTTTCGAGGCGGTAATTGCCGCAATATATCTTGACGGCGGTATTGAAGAAGCAAGAAAGTTTGTGCTTAGATTTGTTATACCCGATATTCAGAGTTCAAAACCGAAAAAGTTTAAAGACTACAAAACAATGCTTCAGGAGATAATACAGAAAAATCCCGAAGAAAAGCTTTCTTATGTATTGACAAAAGAAATGGGCCCCGATCACGATAAGCATTTTGTAGTAGAGGTTCACTTAAACAGCAACGTAATAGGCAAGGGCGGCGGCAGAAGCAAAAAAGAGGCAGAACAGCAGGCTGCAAGAGAAGCGCTTGAATTAATGGGTTATTGATATGAAGCATGGTAATATTTCCGTATTTGTACCCCATAACGGCTGCCCTCATCAGTGCTCCTTCTGCAATCAGAAAAGCATTACGGGCGTACAGTATCAGCCGACGCCCGAAGATGTTGACAATGCGGTATACACCGCACTCGCATTTCAAAAAAAGTATGATTACGAAATTGCTTTTTTCGGCGGCAGCTTTACTGCGATAAACAGAGAATATATGCTCTCTTTGCTAAATGCCGCTTATAAATATGTAAAAAGCGGCGATGTGAGAGGTATACGTCTGTCAACCAGACCTGACGCTATTGACAGAGAAGTTCTCGATATTCTTAAAAGCTATGGTGTTACTTCAATTGAACTCGGTGCTCAGAGTATGTGCGATGAGGTGCTTTCTGCAAATTTAAGAGGACATACCTCAGATGATGTTGCAAATTCTTCACGCCTTATAAAAGAATACGGTTTTTCTCTGGGCTTGCAGATGATGACGGGACTTTATAAGAGCAGCTATGATAGAGATGTTTATACCGCAAAAAGAATTATTGAGCTTGCTCCCGAAACAGTTCGAGTATACCCGACAATTACTCTTGGCGGTACTATGTTAGGCGATCTGTATTTAAAAGGCGAATATATTCCACAAACGCTTGATGAGTCGGTTGATCTGTGTGCTTTACTTTTGAAAATGTTTTGGAAGAATAACATAGAGGTCATTCGACTCGGACTTCATTACAGCGAAGATCTTAAAAAAGGTATGCTTTTTAATAATTATCACCCTGCATTTAAAGAACTGTGTGAGAGCAAGATATTTATTGACGAGTTCAGAAAGCAGTTTGGTATAGACGAAAACGCTTGCTTTAATGAAAGTGTTAATGTCACGGTAAGTATCAACCCTAAGAGCGTATCAAAATTTGTGGGGCAGGGCAGAGAAAACATTAAGCGTCTGGCGCTGCAAGGGATAAATGTCAACATCGTGCAGGACAATGATATTGCATTGTATGGTCTGAAAATTGTTGGGTAATTCTTACGGCAGCACATTGTCCACATAATACACAAGCACTGTTTAAGATGTAATAAATAAAAATTCGGAGGTGAAAAGGTGCTATTAAAATCATTGGAAATACAGGGATTTAAAACCTTTCCCGATAAAACAAAGCTTGTTTTTGATAAAGGAATAACCTCTGTTGTGGGACCTAACGGTTCAGGAAAAAGCAATATCAGCGACGCAATACGCTGGGTATTGGGCGAACAGTCAGCAAAGGCTTTGCGCTGCTCGAAAATGGAGGACGTTGTTTTTAACGGCACCGACAACCGTAAAAAAGTCGGTTTTGCAGAGGTTACTCTTACCATAGATAATACCGACAGAGCGCTGCCCTTTGATGAAAGTCATGTTGCTGTTACAAGACGTTATTTTCGTTCAGGCGACAGCGAGTACCTTATAAACAAAGCCACCGTCAGACTTAAAGATATTCACGAGCTTTTTATGGATACCGGTCTGGGATGTGACGGCTACTCAATGATAAGTCAGGGTAAAATAGACAGCATTGTATCATCAAAAAGCGAGGACAGACGAGAGATCTTTGAAGAAGCGTCAGGTATATCACGCTATCGCTACCGTAAAACAGAGGCTGAGAGAAAGCTTGAACATACAGAGGAAAACCTTTTGCGCTTGAGAGATATCCTTACAGAGCTTCAGGACCGTGTTGGTCCATTGGAAAAACAGGCTGCTAAAGCTAAATCGTATCTGGAGTATGCAAAAGAAAAAGAAGGACTTGAAATAGCTATATGGCTTGATATTATCGAACGCTCCGCAAAAACCTTGCGTGAACACGAGGATAAGATCTCTGTTGCACGTTCACAGCTTGAAAGTGCAGAAAAAGCTCTTGCAGGCATTGAGAAAGAAAGCGAAGCTATTTATACGTCAAATACAGAGCTTACCGCTAAAACCGACGAATACCGCCGACTGAATTCAGAGCTTGACGCAAGAGTAGCTGAGATCAGAGCCGCTGTATCCGTTGAAGAAAATAATATCAAGCATAATCTCGCAGCTTTGCAAAGAATAAATGCAGATATTACAGAGCTTGATAATTCTGATAAAGAAAATCAGAATGGTATAAAAGAAAAAAACGAGAGCCTGAAAGCGAAAAGATCAGAGCGTGAAGAAAAGTCAAAAAAGCTCGAAGAAGTAACCCTTGAGTTGTCGGGCATTATGGAGAGCGACGGCAGAAGCTCAACTTTGCTCAGCGAGCATAATACAAATCTTGTACGCTTAAATGAGGAGCTTTCAAACAGCCGTGTAGAAAAAAGTACCGCTGAATCGTCTTTGGCAGAAATTCAAGACAGATTGTCAAATATAAATAGTTCTCTTGCCGCAAGACAGCAGCAAAAGGACGAGTTTATTCAGCGAGCTTTACAGTGTCAAAAAGCAAGTAATGATACACAGGCACAGCTTACCGAATGTTCAAATACCGTTTCGGGGTATGAACGACTGCTTGCACAAAAGCAGAAAAAGCGTGATGATATCAAAGAAAACGGCAACAAGGTTAAGCTTGATATCAACGAAATACAAAGACATATTACCTTTCTTGAAAACCTCGAAAGAAATCTTGAGGGATTTAGTCAAAGTGTAAAGGTAGTAGTAAAGGAAGCAAAAAAGGGCAGCTTGAAGGGTATTCACGGCCCTGTATCGAGAGTAATAAAAGTACCCTCGGAATACGGTGTTGCAATTGAAACCGCTTTGGGTGCTGCTATGCAGAATATTGTTACCGAAACAGAAGAAGACGCAAAAAGGGCAATAGCATTTCTGAAAAAAAGCGAAGCGGGCAGAGCAACATTTTTGCCCGTGTCTACCATTAAAGGCAGCGAGCTTAAAGAACAGGGACTTGACGCCTGCACGGGATTTATTGGTATAGCAAGTACACTTTGTTCTTGCGAAGACCGCTATCTTGGAATACTGCGCTCTCTTTTGGGCAGAATTTGTATTGCAAGCGATCTCGACTGCGCCGTAAATATTGCCAGAAAGTACGGCTACCGTTTCAGAGTGGTCACGCTTGACGGTCAGGTCGTAAATGCGGGCGGTTCACTCACGGGTGGTTCGCAAAACAAAAAGACAGGTCTGCTCAGCCGTGTAAGCGAGATAGAGAAAAACAAGGTCAAACTGAATGATCTCAACAGTAAGATAAACGTACTGAGAACAGACTATACTAACGCTCAGGCTGAATGTGGAAAAGCAGAGGCAGAGCTTATAAGCGCAAGAGATACTTATACACATCTCAGAGAAGAAAAAGTTAAGCTTGAAGCAGAGCTGAATTCCGCAAGAGAACAGCAGAAGTCGGCAGAATCGGCAGTAGCCGAATTGTTAAGTGAAAAAGAAGAATGTGACAGCAAAACACAGCAGTTAAACAAAACAATCGAGTTTGCAGCAAGAGAATATGAGCGTATAGAAAATCTTATCAATGCCGCACAAAAGGATATTTCAAAGCTTTCAGGAAAGCTTGCAGTTCAGAACGAAAAGCGAAATAAGCTTACAGATACAATTCAGGAGCTTAAGCTTGAAACGGTAACGCTTGATAAGGACATAGAGCTTCTGAAAAGTGAAATAAACTCACTGGAACAAAAGCAAGCGGAGAATACAGAAAAAAGAAAAAAGCTAAACGAAGATATTGCAGCGGCAGAAAAAGACAATAAAACTACCGAAAGCAAAATTATGACTTATAGAGACGAGGAGTCACGGCTCAGACGTGATACTGCCTATAATAACGAAAGAATAACATCTCTTGCTGAAAAGCGTACAAGGCTTGAACGGAGAAGCTCACAGCTAAGGCAGCAGGAGCGTGATAAGCTGTCAGAGAAAGAGCAGATCGGTCTTGAGCTTGCACGACTCGAAGAAAGAAAAGATAATCTCAATAAGCAGTATGATGATATCAATCGAAAGCTTTGGGACGAATACGAGCTTACAGTAAGAAGCGCCGCTGAAAAAGCTGCAAGTATAGATAATATCCCTAAGGCTCAGAAAAGACTTTCAGAGTTGAAAAGCAAGATAAAAGCGTTGGGCAGCGTTAATGTTGCCGCTATCGACGAGTATAAAGAGGTTTCAGAGCGATATGAGTTTATGAAAGCTCAGGTAGGCGATATAGAGAAGTCGAAAAAAGAGATAATCTCTCTTATCGGAGACTTGACAAAGCAAATGAAAGAGCTGTTTATCGAGCGTTTCGCTATGATAAACAAGAATTTCGGAGAAACGTTTAAAGAGCTGTTCGGCGGCGGAAATGCGTCTTTGATACTTACAAATGAAGAAGACATTCTGTCATCGGGTATTGATATAAACTGCAATCCGCCGGGAAAACACGTTTCACATCTGGAGCTTTTATCGGGCGGCGAACGTGCGCTTGTTGCAATTGCTCTGTATTTTGCTATAATGAAAGTAAGCCCTGCGCCGTTCTGCGTTATGGACGAGATAGAAGCAGCACTCGACGAGGTAAATGTTGATCGTTTTGCAAAGTATCTCAGACGTATGACAGATAATACTCAGTTCATACTGATAACACACCGCCGAGGTACTATGGAAGAAGCAGACGTTTTATACGGCGTTACAATGCAGGACGAAGGAATATCAAAGCTTCTTGAGCTTCATTCAAGCGAGGTTGCCGCAAGCTTTACAAATATTAAGTAACGATGTATTATCATAAAAAAGTACAATTGTAAAAGCTTCTGAAATTCACAATATAGGAGGATATTATGGGGTTATTTGCTAAAATCAAAGAAGGATTGAAAAAGACAAGAGACAGCGTAGTAGGTCAGATCGACTCAATGCTTAAATCCTTTACAAAGATCGACGAGGAGCTTTTTGAAGAACTTGAAGAGCTTCTTGTAATGGGTGATGTAGGTATCACAACATCACAAAAGATCTGTGAGGAGCTTCGTAAAAGAGTAAAAAAGCAGGGTATTACAAATCCGAAAGAGGTTCACGATCTTCTTGAAGAAATCGCAGCCGAAATGTTAGAGGGCGGTCAGGAGCTTAATATTTCAACAAAGCCGTCAATCATTCTTGTTATCGGCGTAAACGGCGTGGGCAAAACTACAACCATAGGCAAGCTTGCAAACGATCTTCGCCGCAAGCATAAAAAGGTATTGCTTTCTGCTGCTGATACGTTCCGTGCGGCTGCTATCGAACAGCTTGAGGTTTGGGCAGAGCGCAGCAAGTGCGATATTATAAAACAAAAAGAGGGTTCAGATCCTGCCGCAGTAGTTTTTGACTCCATTCAAGCTGCAAAGGCAAGAAAAGCAGACGTTATTATCTGCGACACAGCAGGCAGACTTCATAACAAAAAGCATCTTATGGATGAGCTTAGCAAGATCAGCCGTATTATTGACAGAGAGCTGCCTGACGCTGATAAAGAGGTTTTGCTTGTGCTTGACGCAACCACGGGACAAAATGCAGTAAATCAGGCGAGAGAGTTTAAAAATGCCGCAGGTATTACGGGTATCGTACTCACAAAGCTTGACGGTACAGCCAAGGGCGGCGTTGTGCTTGCTATAAAAGAAGAACTCGACGTACCTGTTAAATATATCGGAGTAGGCGAGCAGATAGACGATCTCCAGCCGTTTGAGCCTGCCGAGTTTGCAAAGGCTATGTTTGATGTTGACAAGGAGTAATACATGAAAAAGTTTATTATTGCCTCAAACAATAAAGCAAAGGTCAAAGAGCTTGACAGAATTCTGAATCCTTTGGGTATTACGGCAGTTACAGCCGCAAGCGAAGGAATAGATCTGGGTGATGTTGAAGAAACAGGCAAAACCTTTGCCGAGAATGCGTATATAAAAGCGCTGGCAGCCTACAAGAAAACAGGTATGCCGTCTGTTGCAGATGATTCCGGACTTATGGTTGACGCACTCAACGGCGAACCAGGTGTATACTCTGCACGATATGCAGACACAGACAAACAGAGAATAGAAAAACTGCTGTTTAATTTAAAGGGTATTCCCACACAGGAGAGAAGCGCACATTTTGTCAGCTCTGTATGCTGTATAATAGACGAAAATACCGTTATTACGGCAGAGGGTAAGTGCAGCGGTATTATTACCGAAGAACCTCACGGACAAGGTGGCTTTGGGTATGATCCCGTATTTATGACAGACAGCGGAAAAACCTTTGCCGAGCTTACCGCAGAGGAGAAAGACAGAATAAGTCATAGAGGACGTGCGCTGAGAGAATTATACGACAAATTGTCAAAGACAGAGTTTTAAGGAGTAGTATTATATGCTTACAAGTAAACAAAGGGCTTATCTGCGTTCGCTGGCTAATGGGATAGATACCATTCTTATGGTTGGCAAGGGCGGTTTGAGCGAGCAGATAACCGCACAAGCCGAGTCTGCACTCAAAGCAAGAGAACTGATAAAAGGCAAGGTACTCGAAAGCTGCGAGCTTTCTGTTCGTGAAGCCGCAGAGAGAATAGCCGAAGATACACATTCTGAGGTAGTTCAGGTTATAGGTACAAAATTTGTACTGTATAAAAGAAACGATAAAGATCCTCAGATCGTTTTGCCCAAATCAAAGAAAAAATAAAATATTATTTTTGAGTAAAAGCAGGTGAGAATATGAAACAGCAAAAAAGAATTGCAATGTTCGGAGGTACTTTTAATCCGATCCATAATGCACATATAAATCTTGCATTGGCTTTTATCAAAAAGCTGAAGCTTGATAAGCTGCTGCTTATACCTACGGGTGTACCGCCGCATAAAACCGATCTCGACATCATATACGGCGAACACAGACTCAATATGTGCCGATTAGCTGTACAGGATTACAAAAAAATAGAAGTTTCTGATATCGAGGTCAAGAGAGGCGGAAAAAGCTATACGGCAGATACGTTAAGACAACTAAAAGAGATATATCCAGACAGCGAGTTTTTTGTTATCATGGGCGCAGATATGTATATGACGCTTGACACATGGCACGAGCCCGATACAATATTCTCGCTTGCAACGGTTTGTACTGTTCCAAGAAATAATGACGAGCTTGAACAGTTGAACGCAAAAGAGAGTGAATACTCCAAAAGAGGCTGTAAAACTATAATTCTTGATTTGAAGAAATCAGATATTTCTGCAACTAAGATACGCAAAACCGTATTTAATGACGGTGTTATCACAAAATATGTAGATCCGAAGGTAGAAAAATACATATACGCAAATTATTTGTATATGAATAAGGCTGTAATAAATTACGAACGCTTTGACAAAGTGTTAAAAGCACGTATGGGCGAAAAAAGATATATACACTCCGTAAACGTAGCCACAGAAGCAAAAAGACTGGCTACGAAGTACGGGGCAGACGTTGAAAAAGCACGTCTTGCAGGAATACTTCACGATATAGCAAAAGAAACTCCGGCAGATGAACAGCTAAAAATAATACAGAGAGCGTATATAAAACTCAACGACGTAGAAAGTCAGTCGCCAAAGCTTTGGCACGCAATAGCAGGTGCAGCTTTTGTGCGTTATTTTATGGGCATTGAGGACGAGGACGTATTCAATGCTATAAGATATCACACATCAGGCAGGGCGAATATGAGCCTGCTCGAAAAGTGTATTTTTATTGCAGATTTTACGGGCGCTGAACGTGATTACGACGGTGTTGATGAAATGCGTGCGCTTGCAAATCAAAGCCTTGAAGACGCTATGACATACGGTCTATCGTTCAGCATATCCGATCTTGCTAAACGCAGGCTTGCAATAGATCCGAATTCTTTGGCTTGCTACAACGAAATGGTTTTGAAAGCAGCCGCTAATAATAAGAAAACAAGTAATAACGAAAAGAATACAAAGTAAAGAGGTGTTTTTATGACAAGTATTGAAATCGCAAAAGAAGCCGTCAAGGCTATCGACAGCAAAAGAGGTACAAACATTAAGCTTATCAAGGTCGGTGATGTTTCTATCATTGCAGACTATTTTGTAATAGCAACAGGTCAAAGCTCTACACAGGTCAAAGCGCTTGCAGACGAGGTTGAATATCAGCTCAAAGAAAAAGGCGAAAATGTAAGTCATATTGAGGGCTATCGTTCTGATACGTGGATACTGCTCGATTATATTGACGTTATAGTTCACGTTTTTTCTGACGAGGCAAGAGAGTATTACGATCTCGACAGAATGTGGGCAGACGGCGTAGAGGTCGATATATCTGATATTATTGTTAAAGAGTGATTTTAAAAGTCAGGCAAAATAAGCAATATTGTGATAATTTTTAAAAAACACTTGACAAAATTATGTGAGATATTGTATAATTAAGCTTGCAGATTATGCGATTAACTCCTGCCTTTTGGCGGATGGGAGGGAAAATAAATGGCTGAGATCAGAATTAAGGATAATGAGTCTCTTGAGAGCGCTCTGAGAAGATTTAAGAAGCAGTGCGCAAGAGCCGGTGTTATAGCTGAGGTTCGCAAAAGAGAAGCATACGAGAAGCCTTCTGTAAGACGTAAGAAAAAGTCCGAGGCGGCTCGCAAGCGTAAGTATAAGTAATGATATTTTTATATTGTACTTATACTATGCAGTTATGCAGACATTTTAGAAATAACGGGCAGATTATTCTGTCCGTTTTATTTTTTATTAAGGAAACACTGATTAAATCGAGTGCCCGTATCGCTTAGAATTTTTTCAGGCAAATTGTGCGAAAATCACGCCGGAATACTGACGTATTTCAAGTGATTTGAGTACAATTTGACAAAAAAGGCAAGCGAGATGGGTGCTTAGTCCGCAGGACGTGATTTATTCAGTGCTTCCTTAAATATTTTACCCTCTGCCGTGTTTACGACAGAGGGGCTAATTTTTTTGATATGATGAATAATATTATTATTTCACGCTGTAAAGCATTTGACCGTATGACGCATAAGGCCATGCTTTAGCGTCCATAGACATTTCCATTTCGTCTGCAACAACTCTTGCTTCCTGCATAGCGGGGAATACCTCGTCTGCATAGAAGTTTGCAAGCTCCTGAACGCCGTTTTTGTCAGCGGCTTTGAGAAGAAGCGAGTCGAGCTTGTCGATTCTGTGAGAGAAACAAAGCTGAAGCTTTGAAAGCTTTGAAGCAAGCTCTACTTCAAGTTCTGCTGTGATCTCTGCCGACAGCGCTTTCTTTGCAGAGGCTGTTTCTACAAGCTCCTTTACAAACTTTGATACGGCGGGGATAATATCTTTCTTAGCCATATCTATCATGGTGAGAGCTTCAATATTTATGATCTTAGAGTAGTTTTCAAGAAGAATGTCATAGCGTGCGCGCAATTCATACTCGTTGTATATCTTATGCTTTTTAAACAGATCAACATTCTTCTGATCTATATATCGTGCAACGGCGGCAGGAGTAGTGCGAAGATTCATCAAACCTCTGTTTTCAGCCTCTTTTACCCATTCGGGTGCATAGTTGTTGCCGTTGAATATTATTCTCTTGTGCTCTGTGTATGTTTTCTTGATAAGCTCAATAACAGCAGCGTCAAAGTCTTCTGCATTTTCAAGCTCGTCGGCAAACTGTGAAAGCTCTTCGGCTACCATAGTATTAAGCATAATATTCGGGCAGGAGATGTTGTCGCTTGAACCAAGCATTCTGAATTCAAACTTGTTGCCCGTAAATGCCATAGGCGAGGTGCGGTTGCGGTCTGTGGTGTCTTTCTTGAAGTCTGCAAGAACTTCAACGCCCATTTTCATGCGTTCTTCTTTTTTGGTGTAGTAATCTTTACCTGAGCAGATAGCCTCAAAAATATCCTCAAGATCAGTTCCGATAAACATAGATACTATTGCCGGCGGTGCTTCGTTTGCGCCAAGTCTGTGATCGTTTCCGGCAGAGGCAGCCGAAATTCTGAGAAGATCCTGATATTCGTCAACAGCCTTTATTACTGCAACAAAGAACAAAAGGAATTGATGATCGTTGTAGGGATCTTTACCCGGATCAAGAAGATTTTTGCCCCCGTTTGTGCTTATTGACCAGTTGTTGTGCTTACCGCTGCCGTTTACGCCTGCAAACGGCTTTTCGTGAAGCAGACACTCCATTCCGTGACGATTGGCTATGCGCTTCATCATCTCCATGGTAAGCTGATTGTGGTCTGTTGCAAGGTTTGTTGTTGTGTAAATAGGTGCTAACTCGTGCTGTGCGGGCGCTACCTCGTTATGCTTTGTTTTTGCGTATATGCCAAGCTTCCATAATTCCTCATCAAGCTCCTTCATGAATACGGAAACCTTATCTTTTATCTTTCCGAAGTAATGGTCTTCAAGCTCCTGTCCTTTAGGCGCACGAGCACCGTAAAGTGTTCTGCCTGTGTAGGTGAGGTCTTTTCTTGAGTCGAACATTTTCTTGTCGATAAGAAAATATTCCTGTTCGGGACCTACTGTTGTGATAACTCTTGCTGTTTCAGTATCACCAAACAATCTGAGCAAACGAACGGCTTCATTACTGATAGCCTCCATAGAACGCAGAAGCGGAGTTTTCTTGTCGAGAACATCGCCGGTGTATGAGCAAAATGCTGTGGGAATACAAAGAGAGCCGTCTTTTATAAAGGCGTATGAGGTGGGATCCCATGTTGTGTAGCCTCTTGCTTCAAACGTTGCACGAATACCACCGGAAGGAAAGCTTGAAGCGTCCGGCTCGCCTTTGATAAGCTCTTTTCCGCTGAACTCCATAATAACTGTGCCGTCGTCTGTGGGATTGATAAAGCTGTCGTGTTTCTCTGCTGTAACGCCTGTCATGGGCTGAAACCAGTGTGTATAGTGTGTGCAGCCGTTTTCAACTGCCCAGTCTTTCATAGCGTTGGCAACAATATTTGCTACGTTTATATCAAGCGGCTGACCGTCTTTGATCGTTTTTTTTAGTGCTTTGTAAGTTTGCTTGGGCAGTCTTTGCTTCATAGTTCTTTCGTCAAAAACAAGGCTGCCAAAAAGTTCGGGAACATTCACCATTATTATCTTCCTCCGAAATAAAAAAATAAAGACACTGAGAACGTATCTTCCAACGTTCGCAGCGCCTTTGCTGTTTACGGTGTTAATTATATAGCAAACAAATAAAATAGTCAATATGTTATTCTAAACAAACAATTTTTCGATAAAATTAAAATTTATGTTTTAATTTGTTTGTTTTTCTCTTTTTATAATATACATATCCACGTTAATGCGTTACAGTATGAACAGAAAAACAGCTCCGAGTACCACGGCGTATAAATACCCGACAATGACATCTTTCGGAAAATGTACCCCTCCGCATATTCTTGACAAAGCGATAAATGCGGATATAACAAGATAGGCAATTCCCACAGGTATGTATAAATACAGTATAACCATTGATATTACTGCCGCACATGCCGTGTGACGGCTCGGAAAAGAATTGCCCTTTGTGCTTTTGGCAAAAAGGGGAGTAATATTATACTTTTCGTAAGGTCGCTGAAAATTCAGATATTTTCTGATAAGCGACAGTGTAATGAATACTCCGAGAGGTACTGTAATGCATCTCAGTAAACGAGAGTCACGCATAAATATAAGATAACCCAAAAGCAGGGGATATGTTACCAATACGAAATTTGGAAATGCTTTGTAAATAAATTTCAAAAGTATAAGTCTTATTTTTTTTGCTTTGAACCATTGACTCAATTTTCCGTAGAACACTTCATAATCCATACTGCGCCGAACCTCTCATATAAAAATACGGCGGTTTTTCGTACCGCCGTATTCATTATACTATATTTTTGTTTAAAGGTCAATTATTTCATTAAGCTGCAAACAAGGTCGGCATACTCAGACGGATCATCAACCTGCAAGCCGGCAATTATCACAGCTTGATTATACAAAAGCTTAGCATACTTTTCAGCCTTGTCTTTGTCTGCTGTGATGTTTGCGATAAGCGCATTTACAGCAGGGTGTGCGGCGTTGATCTCAAGCACTCTTTCGGCTTTTACCATAGCGTCGGGCTGAGCTACTGCCATATACTTTTCCATTTCAAAAGAAACGCTGCCCTTTGCTGTAAGGCAAACAGGGTGACTCTTTAACTTTTTAGAGAATATAACCTCTTTGACCTTGTCGCCGAGAACCTCTTTAACGAATTTGAGTGTATCATCGTTGTTCTGATCTTTATCTTCTTTCTTGTCGGCGTCTTCGTCGTCTACATCTTCATTGACAATGTTCTTGAACGGAGTACCGTTGTAGTCTGCCATACTCTGAAATGCAAACTCGTCGATTTCTTCGGAGCAGTAGAGTATTTCCTTACCCTTGTCACGGAAGTATTCGATTTGCGGAAGCTTGTCGATAGCGTCAACCGATTCGCCT
This sequence comes from Clostridia bacterium, assembly GCA_017402845.1. Classification (GTDB taxonomy): domain Bacteria; phylum Bacillota; class Clostridia; order Oscillospirales; family Acutalibacteraceae; genus RUG592. Next base: position 33,090 of record JAFPLH010000077.1, read on the forward strand.
GTTGCGAAATAGATTTCTTTCTGATCGTCCTTCATACGTTCAAGATACTCTTTAAGAGTAACAAGCTTTTTCTCTGTTGAAGAATAGAACAGAACGAGGTCTTTAACAATATCTTTATGAGCGCCGTAATCGCCTACAAGACCGTACTTGATATGTCTGCCGAAATTGCCGTAGAATTTCTCATAGCCTTCGCGGTCGTTTTTAAGCCAAGAAGCGAGCTCGTTTTTGATCTTCTTTTCAAGAGTTGCAGCCATGCTTTTGAGCTGGCGGTCATGCTGGAGCATTTCTCTTGAAATATTCAGAGAGAGGTCTTGCGAGTCTACAACACCCTTTACGAATGCGAAATGTTCAGGGATAAGATCAGAGCAGTTATCCATGATGAGTACACCGCTGCTGTAAAGCTGAAGACCTTTCTTATATTCTTTTGTATAATAGTTGAAAGGTACTCTCGACGGTATGAACAACAATGACTTGAATGATGTAACAACACCTTCAACAGAGTTTGCAAATACACGGGCAGGATTCTCAAAATCAAAGAACTTTTGTTTGTAGAACTCGTTGTACTCCTCGTCGGTAACGTCCTTCTTGTTTCTCTGCCAGATCGGGATCATGCTGTTAAGAACTTCGTCCTCTTTGACCTCGTCATATTCGGGGTTATCCATGTCACAGTCATCACGCAGCTTGCGGTGCTCCATTTCCATGATGATAGGGTAGCGTATGTAATCGGAATACTTTGAAACAAGAGCAGAGATCTTGTATTTCTCCAGAAATTCTGAGTACTTCTCGTTTTCAGTATCCTCTTTGACTTTAATGATGATCTTTGTGCCTACGTTGGTTTTATCTATCTCGGTAATCTCGTAGCCGTCTGCACCTGAGCTTTGCCACTGATAAGCCTTGTCGCAGTTGTATTTTTTAGACTGTACTGTGATCTCGTCTGCAACCATAAATGCAGAGTAGAAGCCAACGCCGAACTGACCGATAATATCGACATCATCGTTCTTTTCGTTTTCCTGCTTGAATTTAAGTGAGCCGCTGTTTGCGATAGTACCTAAATTCTGATCGAGATCGTCGCTGTCCATACCAATACCGTTATCGGTAATAGTAATAGTTCTGTTCTGCTTATCCAAATCAATACGTATCTTAAAGTCGGCTTTGTTTAGTCCTACGTTTGAATCGGTAAGCGAGATATAATAAAGCTTGTCGATAGCGTCGCTTGCGTTAGAAATGATCTCACGAAGAAAAATCTCCTTGTGTGTGTAAATTGAATTGATCATCAAATCAAGAAGTCTTTTAGATTCTGACTTGAATTCTGTTTTTGCCATATATCATTACCTCTTATTTTTTATTTGGCACTCTTAATGTCTGAGTGCTAAATATAGTTATATAACAAATCGGAAAATTTGTCAAGAGTTTTTTGTAAACAATGTATTACGAAAAGCACAAGACAGTAGGTGAGTGAATATAATATGAGCCGCAAAAATATTTTGAAAAAATTTCAAAAAACAGTTGACAAACGCAAAGGAATAGTGTATTATAATATACGTCGCTGAGATACAGCGGCGAGAAAACAAAAGTGGTTGAAATGGGAGCATAGCTCAGCTGGGAGAGCATCTGCCTTACAAGCAGAGGGTCATAGGTTCGAGCCCTATTGTTCCCACCAGAAATGGCCCGGTAGTTCAGTTGGTTAGAACGCCAGCCTGTCACGCTGGAGGTCGACGGTTCGAGCCCGTTTCGGGTCGCCACTTTTGCCTCTGTAGCTCAGTCGGTAGAGCAAGGGACTGAAAATCCCTGTGTCGGCGGTTCGATTCCACCCGGAGGCACCAAATTTGCGGATGTAGCTCATCTGGTAGAGCGCCACCTTGCCAAGGTGGAGGTAGCGGGTTCGAGCCCCGTCATCCGCTCTTTAATTTTTATAAGGCGTTATAGCCAAGTGGTAAGGCAAGAGTCTGCAAAACTCTCATTCCCCGGTTCAAATCCGGGTGACGCCTCCAAATGGTGCTGCAAAACATCAGGTTTTTGCAGCGCCTTTTTTTGTCTGTGTATACATTAAACTGCACTGTCATATAATGTAATACTATAATGTGGGAGTATGATAGCGTTGGAGTATACAGATAAAAATCTAAGACCTAAAAGAAAGCTGAATGATCTGTTGCCGCAGGATATTGCTAATACGCCGAATATACAGCTTTTCGGTGACAAGCAAATAACGGTTGACGGCTGTAAGGGTGTAGACGAGTACAGCGATTTATACATCAAAATAAAAACAAACGAGGGTTTGCTTACTGTTGGCGGCAGATACCTTAATATTAAGCTTCTCACTGTAACGTCAATTATTGTTGAAGGCAAAATTCTGAGCGTTGAATTTGAAGATTGGCGGTGAATGACAGGTGAGAATTTTTAGGTTTTTTAAGGGATATGTTACACTTAAAATATCGGGAAGTATGCCCGAAAGATTTGTAAATGTTCTCACACAAAACGGTGTTTCCGTTTGGGGAGTAAAAAGTATTGGCGGAAATGTTTTCTGCCGCACCTCAGCAGGTAATTTTAAGTATATAAAAAAGCTTGTTAAGCATAAAAGCGTAAGAGTACACATTTGCGAAAAATACGGCTTGCCTTTTATTGTGAACAGACACAAAAACCGAAAGGGTTTGCTTGTGGGGGGCGTTTTGTTTTTGGCTGTATTCAACGTGCTGTCGTTGTTTGTGTGGAATATTGATGTTTACGGCTTCGAGAATATGAGCGTTTGGCGTGCTAAAAATGTTATGGAAAGCGTTGGTGTGTATGAGGGCGTTTACAATAAATTTAGCAGCTTGCGTGACGTTCAGAACAAGGCGCTGATCGCATTCGGAGATGTTTCTTGGATCACGGTGAACATTGACGGCAGCAGCGGAGAGGTGAATATTTCTGAAACTATCAAACAAGGTGATGTACAGGCATTGCCTTGTAATATTGTTGCGGACTGTGAGGCACAAATAATAAGAGTCGATGCTCAAAAGGGTATGGCTGTTGTAAAATCGGGTGACGCCGTTGCAAAAGGAAACCTTTTGATAAGCGGATTTGTTAAAACTCCTCTGGGGAGTACTGTTCTTGATACCGCACAGGGAGCTGTTATTGCAAAAACCGTGCGTACACAGAAGATAATTATTCCTAAAGAGTATACGTACAAGAGTATATATAGTGACGGTATACACAGGAGAAATGTAAGAGTATACGGGCTGTTGATACCACTGAGCTTTCAGTCTGTCGGGGTGAATTCTGATTATCTATCTTTTGTTGATGAAGAACGCTTTGTGTTTCGGGAGAAGAAAGCCGCTTTTTCTTTTGTTGACGAGGATATTTATTATTACGGTGATAAAAAGGTTATACTTACTGAAAATGCTGTGAGTGATTATCTGAATACGGAGTTGCTTTTGCGTGAAGTTTTTGAGTACGGCGATAAAAAAATAATCGGCAGAAATATTAAGATCACAGCCGAAAATGATAATTATAATTGTATTGCACAGTATAATTGTGAAGAAGATATAGGCGTAAAGAAAGAGATCATTTTTGATACGGAAAATAGCGCCGAATATGACGAATAATTCAATGAAAGCGGTGTTTGTGAAAGAGTCGGATTTTTTGTGAGTGATGTCTGCAATTCTTTGAGTGTTTATAAAAACAAAAAATGTGTATATTAATTAGTATTATAGGGCACCTCTAAAAACCTCACGCCGTCCATCTGCACCGTATCTTCAGCCGTCATATTGCACAAAAAATCTTGACATACGTCAGTATGCCGGCGATTTTAAAGTGCCGTCTGCCGACTAAATCTACGGCACATCTGAA
>JAFPLH010000078.1 GCA_017402845.1 Clostridia bacterium
GGTGGCAGACGTTGCCGCAAGGCAACAGCACCGACCGAGCCGGCAGGCGAGACTCATACTGACGTATGTCAAGATTTTTTGTGCAAGATGACGGCTGAAGATACGGTGCAGATGGACGGCGTGAGGTTTTTAGAGGTGCCCTAAACTGAAACTGCGTCTTTCATCTGCTTTACATATTCGCCTACATACGGTGCGGCTTCTTTTCCGTATTTTTCGAGAAGTCTAATTATTGCAGAACCGACAATTGCTCCGTCTGATACCTCTGTCATCGCTTTTGCCTGCTCCGGCTTTGAAATGCCGAATCCAACTGCACACGGCGTATCTGTGTTTTCTCTTACCACTTTTACTATATCACCGATATTTGTTGTGATCTCGCTTCTTACTCCCGTAACGCCCAGACTTGATACAATATAAATAAAGCCTTCGGCTTCTTTTGCGATCATAGCTATTCTGTCGAAAGATGTCGGAGCGATCAGAGAAATAAAGTCAATACCGTATTTCTTTGCAATTGTCTGAAATTCTTCCTTTTCCTCAAACGGAACATCAGGCAGAATAACTCCGTCAATTCCCGTATCACGACAGCGCTTCATAAACCTTTCTATATCATACGAAAACACTACATTTGCATACGTCATAAATACAAGCGGTATTTTTACATCTTCCCTCAGCTTTGAAACAAACTCAAATATTTTGTCTGTTGTAACACCGCCTGCAAGAGCTCGTATATTTGCACCCTGTATTACGGGACCCTCTGCTGTTGGATCGGAAAACGGAATTCCCAGTTCAATAATATCTGCTCCGTTTTTCTCCATTTCACGAACGACTTTTGCCGTTGTATCAAGATCGGGATCACCGCACGTAATAAACGGGATAAATACTTTTCCGTTTTCAAATGCTTTTTTAATATTACTCATAAATATTCTCCCCTCTGTATCTTGCAATTGCGGCACAGTCCTTATCTCCTCTGCCCGAAACGGTAATAACAAGTATCTTGTCTTTATTGAGAGTAGGAGCAAGCTTCAAAGCGTATGCAACCGCATGAGCTGATTCAATAGCGGGGATAATTCCCTCTGTTCTTGAAAGATATTCAAAAGCATTAACAGCCTCGTCATCTGTTACCGGAACATATTCAGCCCTGCCAATGTCGTGAAGATATGCATGCTCAGGCCCTACACCGGGATAATCCAGACCTGCCGAAATTGAGTATACCGGTGCTATCTGACCGTATTCGTCCTGACAGAAGTATGATTTCATACCATGAAAAATACCAAGTCTGCCTGTATTCACGGTTGCTGCTGTTTCAAAGGTATCTATTCCTCTGCCGGCTGCCTCGCAGCCTATAAGACGTACACCTTCATCATTGATATAGTGATAGAAACTGCCGATAGCATTAGAGCCGCCGCCCACACAAGCAATTACTGCGTCGGGGAGTCTGCCCTCGGCTTTGAGTATCTGCTCTCTTGATTCTCTTGAAATTACTGCCTGAAAATCACGAACTATTGTCGGGAAAGGATGTGGCCCCATAACAGAACCAAGACAGTAATGAGTATCATCTATACGTGTAGTCCACTCTCTCATTGCTTCTGAAACTGCGTCTTTCAGAGTAGCGGTACCTGTTGTAACGGGTATCACCTTTGAGCCGAGCAATCTCATTCTATACACATTGAGAGCCTGACGCTTTGTGTCCTCCTCACCCATGAATACAACACATTCCATATCAAGAAGTGCAGCAGCAGTTGCAGTTGCAACGCCGTGCTGACCTGCGCCCGTTTCTGCGATAAGTCTTTTCTTTCCCATTTTCTTTGCAAGCAAAGCCTGACCGAGTACATTGTTTATTTTATGAGATCCTGTATGATTAAGATCCTCTCGTTTGAGGTATATTTTCGCACCGCCGAGATCCTTTGTCATTTTCTGAGCATAGTACAAAAGCGACGGTCTGCCTGCATAATTATTGAGAAGCTCTGTAAGCTCTCTGTTGAACTCACTGTCATTTTTATAGTATTCGTAAGCTTTTTCAAGCTCTGTTACGGCGTTCATAAGAGTTTCGGGTATATACTGACCGCCGTGTACACCGAAACGTCCTTTACTGTTCGTCATGTTTTCCTCCTTACAGCGTTTGCAAACGCTTTCATTTTTATTATATCTTTCTTTCCGTTTGTTTCTATACCCGAACTTATGTCTACGGCATAAGGCGACAGCTTATTCAGAATATCTCCGATATTCTCTGCGTCAAGTCCGCCTGCAAGAAAATAGTCACGCTGTATGGTATCTAACAATCCGTGATCGAACAGCTTGCCCGAACCCACGCCCGAATCGAGCAGTATCATATCTGCCTTTGATCGCTGCGCCGCTTTTACGTCATCTTCTGTTTTTATCTTAAAAGCTTTTATTATCGGTTTGTTTACAGCGCTTTTCAGCTTTTCGATATATTTATCGTCCTCGCTGCCGTGGAGCTGTATTATATCTATCTTATCTGAATAGCGGTTTAGTATAAGATCAATACTTTCATTTACAAACACGCCGACCTTCTTTATATTGGTATCAGCAAGATAACCCAGTAGTACGTCAAAAGTATTATACGATATTGACCGTTTGAAGCCTTGTGACAAAATAAACCCTGCATAATCGACCTTCAGTTCTTTTACTGCGATAACGTCTGATGTATTCATCATACCGCACATTTTTATTTTTGTCATACGCCCTTCAACTCCCTGAGCTTTGCAGACTTATTTTCTGCTTTCATAAGAGTTTCACCGATAAGTACAGCGTTTGCTCCAATGCTGCGGAGAAGTTCAATATCATCTGCTGTTTTAATTCCGCTTTCTGATACAAATATTGCATTGTCGGGAATAAGCTCTCTCATTTTTCTGCTGTTATCTGTATTCACAGTGAAATCCCGCAGATCTCTGTTATTCACTCCTATTATTCTTGCGCCGCAGCTTACGGCAGTTTTAACCTCTGCTTCGTTATGAGCTTCTACCAATGCGGAAATTCCAAGCAGATCACAAATTTTCAGATACTCTGTGATCTGCTCCGGCATAAGTATTGCGCATATCAACAATACCGCCTTTGCACCGAGAATTTTTGCTTCGTATATCATATACTCGTCTACGGTAAAATCCTTGCGCAGACAAGGTATACTTACATTTTCTGCTATCTCTTTCAGATATTCGTCTTTTCCTAAAAACCATTTCGACTCTGTAAGCACAGATATACAATCTGCACCTGCAAATTCGTAATCCTTCGCTATCTGTAAATACGGAAAATTCTCTGCGATAATTCCTTTTGAGGGCGAGGCTTTTTTACATTCGCAGATAAAAGCTATATCGTCTTTTTTTAAAGCTTTTTCAAACTCAAAGCTGCCCTTCGGAAGCGACAAAGCAAGCTTGCGTATCTCGTCAAGGCTGCAATTCTGCTGCTTTATCCGAACACGCTCTTTTGCGTATTCTGCAAGTTCGTCAAGTATGTTCATACTCTACCTCACTGATTTGAAAGTACGATCAGATCTTCAAGAACACTCAACGCCTTGCCGCTGTCGATAAGCTGTTCTGCCAACAATACGCCCTCTTTCATTGAAGAAGCTTTTCCGCCGATATATATTGCCGCACCAGCATTAAGCAGTACAGCGTTTCTCTTGTGACCTTTTATTTCACCGCTTAAAATGCCTCTTGTTATCTTTGCGTTTTCTGTTGGAGTATCGCCTTTCAGATCATCTTTTGTACAGCGTTCAAATCCGAATTCTTCCGGAGTGATCTCATACGTTTTCAACCAACCGTCTTTATACTCGCATACGCTTGTAGACGAGCTTAAAGATATTTCATCAAGCTTATCATTTCCGTAAACTACCATTCCGTTTTTCGAGCCGAGCTTCATAAGAACCTGAGCTATCGGCTCGATAAGAGTACGGTCATAAACTCCAAGTAAATGGTGCTGCGGATAAGACGGGTTTGTAAGAGGTCCCAGAATATTGAATACTGTTCTTATTCCGAGCTCTCTGCGGATACCTCCGACATATTTCATAGATGTATGATACTTTTGAGCAAAGAAGAAGCAGAAGCCAACCTTTTCAAGAAGCTCTTTGCATTTTTCGGGCTCAAGGCTGATATTTACACCGAGAGCTTCAAGACAATCTGCCGTTCCGCAAAGTGAAGAAGCTGCTCTGTTGCCGTGTTTTGCAACCTTTATGCCTGCGGCTGCAATAACAAAAGCTGAAGTTGTTGAAATGTTAAAGCTATGGGCATTATCTCCGCCGGTGCCTACTATTTCAAGCAGATCAAGGTCATTTTCAAACTTGATAGCTGCGTCACGCATAGCGGCTGCACAGCCTGTTATCTCCTCTATTGTTTCGGCTTTTGTGCTTTTTGTTGAGAGAGCCGCAAGAAATGCTGCATTTTGTGTTGCTGTGGTCTGACCTGTCATGATCTCTGTAATAACCTGATATGCCTCGTCATATGTGAGATCTTGTTTATCTACAATTTTTACAATAGCTTCCTTTATCATCTGAAATTACCTCCGTAAATAAAATTTTTAAGTATATCCTTTCCCTGTGGAGTCATTATTGATTCGGGGTGAAACTGTACTCCGTATATTGGATAATCCTTGTGCTGTACTGCCATTATTTCTCCGTCATCTGCAATTGCTGTGACCTCAAGACATTCGGGCAAGGTTGAACTGTCCGCCGCAAGTGAATGATACCTTGCTACAAGGATATTATCTTGCAGTCCGCTAAACAGCGGCGACTCTCCTGCAAGCTTTATTTCGGACTGTTTGCCGTGCATTAGTCTTTTTGCGTAGGTAATAGCTGCCCCGTATGCCTGACATATTGCCTGATGTCCCAGACAAACGCCTAAAGTGGGAATATGCCTGCAAACCGTTTTTGCCGCTTCTACAATTATACCTGCGTTTTCCGGTCTGCCGGGACCGGGAGAAATAATGATCTTATCCGGAGAAAGCTTCTCTATCTCCTCAACAGTCATTTCATCATTTCTGATAACCTTAATATCGGGACAAAGCTCACCGACCAACTGATAAAGGTTATATGAAAAACTATCGTAATTATCAATAAGAAGTATCATAAATCTACCTCCTCTGAAAGCTGCAAGGCTTTTATCACAGCAGCAGCCTTATTGACGCACTCCTGATATTCCTTTTCAGGAACCGAATCTGCAACTATACCTGCGCCGCTTCTTACAAAAACCTTTCCGTTTTTCTTGTAGGCAATACGAATTGCAATGCATACGTCTAAATTGCCTGTAAAATCAATATATCCGATAGCACCGCCGTATATGCCTCTTTTGTTTTGCTCAAGCTCGCTTATTAGCTGACAAGCTCTGATCTTCGGCGCACCCGAAAGAGTGCCGGCAGGTAATACTGCTCTTACAGCGTCAAGTGCGTCATAGCCTATATCAATACTGCCGCTGACGGTTGAGCCTATATGCATAACGTGCGAAAATCGCTCGATACTATGAAGCTTATCTACCTTTACACTTCCAAATTTACTGATCTTTCCGAGATCGTTTCTTCCGAGATCGACAAGCATATTATGTTCTGCAAGCTCTTTTTCGTCTGAGAGAAGCTCTGCTTCAAGCGCTTTATCCTCATCGTCTGTTTTTCCTCTCGGACGAGTTCCCGCAAGAGGGAAAGTATGCAGCTTCCCGTTGTCAAGCTTTACAAGTGTTTCGGGTGACGCTCCGGCGATCTCTACGTCTGTACCTGAAAAATAAAACATATAAGGCGAAGGATTGAGCGTTCTTAGAATACGATACGTATTAAGCAGGCTGCCCTCGAAATCTGCGCTGAAACGGTTGGAGAGTACGATCTGAAAAATATCTCCCTCTATGATATGCTTTTTTGCTTTCTCTACCATACTGCAATATTCTTCTTTATCGAACAACGCTTTTACGTCGCTTGTCATATGTCCTGCCTGATCTTTAATGCTTTTGCCCTCCTTAAGCAATTGGGCAAGCTGCTTCAATTCAAGAATTGCTCTGTTGTATCCCGATTCGCCCTCGGATAACCTCATATTAACTATGAGTATAATTTTTTGTTTGTAGTGGTCAAAAGCGATTATTTTATCAAACAGCATAAGATCAACATCTTTGAAGTGATCTGTATCGGGAATATCACTTACAAGCGATCTCTCGCTGTATGACAGAAAATCGTATGAAAAATAGCCTGTGAGTCCGCCTGTAAATGTCGGCAGATAATCGAATTTCGGGCTTCTGTAATTTGACAGCACCTGTCTTATCTGTATGCTTGGATCACAGGTAACCATTTTTATATCTCCGATAATAAGCTCGCTTCCGCAGGCTGTGATCTGTGTTTTTGGATCAAACCCTAAAAAAGTATAGCGCCCCCACTTTTCGTTATTTGCTACCGATTCAAGCATAAAACAATGAGTAGAATGATTTTTCAGTATCTTTACCGCTTCAATAGGAGTACAGATATCGGATAATATCTCGCAGCTTACCGGCAGGATATCGTATTTTCCACATTCTGCATACTCTTTTACTGTTTCAAAATCTGGTAATATTCGCATAAAAAAACTCCCTTTTGTTCTGCCAAACAAAAAAGTCCTTAGCAGAACATTCATTCTGCCAAGGACGAATAACTGACTATATCCGCGGTGCCACCTTGATTCGCAATAAATAATTGCGCACTTTGCAGGATACCAACATATCCCCGACAACTAACGTATGCCAACACGTCGCAGAATACTCTATTATATATCACAATAATATTTGACTGCGCCCTCGGCGGTCCATTTGCTGACTTGTTTTTCACCTGATTCTCATCATCGCAGGCTCTCTGTGGAAGCATCATCAGCTTTATCTCCGCTTCAACGGTTTAATTTAGTACATTATATCATGCATTTTTTACTGTGTCAAGTATTTATTTACGTTTACTGTAAAAAAGTGATTTCAATACAATTATGTATTATTCTTATCTCTTTTTTTCAAGACCATTACAGCAGCCATTACAAACAATGAAGCTGCCATTATTATGGACGGCAACGCAATATTTCTTCTTACACCTGTAATAACCTTTCCCCAGCCGCCTGTTGTTGATTGATTGTTTACGGGATTGTTCGGAGTAGGATTGACCGGATTACTGTAATAGTTATTGTTGCCGGGATCACTGTTATATGGATCTGGTTCTGTTGGTGTATGGGGGTAATCTGTATCTGTTGAGTCCGTATGCGTATCAGTATTGGAATCTGAATCTGAGTCTGAATCTGAATCTGAGTCTGAATCGGAATCGGAGTCTGAGTCTGAATCTGAGTCTGAATCTGAAGCAGAATCAGTATGCGAATCAGGATCAGACGCTGACTCTGTATCTGGATCTGTAATAGTTTCAGTATCCGTTATGATATCCGTATCTGATAAAGAATCTGTATCAAATTTTTCACTATCAGAATACGGCGGAGGTATTGTATCAGTTTCAGAATCATTTTCACTTAACACTATACTTTTCGGGTGCGATTCTACATCATACTGCCAATAAGCGTCTTCATCAGGATATGCATATCCCAGCGGAACTGAGATCAGATACGGTTCAAATGTAGTATATTTAGCGGCAACTCCTTGTTTTCCGATTTCTCTTACAAGATACATTCCTTTAGGTAAATTGTCCCACTTACATTGACCGTTATTTCCTGTTTTCTTAGTAAGCTTTGTATCAGTAACAAGTTCTGATAGCTTTCTTGCAAGTTCTTTTGATTGAGAAGCTTTCAAGCCGTCAAATGTAACATCAACACCGTTTTTTTGTTTTTGCAGAGAACGATATTCGGGTAATAGTGTGTATCGTGCCGCACCATTTTTACATTCAAGGTCAGCGATCTTGCAAATGGATATTACAGCACCTGAAACCATTACTTTTTGCCCGTTTGTTCCGACAACAAATTCAATTCTCAGACTGGCAGCTTTATCTTCAATCGGGGGCATTGAAACGGCTTGTGCAGAAACTGAGATTACTCCTGTCAACAATATAAGCGTACAAGCCAATATCAGAAAAAATCTTCGCATTTATATTTCAACCCCTTTCACTTTGAGCAAAATTGATAATTATTGCTCATTATCCTCTGTTCCCCTTTCTTTTCTCTTTTTAATAAATCTGTAAATGATTATTATTACGCCCGCAATACCTAAGCCCATTGCCAATCCTAAAACAAAGGATTTCTTCCGGCTCTTTTGGTGTGAGCGTTTACGTGGGCGACGCTTTACTCGTATGATCTCATATTCATACTCATAATCATCATAATCATCGTAATAAAAGCTCTCGTAATCATATCTTACAGGCTTTCTTCTGCGTTGAGGCTTGTTTGCAGACATCTGAGAAAGTCTTTCCTTAATATATAAGATCGGGTGCGGTTTTGAAAAATGTCTTTCTCTCTTGACCGTTTCCGGCTTTTCCTGCAATTCTTCGGTTTCTTCTTCAAGATCAATAACAGTCCTTCTCTTTTCACCGAGAGTCTTTGATATCTCTGTTATTACCATTATTATTATAAAGACAATAAAACCTATAAGAATTACTAATGCCGGATCAACAACAAGCTTATGCTGTTCTGTCGTAACACGTCCGCTTTCAACATTCGTTTCGTCAAACTCTGTGCGTTCTCCAAAAACAAGCATTCTGTGTGTATTTACTCCGTATGGATCGCACGTTACCAAAGTAACGATATCACGGTCTTCTTCTAATACGAGATCGCCAACGTCATTGGGCAAAACTACCTTAATTTCACAGACCTTATAAGCAAGAGTATGACCGAGTATATGGATATAGAACATATCGCCCTTTTCCATTCGGTCAAGATCGGTAAACAGCTTTTGTGAGGGCAGTCCTCTGTGTCCTGTGAGAATACAGAATGTATTCTTTCCTCCTATCGGAAGTGAGCTTCCGTGAATATGACCTATTCCCTTTTCAAGTGATTCATCGGAAGAATAATGATATACGGGTTCAGTCAGCCCTATCTTAGGGATCTCTATATAGCACATTATGCCCGTACCCGTTGCGTCGAGAATAGACTCGTATTCTTCGCTTGTTTCTCTTGAAAGCGAGGTAACCATATGTTTTTTGAGCAGAGCCAGTTTTTCGTTGTATTGACTCGCCTTTTGAAGCTCATTTTCATAGAAGGAAGGATCACCGTTATTAACTTCATCTATATATCTTTCAATTATTTGCTCATCGCGGTATTTGTTCCACCTGTCACTTACAAGAGGATATACGAGCAGTGCTGTACAAACTAAAAATCCTATTATTGAAACAACAGACTTTGTTTTGTTATATTTCTTTTTGGATTTTCTCATAGTCCACTCCCTAAGCAGGCAATCAGATATTTTCAATTTGCGAAAAGCAAAAAAACTATATTCTATATTCTTTAGGAAGTGTACTGCCCAGATAAAGCAGTACACTTCCGTTCTGTTTTAGTGCTTTACAACAACGCCGCATAAATACCGTTTATTATGCGGCATTGCAAAAAATCAAACAATATTTACTCTTTTGTTTCTCTTATTTGAAAGATACATTGTCATAAAGTATGCCATACCAAGAGTTGCAACTACTGTAAGAAGTATTGTTCCGATACCGCCCGTTGTAGGAAGTTCAGGAAGATCGGTATTGATAATGAGCAACGGATCGTTTGTACCGGGATCTGTAATAAGATCATTTGTAACAGAACCGTCTTCTTCATTAACTGTACGCTCAGTGCCGTTTGTATAAGATGCTGTCTTAACAGCTTCTCCCGGCTGACCGTTTTCATCTGCAATATAGATATTCATAGTATAATTGATCATTACACCGATATTATCAAACTGAGATGTCAACTCTATAACATATACAGTATCCTTGATCTCATAGCCGGTAGGAGCTTTTGTCTCTTTGAGGTAATATGTTCCTGCTTTCAAACCAAAGAATCTGATTCTACCGAATTCATCAGAAATAGCTGTTCTGACTTTGTTTTCTTCTTTACAGTCAAATTTGTTATACAGTTTAAATTCTGCCCCGGGAAGTGCTTTTTTATTCTTGAGAACCGTAGTTCCGTCTGTATCTGTGCAAACATCATAATCACTGCAATCCTCAGAAACCTTAATGATCGGAGGAGGTACATCTGTATCAGGATCGGGATATCTGTCGTCTTCACCGTCAATATCGCCGCCTATTGCAAGTGTGTAGTGATATGTAGTTGATCTGACAGTTTCAGTATGTCCGGGAGTGTTGCTGAATTCAAGCTTAGCTGTATTTGCATTTTCTTCGTAGTTATAGCCTGCTGTATCTGCAATAACCGAACTATACTCAATAACTACCTTTCTCTGCTGATTATCATAAATATAATTGCTGTTAAAAGAAACTTCAAATCCTACTGCTTTATCCAACGATACATCTTTACCGTCTTTATCTTTTCCTGTTACAGTATAAGTAGTGTCGCTTGCAGCAAGTGCAGCTCCGTCTACCTTTACTGTAAGGTTCTTTACACCAATAAAGCCGTTACTCTTGAGTGTATCTGTAATCTTGTATACGGGATCGCTGTATTCGTGAGAATATGAAGGAATTGTCATACTTGTAATTCTGAAATCAACAGTTTCTCCATATGCTGCCGTTGTACCTTTAATTTCCTGACCTTCAGAATTTACTATGTACTTTTCCATCATAACCTGGCTGGATTTGATATATGCTTCGGGCGGATAGTCGAAATATGATTCCATATCAACATCATTGCCGACGATTGAATGTTCTATATCCGCTCCGTCTTTAACATTAACAGCCAAAATTGCAGGGTTATAAATATAGCCAACCTTTGAATTTGTTACAAGTATCAAATACATACCGGGTTCTGCTTTTGCTGTGTATTTTACCTTGCCTTCATGATCGGGATCTGCACTTCGAGTCATTGCGATTTTTGTAGGTTCTATTGTATTTGAACGAATAGCAGATGCAATTGCTGCAACCTCATCTTCGGTAGGAGCAGAAAGATCTGCAATTGTCAATGCGCTGCCAAGTTCTTTGCAAAGAATATATTTTGCAAGATAACCGTTGCTGTATTTTCCCTCTACGATCTGATAAGCCGTTACTGTCGGCGTATCGTTTTCATCTATATTATATGCGGTAATAGTAGCGGAAAAATGCGGGTTTGTATCTTCTTCAGCTTGTGAGTTTACATTGCTTGATGTGTTTGAACTCGTTTCACTTGAAGTAGTTGTACTTGCAGTACTTGACGTATTCGAGCTTGTATTACTTGATGTGTTTGAGCTCGTATTACTTGAAGTATTTGAGCTTGTATTACTTGATGTGTTTGAGCTTGTGGTACTTGGAGTATTATCGGTAATTGTTGCATTAACGCTGAAAGGTCCTAAATCGTTATGATTTTCGTCTCCGAATATCTTGTAATATACCGGATATTTACCCGGTTGAGTTCCGGTCGGACTCTCTGTACCAAATGGACCGTTTTCATCTAAGCTATACTTCATCGTTCCGCCCGTTGCCTTTCCGGGAGTAACAAGCTGTTGAGCCGAACCGTTGTAATCAAGGTTCTTGCCTACCGGCGGATCATATTGCGGATCTGCTTTGAGAATATTAAAAGGTTTAGTAGGAGTTGTGCCGCCCAAATAATTTGTTGTTTCTCCAACAACAGCATAAACGTAATACTTACCTGCCGTACTCGGTACTTCCGTACCAAAACCCGAATCAGCCGATTTACTGTAATAATAAGTCACACTTCCGTTACCTGTATTTCCGGAAACAGTCGGACTGGGTTTTGTCGGATAAGTCACATCACTAACATTAACTGTGGGAGAAATTGGTGCTTTGTTAATATTAGCAACAACTACGTTTGACGTGCCGGCTAAATAGTTCGTTGTTGATTCAACTTCTGCTATTACGTTATATTTTCCTGGAACAGTTGGTTTAACAGTGGTATAAGCTGAATCCGGTTGAGTTTCTAATTTATATTTATATTTAACTGCTCCGCCACCGGTATTACCTGTTATTGATGGAGTAAAAGTACTCGGATAAGTTACATCAGGACAGGTAATTATCGGAGATATTGGTGCTTGGTTGATTTTTACATTTACCGTATTTGATGTACCCGATGTGTATGTATCCGTTGCTCCGGTAGTCGCATAAACCGAATATGAGCCTGCATCTGAAGGTGAAACCGGACTCCAATGGTAAGTAACACTTGCACCACTCAAATTTTTTGTTACAGAAGGACTTGGTTTATTAGGATATGTAACATCTGAGCAGGTAATCGTCAATTCTTGTGTGTTCGGCGTTTTTAACGAAAAGTATGCTTCAGGTCTTTCATGCTGATCATTCTTACCATATGTGGCAGTACATTGATACCATTTTCCACCACTGCAACTGAAAGTAAACGTGTCACCAATTGTTTTTGAATATGTTCCGCCGGCATGAATATACACCGTATTATTGATATGAAGGTAGCTTCCGTTATAAAATCTATCACCAACAGACAAACCACCAGGGAAAGTAGTACCATTTCCACTCTTATATGTTGAGCCGCTTTTGTGAATATCAGTTTCTTTTTTACTCATCTCATCTGAATTTGATGCTTTAAAATTTTCAAATTCTGTTTCGTCTGAAAATACAACTCTTATTAATTCTGGTGGATCTTCATTCTCTGTTTTTTCAACATTTTCAGCTTCTGTTTCTGCTGCACTTGCAGTTGTTGAAAGATCAAGCACACTGCTTATCGGGTGTAATGTTCCCATTACTAACAGCATAGCAAGCATAAATGTACAAAAGCGCTTGCTTAATCTTAATGCCTTTTTCTTCATAGTTATTTTCCTCCTTTATTTTTTTTAAAATACGTTCGCATTTATCCGAAATAACAGCATTCCTCCACAATGCCTTCCGGATACGTATTCTGAATGTGTTTCTTTAATATCACCTTCCCTTAGACTTTTTCTCCACAATATATTACTCCCATACTTAATAATATCAATATGTGTTGTTAATCAAGTATACCTCCACAAATGCAACAAAAGTTTACACAAACAACATTTAGATATTATTATTTATATTTTAGCATAATAATTTTCCACTTTCAAGTCTTTAATGTCAATATAACCATAAATAATTTTACACTTTTATATATTGTTTTTCGTCATTTTTATGACGTGTTTGTATAGTATTAAAATTCTTGTATAATACTTTTATATTTACGTTATAAATATCATCTATATTGTGACGAATTGTATTGCTATTATATACGTTTATTATGTGTATATCATCATTGATTTTAGCTATTAAATTTTCACTACTGAATAATACAATGATACCATTCAGGGTTTTTGAACAAGTAAATAAACTATTAGTAAATTTATTATATAAGGGGACGCTTTCTGCCAAAGCGTCCCCTCTTTCAACACAGTCCGTAGGACGGTGTTGAAATTCACCCCTTGCAAAGGGCTGGAGCGTGCCTCCGGCGGCTAATGGGGTGCGGTTCTCCGGTGGAGAACTCTGCGAAGCAGAAGCACCGACCGAGCCGGCAGGCGAGACTCGCTGCCCCTTAGAACCCCGCAA
>JAFPLH010000079.1 GCA_017402845.1 Clostridia bacterium
ACAGGAGAAATACGCATAGCAAACAAGCTGCTCTGCATGCCCTTTTCGGTTGAAAGCGTTATTACAGAGGGTAGGCACAACGGCAGAACGGTAGGTATACCTACTATAAATCAGAATCTACCGAAGCATTTTGTCACGCCGAGAAAAGGTGTGTATGCATCTTTTGTCATAATAGACGGCAAACGCTACGAAGCTATTACAAACATAGGAACACGCCCCACAGTCAGCGGTGATTCATTGAACATAGAAACACATATTTTAAACAATTATAACGACTGTATATACGGTAAAACCGTACGCACACAGCTTTTGGAATTCGTACGTGACGAACAGAAGTTTGACGATCTCGAAAAGCTGTCTGTACAAATAAAAAAAGACATTGAATACATATACAAAAACGGTATATATAATCAGAATAAGTAAATACGAGGTATACTATGGCAGTAATAGAAAAGCAAAAAACAACAAAAACAGACCTTCCCCCTACAAGCGTTTCAGAGAGTAAAAAAAAGATCCATAAAAAATTCTGGATATTTACCGCCGTGTATTTTCTTGTTGTGATTGTACTCAACATTTTAGCAAGAATAAAGGTGTTCTGCGATTTTTATACTGACCATATTTTCCGGATATGGGCTTATACCTACGGCAGACTTACAAGTCTTGCTCCGTTTTCTGTTGGTGAAATACTCGTAGGTTTTGCGGTATGCACAGCTATTGCCGCAATTGTTATTTCTTTCTTGCTTATATTTTTGCGCAAAAGAAAACGATACGTAAAGTTCACTGTAACATACCTGAAATCGTTTTTGATATTTCTGCTCACGATCGCACTTGTTATGACATTAAACTGTTCGATACCATACGGCTGCTCAAAGCTTAATATAAACGGTCATATCGACAAAAAGTATTCTGTTAAAGAGCTTGAAATACTGCGAAGCTACATAGTTGAACAGTGCAACACACTTTGCGGCAAAATGGAACGTGACGAAAATCACTATATAGTAAAACAAGACAACATTGAGTCTGAGATAAAAGAAGCGCTGCGTTCACTCAAAGATGAATACCCTCGTTTCGGTGGATATTATCCTGATCCTAAAGGTATGTTTGGCTCATACTTTATGTATCAGGCAAATGTTATAGGCGTATATTTTCCGTTTTCTATGGAAGCAAACTACACAAAGTATCTTTCTTCTTCATATTATCCGAGTGTTGTTGCTCATGAGCTTACACATCTGAAAGGATATATGTTTGAAAACGAAGCAAACTTTTTTTCTTATCTTGCTTGTACAAGAAGTGATAACGATTATATAAAGTATTCCGGTTATCTGTCTGTCTTATACTTCGTTGATGATGATTATAAAAATTGTGTTGATCCTGAAACTTATGCAAGTCAGGTGCAGGCTGCAAACAATGTTTTGTTTGATAACTACTGTTATGACGCACAGACAATAGAGTACCTGAAATCAAAAGAACACGCCGTTGACGATAAGGTGGTTGAATCGTTCAGTGATACTCTCACAGACACATATTTATCTTATTACAACGCCGAACCGAATTACGACGAAGTAACACTTCTGCTTTTGCAGTATTATGACGGAATTTTGTATTAAGGAAACAGACCTCGGATTTTCCGAGGTCTGCGTTTTTATGTAATTATTAATATTACGGATTAGGCTGACGAAGTGCGTCATTATATACGTTGATATAGTCGCTTGCAGATCTGTCCCAGCTATAATCGGTAGTCATAGCTCTCCAGATGAGCTTTATCCAACCATCTCTGTTCCAGTAACCGCCGATAGCACGATTAACAGCACCAACCATATCCCATGTATCATAGTTACGGAAAGTAAATCCGTTGCCGTAGCCGTCCTGACTGTCGTGAATGGAGTCTTTAAGTCCGCCTACCTCACGTACAACAGGAATTGTGCCATATCTGAGAGCTATCATCTGCGAAAGTCCGCAAGGCTCGCTCTTAGACGGCATAAGGAATATATCAGAACCGGAATAGATCTTTCTTGCAAGCTCGTTTACATAGCCGAAGCATGAGCATACTCTGCCCGGATATCTCCACTGGAGATTTCTGAAGAAGTCCTCATACTCTGCGTCACCGGAACCCAAGATAACGAACTGACAGTCATTATTCTGAAGAATGTTGTCGATACCGTCACGAACAAGATCAAGTCCCTTATGAGAAACAAGTCTTGAAACCATACTAATTATCGGAATATCTTCTCTCCTGTCAAGATTCAGACGCTCTTGAAGTCTTCTCTTACACTCGTTCTTGCCGTAGAGATTATCAGCCGTATAATTTGCATAAAGATGATAGTCTGTTGCAGGATCGTAGCTTGCGTTGTCGATACCGTTGAGAATACCGCAAAGCTTATAGTGGAAAAGATTAAGCGCTGTGTCAAGACCGTGACTGAACCACGGATCTTTGATCTCAAGAGCATAGCTCGGAGAAACAGTAGTAACCTTTGTTGAGCAAACAATTGCGCCCTTCATCATGTTAAGCTTGCCGTCCTGATCGAGAATAGCGCCGTCCTGTGCAGGAATTCCGACAATATCTTCATTAAGATCCCAGCCGTATTTACCTTGATACTGAATATTATGTATAGTAAAGATACTCTTAATATCATGATACCAACCGTTGCGGGAATAGAAAAGATAATAGTATGTCGGAACAAGTGAGGTCTGCCAGTCGTTGCAGTGGATTATATCCGGCTTAAAGTCAACATACGGAAGCATTTCAAGACAAGCACGGGAGAAGAAACAAAATCTCTCTGCGTCGTCATAGAAACCGTACAAGCCATTTCTCTTGAAATAATACTCATTATCTATGAAATAATAGAGAACTCCGTTATAACGAGCCTCAAACACACCGCAATACTGATGACGCCAAGATACCGGCACAGTAAAGCTTGTAATATAATGCATTGTGTCACGAAGGCTCTGAGGAATGTCCCCGTAAAGCGGCATTACAACTCTGCATCCGATCATTCTTTGACGAAGCGCCTGCGGCAGTGAACCTGCAACGTCGCCCAATCCGCCCGAAGCGGCAAAAGGCTTTGCTTCGCTGGTACAAAACAATACTCTCATTTTTTATTACCTCCTGAATTCAGACATAATATATCCGATATTATCTATGTGGCTTGCTATTCACATAAAACGCAAACCCTGTTTTTTGGCAAGCTCCAAAAGCCCGAAATCAAAGGGCTTTTGAAACTGCCTTTATATTATACTACACTTTTCTTGGAAATGCAAACAGGATAAGAATCAATTCCGCACAACATACGTTTCGGATTTACAACAACGTCTTTGTCGCATACAACAAAGTTCAAGGTTGTATCCTCACCGATATCGCAATCCTGCATTATAATACAATTGGACACCTTAGCACCCTTTGCAATACGCACACCCTTAAAGATAATGCTGTTTTCAACCTCGCCCTCGATCACACAGCCGGGGCTGATAAGCGAGTTTTTGACCTTGCTTTCAAGACCGTACTTTGTGGGCATATCATCTCTTACTTTTGTATATATAGGATTTCTCATGTTAAACAGGTCTGCTCTTACATCAGCATTGAGAAGATCCATATTTGCTTTGAAGTAATTCTGAATAGTATCCAGCTCTGCACAATAGCTTGTAACCTCATAGCCATAAACCTTATGCTGTTTAACACACGGCTGAATAACATCTCTTGCAAAGTCATACTTACTGCGGCTCAGGCAGTCGTCAACAATATCAAGCAGGAAATCCTTCTTAACAATAGCCGTTCTTATCATACAAATGGTAGATTCCACACCGCGCGGATTTATAAGCACTTCTGAAACTCTGTTGTTAGAGTCAAGCGACAAAACAAGATACTCAGCCTGATTTACCTTGCTCAAAAATTCTTTGCGATAGCATACTGTAATATCTGCGTTATTCTTGAGATGAGCGTTAAACATCTGCTGATAATCTATATTAACAACATTCATTGAGCTTGAAATAAGCAGATAATCTTCGTAGCAGTTGTTGATAAAATCTCTTATAGAATCCATTGTCTGTACAAATGTATTATATTTGTCAGCGGTATTATCAAAAGGCGGCAGGAAAGTAAGTCCGCCTCTCCTTCTCGATAAGTTCCAAGCCTTACCTGAACCGATATGATCCATAAGTGACAAGTAGTTATTCTTCGTTACAACGCCGATCTTGCTTATACCCGAGTTGACCATATTGGAAAGCGAGAAATCTATAAGTCTGTATTTTGCGCCGAAAGGAACCGAACTGAATGTTCTGAGTGTAGTAAGCTCGGGAATGTAGGAATCCTGAAAGTTTGTGAGCAGTATGCCTGCCATATTTCTGCCTGCCATTACTTCACCCCCTTAATATCTTGGTCAATCATAGCCTTAGGTGCTACAACAGCGCCCTCGCCTATATTGAGATTTTCACCAATAACGGTAATGCCCCAGTCGTCACGGTTTTCAACCTCTTCGGGCTTAGCGCCTACTACGGAATTCTTACCTATAACAGTACCCTCTGCAACAATAGCAAAGTTTACTTGTGCGCCCTCCTCAACAACAACGCCGGGGAACAAGATAGAGTCTGTAATAACAGCGCCCTCTTTGACGGTTACACCGTGGAACAGCATTGAGAATTCCAACGAACCGTATACATTACAGCCGTCTGCGATCATAGAGTTCTGAATATCTGCACAGTCTGCAACGAAATGCGGCGGAAGCATGGGGTTACGAGAATAGATCTTGTTTTTCTTCTCTGTAAGGTCAAGCTTTGTTTTCGGATCAAGAAGATCCATATTAGCCTCCCAAAGGCTGTCGATAGTACCAACGTCTTTCCAGTAGCCCTCAAACGGATAAGCATACATCTTCTCGCCGTTTTCAAGCATTGCGGGCAATACGTTTTTACCAAAGTCGTTCGAGCTGTTGGGATCCTGTGCGTCAAGAATAAGATACTTTCTGAGCTTATTCCAGCTAAATACATAAATACCCATTGAAGCGTTTGTACTCTTTGGGTGAGCCGGCTTTTCTTCAAACTCATAGATAGATCCGTCAGGATTGGTATTCATAATACCGAAACGCGAAGCCTCCTCGAGCGGAACATCAATAACTGCGATAGTACAG
This sequence comes from Clostridia bacterium, assembly GCA_017402845.1. Taxonomy (GTDB): domain Bacteria; phylum Bacillota; class Clostridia; order Oscillospirales; family Acutalibacteraceae; genus RUG592. Next base: position 5,118 of record JAFPLH010000079.1, read on the forward strand.
TCTGCGTTATGCTCTGCATGGAAAGAGATCATTTTCGAGTAGTCCATTTTATAGATATGGTCACCGGAAAGTATGAGTACATACTCAGGATCATATCTTTCGATAAAGTTAATATTCTGATAAATAGCATTTGCCGTACCTGAATACCAGTTTGCACCATCTTTTTGCTCATACGGCGAAAGAATATGCACGCCTGCGTTATCGTTGTCAAGATCCCAAGGCTGACCGTTTCCTAAATAATCATTCAATACAAGTGGCTGATACTGCGTGAGCACACCAACTGCTTCGATACCGGAATTGGCACAGTTGGAGAGCGGAAAATCTATGATTCTGTATTTTCCGCCGAAGGGAACTGCCGGCTTAGCGACTTTTCTTGTAAGTACGCCGAGTCTGCTGCCCTGTCCGCCCGCAAGAAGCATTGCCACGACCTCCTGCTTTGGTAGCATAGTTAAGTCCTCCATTTCAATTTTTTCTGTATTATAGTTCACATAATTCAAGCATATAAAATCAGCTTAAAATAAGTTATTCGCCTTTTGAATCCTTTGCCGATTCTTTCTTATGCTTTTCAGAGTCGGCATCTTTCTCTTTGTCTTTACTTTCTTTCTCTTTATCTTTACTATCTTTGTCTGCTTTATCAGACTTTGATTTTTTCGACTGATGTTTTTTAGACTTTTCGCCTTTTTCTGTATTCTCTGGATCCTTTGCTTTTTCCTCTTTAACAGTCTTTAAGCTCTCTGATTTCGCAGTTTTCTTTTCAGCCTTTTTGATCTTTGTTGAACCCTCCGACTTTTTGTGTTCTTTTTTCTCGGCTTTATCGTGATCTTCTTTTTTCTCGTCCTTTGTCTTTTTCACGCACTTGAAATACATTACAGACAACGGGGGAACAGTGATCGTAACAGAGTTTTCAAGCTCGTGACACTTTTTCTTTTTAGATTTGATCTCAACTCCGTTTGTAAAGCCGCTGCCGCCGTAGCCTTCGTTTTCGGTAGAGAATACCTCAGCGTAAACGCCTGCATACGGAACACCTACCATATATTCTTCACGAAGCATTGGCTGAAAATTACACACGATAATAAGCTCGTCGCCCTTCTTGTCAATTCTTCTGAATAAAAGAATAGAACGCTGATAATCGCTGTGGCATATCCACTGAAAGCCCTCCCATGAAAAATCGACTTCATACAAAGGCGAATTTTCTCTGTAAAAGCGGTTCATATCTCTGAAAAATGCCTGAAGCTGCTTATGTGTATCGTAGTCAAGAACCTCCCAATCGAGCTGCTTCTGAAAATTCCACTCGTCGAACTGTCCTATTTCTGCGCCCATAAACGTAAGCTTTTTGCCGGGGTGAGCCATCATATAAGCGATAAATGTCTTTACGCCGGCAAATTTCATATTATAGTCGCCGGGCATTTTGTTCATAAGCGAGCATTTGCCGTATACTACCTCGTCATGACTGATAGGAAGCATAAAGTTTTCACTGAATGCATAAATAAGCGAAAACGTCAGATTATCGTGATGATATGGTCTGTAAATCGGATCAAGAGCCAGATAGCGCATCATATCATTCATCCAGCCCATATTCCACTTAAAGCTGAAGCCCAGACCGCCGGTATCGGCAGGACGTGAAACCATCGGGAACGCCGTAGACTCCTCTGCGATCATCATATTACCGGGGAACAGCTCATAACATGAAGTATTAAGCTTTCTCAAGAAGTCAATAGCCTCAAGATTCTCTTTGCCGCCGAACATATTCGGACACCATTCGCCGTCTTTTCTGTTGTAGTCAAGATAAAGCATTGAAGCGACCGCATCAACACGAATACCGTCAATATGGTATTTATCCATCCAGAACATAGCGCTTGATATCAAGAAGCTTACCACTTCATAACGGCTATAATTGAATACAAGTGTACCCCACTCTTTATGTTCGCCCTTTCTCCAGTCCTCATACTCATAGCAGCACGTACCGTCAAAGCGTATAAGGCCGTGAGAATCTCTCGGAAAATGTGCAGGAACCCAGTCAAGAATAACGCCCAGACCTGCTTTATGAGCCTTGTTTATAAGGTACATAAAATCATGCGGTGTACCATATCGTGAGGTAGGAGCATAATAACCGGTAACCTGATAGCCCCATGAGCCGTCGAAGGGATATTCCGTAAGTGGCATAAACTCAATATGAGTATACCCCATATCGGCAGCATACGGAACAAGCTCGTCTGCAAGCTCGATATAGCTTAAAAAGTCGCCGTTGTCTTTTTTTCTCCACGAGCCCGCATGAACCTCATAGACATTTACAGGCTTATCGTTATATATACTTGGTTTTTGTCTGATATCGTTCTCGTCATCGGTATTGCGAGCCTTTGCAAGAGATCGTTTATTTTCAAGCCAATCGTCGTCTTCCCATTCAAAGCCCTCAATATCATAAAATTTAGAAGAGTTGCTCGGACGTGTTTCAAAATGGAACGCATAGGGATCAGATTTATATAAACGCTCTCCCCACTGAGTATCTATACAGTATTTATAGTTATCGTACTCGTTTACCACATTAGGAATAAAGCACTCCCATACACCTGCTTCGCTCAGCTTGCCCATTGGATTTGCCTCGGGATTCCAGTAATTGAAATCACCCACTACCGATACTTGCGCAGCATTGGGCGCCCACACGCGAAAAACCACGCCAAGCTGACCATACATATATGACCTGTGCGCACCTAACAGATCGTATGCCCTGACACTGCTGCCCGAGTGAAAATCATCCAAAAGGCTTTGTACAACGCTGTCTATCATAGTATGCACACTCCCTTTTGCCGTTAATTTTTGATTATTTGCTTTTTTCAATTACAAATTCCAAATATACATATATATAATACCACTAAAGAACAATTTTTTCAAGATATTTTACACAAATTCAATACAAATTTTTCAAATTATTTTTGTAATTATTAACTGCCGCATTAATTGTGATATAACTGTATTGGTATAATGCATAAGTATTATATAATTATTTATTCAAATAATCCAACGCTTTGCGACAATAAGGTGAATATTCTTCAGAACAGTTATAAAAAGCCCTTCACGATTCAAATTTACAAAATATTTTCTACAAGCTGCACAATGATTTCTTGTATGAAATACCTTCTTCAAGCTGCCCTTTAATAGCATTGTTTAATGTCTGTCAGATAATCAGCCAACTGTTCTACAACTGCTTTTTCGCACAAGGGCACCTGAGTGTCAATTAAAGAAAATCTAACGCTGAAATCGTTGACATCAGAGTAAATACGCACAAATCCGCCGTCAACATCTTCTCCGGAATACCAATAATATTTATCGCCTGAATACTTTACAAGGTGCACATCATAATTTATGTTCATATTACAATCCTCCGAGAAAGAAATATATAAAAAAGCACGAGGATTACAATTACCTCGTGCATACATCAGTATAAAACAACAATTTCCCCTTTGACCTCGCAGCGAGCCTGAAAAACGTCCTTCAAGCCAAGTGCGCTGTCATAAACAGCAGCATATTTTTCCTTAGAATCAGCCTGACTGTCAGCGATAATATACCTGTCCTCAATACAGCTTCTGATCTCTCCGATCGAATCAGGGTACGTAATACTAATATCCGTGCCTACCTCGCCGTTCAAGCTCCATTCATCGTTATTATGCGTTAATAAATATATTTTACCCTTTTCTTTGTCGGTATAATATTGGGAATATTCGTCATACTTTTTCACACGAGCCAGGGTGCGAATTTTTCCGCCTTCCATGGGAATAGCGCAAAAATGCTCTCGTTTATGCTTATAGGAACAGCCTCTGAAAACAATATCGCCGCTGCAAATGCACTCAAACCGCACTGTACCGTTAGAACCAGCCGTAGCAACACGTTTCAGTTTAATATTCCTTTCTCCCGCTTTTACCTGATCTAAAAATTTATTCTTACGCACCAACCAAATATTATCTCTTATTTCTTCAGTTTCGCTGCCAAGCTCTTTTACAAACGCTTCCTTTTCTTTTTCCCCCGAAAAGGGATCGTTCAAAAGCATATACTCTCTGCCGCCGCTGAAAAACTTTATCATGTTATTTTTCACAAGCAGAGCAGTATTAAAGTCCTTAATAAAGTATCTTATGTTTTTGTCAAGATCATAAAGATTCGCCAAAGAATCGCTGTTTGTCTGCTCCAGACATCTGTTGAACAGTCCCTTGTATTCCTCGTCTGACTTTGTATATACAATTATATTGCTATCGTCTAATGCAACACATTCTGAGAAGCGTCCCACCAAAGAAATACTCTTTCGGTAGACCTCCTCGCCCGTAGCTTTATCTACTTTAATAACCCAGACCTTACCCGAACCGTTTTCAAACAGTATGATAATACTGTTTTCACATGAATAAAAGTGCTGAATATAAGCTGCGTCCTCAAAAGAAAAACACGACAAAAGCAGCTCGGAACTCTCAGAAAAACTGTAACTGTATAGATAAACCGAATCAACGCCGTTGATTTTCAGTTCCTCCGCATAAAAAATAAAATCATTGGTAATTTCGATTATCTCGATCTTTCTTTTATAAAGCTCATCTCTGAGATCTATGACTGTCAAGTCTTTCACCTCACTTCTTTTTATAGTACAGCCAACATTATACCTCAAACACTATAAACAGATTGTCACAAACAGTCGAACAAACAAAAAAATCAATACTCAGGCCAGATCAATTTTGTATCGGGGAAGCCGACTCCGAAAAATGAACCCAGCGACAAACAGATCGTACTTTTTCTGTCAGAAAAATTCAAAGCGAATGCAGTTCCGTCATGAATAAGCTTAATAACAACGTCTTTTCTCAGCTCGCCTGAAAGATCCCAGTAAAGGCACTCTGCATAATTCGAGCCTAATGCAGAAAGCTTTGCATAACCGCTTCGCTGATCGTTGATAACACCGTCTACCGTATAACTTGCTATTGATATAACTATCTCTCTGTTAGGCTCTATGCCTGTTTGCTCTTTTGCGGTCTTGTAGGTATCCTTAATTGCCTTAAGCAGCAGCTTATGAAGAAGCTTTGCTTGTTTTAAGGTTTCTTCTTCGCTTAACATTTCCCAATCCATATACTGTGACAAATAAGGATCAAGCGTTTTTACATCTGTAATTTCTCCGGCACACTTAGTTACATAGCTTCTTTTGATATTTGTCTGACCGAAGTCCATAACAATATTTACTCCGTTTTTCTCTGAGATCTGAGTTGCACACCCATAAACACCGGCAACAGCAGAATTCTCATAAAGCAAAATGTTATAAGGTTCTTTGTGAGCAAGCTCAAAAACATTTTCAATCTCTTGTTTAAAGATTTTTCCGATATTTCCGCTTGCTAAGCCTCCAACAAGAGCGATATCCTCTATCTGAGCCCAATAAGCCCAATGCTCGTCTGTCCAATCCTTGCGAGCATCTCTGTTTTGTTTCTCGCCCAATCTCAGCGCAAGAAACAAAAGTCCGAGCCTTTTTCCGAATTTCCGAGCTATCTGTATAGCACATTCCGACGCTTCACTGTCGTCAGAGGATAACTTTTCGGCAAGCTTTATAGGCAGACGTTTTTCTGTTTCTTTATCCAGTTCTATTTTGAGTGTATCGGCATTTTTCTTTATTTCATCTATAAACAATTGTGTATTAAAAAATTCTTTGACTGTAAGTCCCTCTATACTATCGTCAACACCGTATATAGGAAGCTTTTTTATCATCAGTCTGTTTATCGAGCAGTCAGAGCTTACGTAATCAGATCTTTGATTATCTTCTAATCTGTGTAAAAAGGGATTTTTCACGATACTTCTCCTTTCTTTAAATGTTTTTCATAAAGCAAATTTATCTCAATATTATTACATATAGTCAGTACGATTCTTTATGTATACTTAAAAATATACACAAATATATAAGCACATTATAATATATACAGACATTTTTATCAATAATTTTTTTGTAATTATCAAAAGATTTACAATTTGAAAACATTTCCGTAAACAAAAAATCTCCTTTCTTGTTACAGAAAGGAGATTTTGCTGATAAACTGATCAAGAATATCTTAATTTTCTCTTTGCTTTTTTTGTAGATATTATAACAAAGATAATAACAAACACAGCAGAAACTATAAGAGTACAGCCCAGATAAAGCATCCATGTAATAGACGTATCGCCGGTTTGTTCATTGTTTTTGATGAAATTAAATGTTTTAGTACCGTCGTCTGAAACCTTGCCGTTTTCAAGAGAAAGCATGATCGTATTCCAATCATCAGCAGACAATTCATCTGTATCAATAACCTTGCTGCTGGCGTCGATCAGGTTTTCAGTCGGAGCAGTATATTCGGGCACATAATAATAGTTATCGTCATAATAAGCATTATAGGTATTCTCAATATACTGGCTTGTATAGTCAATATAAGCATTATAAGACTCTACCGGATACTCATAATAGTAGCTGTTATAATCGTTATAGCTGTTCACACCGGGATCAACAGGCTGATTATATCCGCCGTTATCGGTATCGTAAACGGGTGTATTGGGGTAGTCGGTATAATCACTAACCACCGGATCAGGTGTTGGATCGACATATATCGGATCCGGATCGGGTGCAACAGGATCAGGCGCTGCGGGATCAGGTACTACCGGATCGGGTACAACAGGATCAGGCTGCACACCGGGGTCTACCACAATATCTTCATCACCCGATATTCTGTAAAGATTTTCGGCTGCAACGCCTGAAAAGCAGGCAATAGAACCGAGAAAGCAAAGTGCAGAAAAAACACACAGCAATCTCATTTTCAAAGACATAGGTATCCCCCTTTTTTATTATGAAAGCTCATCACGATTTGTCTTTCTTAAACATATTCGGTTTGAATTTTTTCAGTATTGTATCATTCTTTTCAACGCTCAAACCCTTTGCATACTCTAAAAGATAGTCTTCATACTCGTCCTTCTTCATTTCGTTAAGCAAAGAATAATGTGTATAACCACTCTTGAGGTCATAAATATAAGTACCTGCTGTGGGAGTATCTGCTGTTGCGGCAGTATCATTTATCTGAACTGAAGCAGTGCTGTCTGTATCATCTTCGGCAGGCTCTTTAAAGTCTATTATAGACTCATTTGTCGGTCTGTATACAAAGTAATACATGGTAGTAGCGTCTTCGCCTGTTTTGATAAATGTTGCCTTGCCCTCGTCAAGCTTTGCCAAGGCCTCAGAAATTTCGGGAGTAAGTCTGTTATCGTCAAGCTTTACAGCGCCTGATGAAGTAGGATCAGTTGTAAGCTCATAATCCTTAGTATACTGGAGAACAGTATCTTTATAAGTCTTACCGTCCTTATTTATCATATCAACATATTCTGCAAATGACGAGTCAGCTTTTTTAAACTCCTCCTCGCTTTTTGCAACGGAGTTACCCTCTTCATCAGTTTCAGCCATGCTCAATGCAAAGTATGCATAGCCTGTATAATTATCGTTGAAATACTTTATCATTTCTTCATCAGTAGTATACTTTTCGCCATTCTTGCCGTAAAGATACTCAAAAACCTGACCATGCTTTACGCCGTACTCAGCATAGCAATAGTTAAAGCTATCCTGTGAAATGCCGTAGCCTGTAAATCTGTCTTTGATATTTCCCCACATCTGATCTGAATAAGTCATTACAGTTTTATAGTCAGACTCAGCAAGCTCCAGACCGTAATCCTTAAAGAGCTTTTCAACAGCGATCATTCTCAATGTCATTGCGTCTGCGCCGTCAAGTGAATACTGCTCTACTGTTTTTTTGTTGCCGTCGCTGTCTTCGACCTCAGCTTCAAGAATCTTCTTTACCTCGTCGGCACTTTCGACCTTGTCCTCTGCTTCATAATATGAAGTAAGAAGATTATAGATGTATGTTCCTGCTGTAAGAGATACATCACCCGATCTGTAAGACCAGCTCTGATCGCCACAGCCCGAACCCGCAGCAAGCATTAATGCTGCAAGTGCTGCCGCAGCAGCTCTTTTGATATTTTTCATAATATTTGCATCCTTTCAATTCTAAAGAAATCCAACTTATATTATACATAAATACAACGCTTTTGTCTACAATTTTTTTCTGACAAAATGATGAAATTATTCCTTTTTTGTATTCTTCATCAGTGAATCAAGCACTAAAGAACAGATCACGTCCTGCGAACTGAGCAGCCACTTATTACACCTTCACAGCCTCTGTTATTCCGAAAGCCTCTTTCAAAAGTGAAAGCACTGTTTCGCCTTTATTGCGTTTCATTAAAATATACGGCTTTCTGTCTGTATTGACCGCTACTCTCTTTGAATTTCTCTTTACAAAATCTCTGAGATTACTATTTTGCTTATCAGCAAAAAACAGTCTTAATTCACTGTTGAACTGACGTATCTCATATATACCGTGCTGCATTGCGAGATTTCTTATCAGCGAAATATCTATAAGTCCCATTACCTCTTTAGGCACATCACCGAAACGATCAATAAGCTCGTCTATAACGTCGCTTGCGTCATCTTTTGAGCGAATATCTGCAATTCTTCTGTACACCTCAAGTCTTTGATTAAGACTTTCAATATATTTATCAGGTATATGTGCCTGAATATTTATATCAACAAGACAATCAATATCAGGTTTCGGCTGCGACTCACCTTTTGCAATACTCATAGCTTCATTGAGCAGCTTTATATACATATCATATCCGACATCTTCAAGATGTCCGTGCTGCTGACCGCCTAATATACTGCCTGCACCTCTGAGCTCCAGATCTCTCAAAGCTATCTTAAAACCCGATCCGAACTCTGTAAATTCACGAATAGCCGTAAGTCTTTTTTCTGATATCTCGGTAAGAACTTTTTCGGGCTTATACGTAAAGTATGCATATGCACGCCTTGTTGAACGTCCAACACGTCCTCTGAGCTGGTGAAGCTGAGATAGTCCCATACAATCAGCATTTTCTATTATCAATGTGTTTGCATTGGGCAGATCAACGCCCGTTTCGATTATGGTAGTACATACAAGAACATTGACCTCCTGCTCCAGCATCTGACGCCAGACTTCTGAAAGCTCGTTCTCACTCATTTTTCCGTGGCCGATAGCAACATTAGCTTCGGGAATACTCTTTTGTATTTTTGCGGCTTTCTCCATTATCGTTTCAACACGGTTATACAGATAGAATACCTGACCGCCACGCCTTAACTCTCGTCTTATAGCCTCGTTTATTACAGCGTCGTCATGTGAAAGAACGTAGGTTTGAACAGGCTTTCTGTCGAGAGGTGCTTCTTCGATAACAGACATATCTCTTATACCACTCATAGCCATATTCAATGTTCTTGGAATAGGCGTTGCAGACAGTGTGAGTATATCTACATTGTGGAACATATTTTTAAAACGTTCCTTTTGTGCAACGCCGAAGCGCTGTTCCTCGTCGATAATAGCAAGCCCCAGATCACGAAAGACTACGTCCTTCTGAACAAGTCTGTGAGTACCAATAATAAAATCAATTTCTCCTTGTTTCAGCTTTTCGAGAATAACCGCCTGCTGTTTCGGTGTGCGAAAACGTGAAAGCAGCTCAATATTTACAGGAAATCCCTCAAAACGTCTGAGCGCTGTCTGATAGTGCTGCCATGCAAGTATTGTTGTAGGCGCTAAAAGTACACACTGTTTTGACTCTGTTACGCATTTGAATGCGGCTCTCAAAGCTACCTCTGTTTTTCCGAAGCCTACGTCACCGCAAAGCAGTCTGTCCATTGGAACAACACGTTCCATATCGCTTTTTATTTCGTCAATGCACCTTAGCTGATCTTGTGTTTCTTCATATTCAAACTTAGCCTCAAAATCACGCTGCCACTCGTTATCGCTGCTAAAAGCATAACCCTTTACCTTCATACGCTCAGAATACAGCTTGATAAGCTCCTGAGCCATATCACGAACAGCTTTTCTAACACGAGTTTTTGTTTTCTGCCAATCCTGCGAGCTGAGATTATTAAGCTTCACCGAATTTCCGTCTTTTGGACCTATGTATTTTGAAACAAGGTCAAGCTGAGTTACAGGAACATAAAGCTGCTCGCTTTTTGCATACTCGATTTTTATATAATCTTTGACAACTCCGTCATACTCGATCTTGTGTATACCCAAGAACTTGCCGATACCGTAGGTGTTGTGTACCACAAAATCACCGTTTGAAAGCTCTGAAAGCTCCGATATTCTCCTTGAATTTGCCGGCCGCTTCAAAGACTGCTTTTTGCCTGTTGATCTGATATGCCCCTGAGATATAAGCGCAAACTTTATTTGCGGATATGTAATGCCTGCCGAAACCGCACCGGGCAAAACAAACACTTTACCCTTTGCCGGAAAAGTTACATTTTCGTCAGCACCTACATTCAAGCCCTTTTCTAAAAGCTCATCACGCAAAGAATCCGCTGCTTTTTTTGTTCCTGCAAGCACTACGCAGGAATACCCTTCATCTATCAGCGGTTCAAGATCCTCCATAAGCAGCTTAACGCTTCCGCCCCAGAGCGCCATATGCTTTACACTGAAATTTATCAGTTCTTTTAACGGTGTATCATACGAACCGCTTGTGAAGTTATCGAGATAAACGGCTGTTGACTGCATAAGCCTTGCGCAAATATCGTGATAACCCAAAAAGAAATCATCAAAGCCCTTGCATAGTATGCCTTCGGATACATAGTCTTTCATATCCTCGGTAAACTGCCAAAAGTATCCGTTCATTCTCTCCTTTACTCTTGTATGCTCCGACACAAAAAACAAGCTGTCATTTGAGAAATAGTCAAACAACGACGCACCCTTGCCATATAGCAGCGTTATAAATTTATCAATACTGCCGGGCACTATGTCCTGTTCAAGCTGTTCTGCTTCTCCTTTTAGTATTTCTTTAGCCTTTACAGCACCCTTGCTGCGAAGTGCAGAAGCTTTCTTTCTTATTTTCTCTGCAAGCTCGTTTTTATCGGTAACAAGCATTTCGGTTGACGGAGTTATGTGTATTTCTTCAACATAATCTGTACGTCTTTGAGTAATAACATCAAAGTAATTTATCGTGTCTACCTCATCATCCCAGAACTCCACACGAAACGGAGCTTTTTCATCAGGCATAAACAAATCGAGAATACCGCCTCTAACAGCATATTGTCCCTCGCCCTCAACCTGTTCGTATCTTTCGTATCCCGACGCTTGAAGTACGGCGGCGATCTGTGAGATGTCAGCCTGTTCTCCGACCTTTAACGTATACGACGACTTTTTAAGAATTTCGGGCGGCATTGTATACTGTGCGGCAGCGTCTATTGTTGCAAAAACAACATCATAATTACCCTTTAGTACGTTTGACAATACCATAAGTCTTTTATGCTCGTACTCTCTCGATCTGCCCGTCATTTCACGAAAGTTAAAATCTCTGATAGGATAGAACATCGCATTAAGCCCCATAGCTGAGGCGTCACTCATAAGCTGTACTGCCTCTTGTTCTTCACCCACCAATACAAGAGCCTTTTTCGACAAACGTCTGCACAATGCAGATATAACATTAGCCTTATGAATACCGGTAAGCCCCGTTGCCGCCGACGATCTGTTTTCCGAAACAGCCTTTTCAAGACTTTTATACTCTGGCAGACGATAAATAATATCGCTTAAAAAATCCATAAATGCCTCCTAATTATACAAATTCATTGCTTTGTCGATATCTCCTTGAAGGATAAGCTCAACAGCGCCTGCTGCCTTCTGTGCGCTTTCGTCAATAGATTTCTTTTCAAGCTCGGTAAATTTTGAAAGCACCCAATCTGCAAGCTCCCAGCCCTCTGGTTTTTGTCCTATGCCGATCTTTACTCTCGGAAATGTGTCTTTACCGCTAAGATAAATTATGCTTCTCATGCCCTTTTGACCGCCGTCGCTGCCCTTTCGCCTTACACGAACAGAACCCACCTTTAAAGATATATCATCAAATATTATAACAACATTTTCAGGGGGAATTTTGTAGAAATTCATCGCCTCGACAACAGATTCTCCGCTATTATTCATATATGTCTGAGGTTTCATTAAAAGAACCTTTTTACCGCCAATTTCGGCAGCTGCACAATACGCCTTGTATTTCAGTCTGTTTACATTAACACCGTATTTTTCGGCTAAAGCGTCAAGAGCGATAAAGCCTGCGTTATGTCGTGTATTTTCGTATTTTCTGTCGGGATTTCCCAATCCGACAACTATATGAGTAACCGTTCCGGTAAGTGGTGTGCTTCTCTTTCCAAAAATCAATTTCATCTTTCCTTTCTTTATATTGCGGTCTATGCGCAGTGCTGCCTTGGGGCAACAAAACTAAGGGCGGACTGATAGCCCACCCTGTTACATTATATTATATACTAATTCTGATTATTTATTGTGTATTAGTTATAAAGCGGAGAAACAGGCTTGTCTGCGTAAATTCTCTCGATTGCGTCTGCAAAAAGCGGAGCAACAGGAAGAATTGTGAACTTGTCTATCATCTTTTCTTCAGATACAGGAATAGTATCAAGAAGAACAACCTCTTTAATAACACTGTTTGTAATATTGTCGATAGCTTTACCGGAAAGTACGCCGTGAGTAGCACAAGCGAATACCTCTGTTGCGCCGCCTCTTTCAACAATAGCGTTAGCAGCATTGCAGAGTGTGCCTGCGGTGTCGATCATATCGTCAACGAGTATAACCTTTTTACCCTTAACATCACCGATAATATTCATAACCTCACTAACATTCGGGCGAGGTCTTCTCTTATCTATAATAGCAAGTCCTGTGCCGATTTTTGAAGCAAAGTTTCTTGAACGTGTAACCGAACCGAGATCAGGGGATACTACCATATAATCTTCTGCCTTGTCACCGATCTTAGCTCTCATATAGTCTGCGAGCAAGCCTGCGCCATGAAGATGATCTACGGGGATATTAAAGAAACCTTGGATCTGATTTGCATGAAGATCCATTGTAAGAATTCTGTCTGCACCTGCACAAGTGAGAAGATCTGCGCAAAGCTTAGCTGATATCGGATCTCTTGCCTTTGCTTTTCTGTCTTGTCTTGCGTAGCCGAAATACGGCATAACAACCGTAATGCTTGCCGCTGACGCACGCTTCATAGCGTCGATCATAATGAGTATCTCCATGAGATTATCATTTACAGGCGCACATGTAGACTGCACAATAAAGCAATCTGAACCACGCACAGACTCATGTAGAGATACAGAGATCTCGCCGTCGCTGAATGTTGTTGTTGCCGATTTGCCGAGAGGAACATTAAGACAGCCTGCAATAGCATAGGCTACATCTTTGCTGGCATTGCCTGCAAAAATTTTAATATCCTTACCATGAAAATTCATACTGAAAGCCCCTTTTCTTTTAAATTTTATTAATTGACTCAATACGTTTTGCCGCAATACGATTCAACTCTTTAAGCTGTTCGGGATCATTAGCGCCCAGAACTGTATCAGAGCTTTTTGCGGTATAAGCCTGCACATTTCTGCCAGACTTCATAATAAGCTCAAGCGTATCTGTAAGATAGTATTCTCCGCTTGCGTTTGTATTAGTGAGCATATCGAGAACATTTAGCAAAGCCGCGGTATCAAACCAATAACAGCCCGAATTCACCTCGTTGATGAGTCTTTGCTCCTGCGTTGCGTCTTTCTGCTCAACTATCATAGCGACATCGCCGCTGTCGTTTCTGACGATTCTTCCGTATCCGAACGGATCGTCAACCTTTGCGGAAATAACAAGCGCACCGGAATTCTTCAGCTTATGCAGCTCATAAGCCTGCGCAATAGTTTCGGGATCAAGAAACGGAGCGTCACCGTTAAGCACGACCACATCGCCCGTATTCCGGCACAGAAAATCTCTGCACATCATAACAGCGTGACCTGTTCCGCGTCTTTCAGCCTGATATGCAGTTTCTACTAAATTATTAGTTTCTTTTGTATACTCTTTAAGATAATCTTCAATATACTCTTTTGCAAAGCCTGTAACAACACAAACGTTATCAATACCCGCAGCAGAAACGCTGTCGAGCACCCATCTGAGCATTGGTTTACCAAGTACCAAAGATAAAGCTTTTGGCTTTTCGGACTTCATTCTTTTTCCTTCGCCGCCTGCAAGAATAATAGCCGACTTACCCATAGTACACCTCTTTTCGATTATTCATCTTATTATATTATCTCATATATTCAGATTTTTGCAAGACATTTTTTAATAATTAATCTCATAATATGCAAAATTCAACGAAACAAACACTTTCTTGTCGAAAATTTGGTTTTTTTATTGCGTTTTTGCCATAGTTAAGCGCTGTATCTTTAGAAGGTACACGACTTTTAAAAATACTTGCTCGTAATCTTTTATTTTGTTGGTAGCATTGTTCAATTGCGTAAATTACTTTTTATACGTATATACTGGCCATTGAATAAAAAAGTATATTATTATCCTATAAGTAAGGTATACAAATTGTATAAAATAATACTCATACCTTAGACTATCAAACAAACCAACTATGCTCGCGTGCTGTACAGCTTCGTTTTTATTGTCTATTGGCGCGTGCGTGCCCAAACAAAAATTATTAGGTTAGTGCGTAATCCTGCTTTTATCGTTTGCGGTGACGGTATTACCTCTCTATTATATAACAATTAATCCTTTGCGGATACTTCCCGACTGCCGTAATTGTGAATAAAATGAAAATTATTTGAGATATTACATATTATACAACATTTTTACGAAATAATTTCCGTTGTTTTTTTACAAACCACTGGATTTTTTATCTATATTCTGTTATAATTACATATAGGCAGGAATATGGTTTGTGTTTTCATGCTTTTTAAATAAAAATCCTGAAAACCAAATGTATGCCTTAACGAAACAAATATTACTTAGGAGGTAATTACAATGGCAAACAAATGGGTATACCTTTTCAGTGAAGGTAATGCTAACATGCGTGAGCTCCTCGGCGGTAAAGGTGCTAACCTTGCTGAGATGACAAACATCGGTCTTCCCGTTCCCCAGGGCTTCACAATCACAACAGAGGCTTGTACACAGTATTACGAGGATGGCAGAGAGATCAACGAAGAGATTCAGAGTCAGATCAACGAATACATCGTAAAAATGGAAGGTATCACAGGCAAGAAGTTCGGCGACAAAGAAAACCCGCTTCTCGTTTCTGTTCGTTCCGGTGCAAGAGCTTCAATGCCCGGTATGATGGATACAATTCTTAACCTCGGTCTTAACGAAGAGGTTGTTAATACAATCGCAGAGATGTCCGGCAACCCCCGTTGGGCTTGGGACTGTTATAGAAGATTTATCCAGATGTACTCTGACGTTGTTATGGAAGTTGGTAAGAAGTACTTTGAAGAGCTTATCGACAAGATGAAGGCTGACAGAGGCGTTACTCAGGACGTAGATCTTACTGCTGACGATCTCAAAGAGCTTGCTAATCAGTTCAAGGCTGAGTATAAAGAGAAAATCGGCGCAGACTTCCCGGATGATCCGAAGGAACAGCTCATGGGCGCTATCAAGGCTGTATTCCGTTCTTGGGATAACCCCCGTGCAAACGTTTACCGTCGTGACAACGATATTCCTTATTCTTGGGGTACTGCTGTAAACGTACAGTCAATGGCATTTGGTAACATGGGTGACGATTGCGGTACCGGTGTTGCATTTACTCGTGATCCTGCAACAGGTGCTAAGGGCCTCTTTGGTGAGTTCCTTACAAACGCACAGGGCGAGGACGTTGTTGCCGGCGTTCGTACTCCTATGCACATTTCTGAAATGGCTGACAAGTTCCCTGAGGCTTTCGCACAGTTCAACGAAGTATGCGCTACTCTCGAAAATCATTACAGAGATATGCAGGATATGGAGTTCACAGTTGAGCATGGTAAGCTTTATATGCTCCAGACAAGAAACGGTAAGAGAACAGCTCAGGCTGCACTTAAGATCGCTTGTGACCTCGTTGATGAGGGCATGAGAACAGACGCAGAGGCTGTTGCTATGATCGATCCTCGTAACCTCGACACACTTCTTCACCCGCAGTTCGACGCTGCTGCTCTTAAGGCTGCTACACCTATCGGCAAGGGCCTTGGTGCTTCTCCTGGTGCTGCTTGCGGTAAGATCGTATTTACTGCTGAAGACGCAGAGGCTTGGAACGCTAACGGCGAGAAGGTTGTTCTTGTAAGACTTGAAACATCTCCTGAAGATATTACAGGTATGAAGGCTTCTCAGGGTATCCTCACAGTTAGAGGCGGTATGACTTCTCACGCTGCTGTTGTTGCTCGTGGTATGGGTACATGCTGTGTATCCGGCTGCTCCGAAATCACAATGGACGAGGCTAACAAGAAGTTTACACTTGCTGGCAAAGAGTTCAAAGAGGGCGACTTCATCTCTATTGATGGTTCAACAGGTAACATCTATGACGGCGTTATTCCTACCGTTGACGCTACAATCGCTGGCGAGTTCGGCAGAGTTATGGCTTGGGCTGACAAGTATAGAACACTTAAGGTAAGAACAAATGCTGATACACCGGCTGACGCTAAGAAGGCAAGAGAGCTTGGTGCAGAAGGTATCGGTCTTTGCCGTACAGAGCATATGTTCTTTGAAGAGGATAGAATCGCTGCATTCCGTGAGATGATCTGCTCCGATACAGTTGAAGAAAGAGAAGTAGCTCTTGAGAAGATTCTTCCTTATCAGCAGGGCGACTTTGAGGCTCTTTATGAGGCTCTTGAGGGTAACCCGGTAACAATCCGTTTCCTCGATCCCCCGCTTCACGAGTTCGTTCCTACAACAGAAGAAGACATCAAGAAGCTTGCTGACGCTCAGGGCAAGTCTGTTGAAGACATTAAGGCTCTTATTGCTTCTCTCCATGAGTTCAACCCGATGATGGGTCACCGTGGCTGCCGTCTTGCTGTTACATATCCTGAAATTGCTAAGATGCAGACAAAGGCTGTTATTCGTGCTGCTATTGCAGTTCAGAAGAAGCATCCTGATTGGACTGTTAAGCCTGAGATCATGATTCCGCTTGTATGCGAACTCAAAGAGCTCAAGTTTGTTAAGAAGGTTGTTGTTGAAACTGCTGACGCTGAAATCGCTGCTGCTGGCGCTGATCTCAAGTATGAGGTTGGTACAATGATCGAGATTCCGAGAGCTGCTCTTACAGCTGACGAAATCGCAACAGAGGCTGACTTCTTCTGCTTCGGTACAAACGATCTTACTCAGATGACATTCGGCTTCAGCCGTGATGATGCCGGTAAGTTCCTCAACGCTTACTATGATACAAAGATCTTTGAGAACGATCCGTTTGCTAAGCTCGATCAGACAGGCGTAGGCAAGCTTATGGAAACAGCTATCAAGCTCGGTAAGCCCGTAAACAACAAGCTCCATGTAGGTATCTGCGGCGAGCACGGCGGCGATCCGTCTTCTGTTGAGTTCTGCCATAAGATCGGTCTGGACTATGTTTCCTGCTCACCGTTCCGTGTGCCGATAGCAAGACTTGCTGCTGCTCAGGCTGCAATCAACAATAAATAATTATTACCTTTATTCTATTGATTAATAGCTGATTAGGTATACAATTTACCACCGCTGTTCACATTTTGTCAGCGGTGGTTTTTTATCTTGTATTATTTTTCAATGTAGAATTTTCAATCGGTAAAGCAATTTTAATATAAGATTACAATCTAATTTTTTAATACTTATAGATAAATCTTTTCTTAATAGAAAGCAAAACTCCTGCAAGCCTAAACCTGCAGGAGTTTGCTATTTATCAGTAATTCATTTTAAATAAGATATCTTAATTAATAATTACTCAAGCTCTGATCTTTTCTTTGCGAATACTACAACGCCAGCAGCGATCATAAGAACAACTACGAGAGAAGCAACAGCAACTGTACCAGCTGTCTGAACTGTGCTAACATTACCAGTAGTAGCGGATGTTGTCTTGTTAGAAGCAGTCTTAGAAGAACTTGACTTTGAAGCGTTATCGTTTGTAGACTTGCTCTCAGTCTTAGAAGATGTGTTAGAAGTTGTAGATGTTGTTGAAGTTGTAGAAGTAGTAGATGTTGTAGAAGTTGTTGATGTAGTAGAAGATGTCTCCTCAGATGTTGTAGAAGATGTCTCAGAAGTTGTAGAGGATGTCTCCTCAGATGTTGTAGAAGATGTCTCCTCAGAAGTTGTAGAAGATGTCTCCTCAGAAGTTGTAGAAGATGTCTCCTCAGATGTTGTAGAAGATGTCTCAGAAGATGTTACATCACTCTCAGAGTCATGCTCAATCTCAACTCTTGCAAATACATAGTCAGCAGGATTTGTGCCGATATCCATAGCATTAATATCAAAGAACTCTGTGCATACGTAGCTAAGACCGAGGTCATCAACTGTACCGTCTTTAAGAGCTTCAAATGTGATTACAAAAATATCTGTATTGTTGAAGTTTTTACCGTTAGCAAATGTATCATTCCATCTAACCTGACCTTCAACGAGATCATTAACAGCGCCAAGACCGTCTTCCAATAAGAGCTGGGGCTCACCGTTGAGCTTAAGGTAATCTGTGCTGTATGTAGAATCTACAGACAAACCACCAACATCAGCAACGTCGCCAATGTAGAAAATGTATTTAACCTTATCACCGGCTTTAACTTCTTCAGCAGCGCTTGCGCTGAATACACCAACACATACCATAACAGCAACCATAGCAATTGCAAGGGCAATGCTTAAAACTTTTTTGGACATATTAAATCTCCTCCTAAATTAATCTTACTGATAAAATTTTATACTGTGATTATACCATAATGTTTACTGAATTGCAACCCTTTTCTTAAAAAAGATAAAGAATTTTTTAACTTTTTTAAAATTCTATGAACAGAGTTAAAATTATTTTCTGTGAATAAGGTTTTCTCTCTTAGGTCCGTTAGAAACCATTGTTATCGGAACACCTATCTGCTGTTCTGCAAACTCCACATAGTCTCTACATTCCTTCGGCAGCTTATCATACTCTGTAATACCTGAGATATCGCACCTCCAGCCCTTCATAACCTTTAATACAGGCTTGCAGCGTTTGAGCTGAGTTGTAGGCGGGAAGTAATCTATCTGCTTACCATCAAGCTCATAAGCAACGCAAACGGGTATTTCATCGAGATATCCCAAAGCATCAAGCACTGTAAATGCAACCTCTGTTGCACCCTGTACTTCGCAGCCGAAACGTGTAGCAACAAGATCAAGCCAGCCCATTCTTCTCGGTCTGCCCGTAGTGGCGCCGTATTCTCCGCCGTCTCCGCCGTGATTTCTCATCAAAACAGCTTCCTCACCGAATATCTCGCTTACAAACTCGCCTGCGCCTACTGCGCTTGAATATGCCTTTACTACCGTAATAATGTCTTTTATCTCATACGGCGGAATACCTGCGCCTACTGCGCCGTAACCAGCAATTGTATTTGAAGATGTAACCATCGGATAAATACCGAAATCTGTATCTTTAAGAGATCCTAACTGACCTTCAAGAAGAATTGTTTTTCCTTCCTTTAAAGCGTCGTGTACAAAACGAAATGCATCTCCGACATAAGGCTCAACAGCAGCCTTATATTCCATAAGCTTATTGAAAATTTCGTTAACCGATATAGGCTCTTTATTATAAAGATTAACAAGTGTTGAGTTTTTAACCTTCAAGATTCCTTCGATTTTCTCTCTAAGACCTTCTTCATCATCAAAAAGCTCGTTTATCTGAAAACCGATCTTAGCAAATTTATCGGAGTAGAAAGGTGCTATTCCAGATTTTGTGGAACCAAAGCTCTTTGAACTTAATCTTTCTTCTTCGTAGCAATCAAAAGCAATATGATAAGGCATAACAATTTGTGCTCTGTCAGAAACAAGCACTTTCGGATTTACACCGTTTGCCTTAAGATGAGCCATTTCCTTTACAAAATTATCTACGCTGAATGCAACTCCGTTGCCGATAATATTAGTTGTATGATCGTAAAAAACACCTGACGGAAGCTGATGTAATGCGAACTTTCCGTAATTGTTGATAATAGTGTGACCTGCGTTGCTGCCGCCCTGAAAACGAATTACAATGTCAGACTCTCTTGCAAGGCAGTCGGTAATTTTGCCCTTACCTTCATCGCCCCAGTTTGCGCCTACAATTGCCTTAACCATAGTTACCATCCCTTCGGTATATCTATTATACTATTGTATTAACAATGGTCATACTTAACCATTCTGTTTTATTATATCAGCTTTCTTAAAACGTTTCAAGTATTATAGTAAAAATTAATATTTTATTTATACATCATTACTATCTCATTAAAATATTAATTGGTATCCTTTTCATTCATAATCAGAATCAGACATTTGTATATAGTTCATCAATTATCATTATCATACTACAATGAAAAATTCCCCTTAGACGAATCTAAGGGGAATTGTTTCAGCTAAGTTACTAAACTCAGTTAGTTGTTTTTAAATTATTCTTCAGTCTTCTTTCTTGTGTAGAGAACAACTGCAGCAGCAGCCATAAGGATTACAACGAGAGAAACAACAGCGAATGTACCTGCTGTCTGAACAGTAGCAGCTGTGTTGTTTGATGTGCTTGTAGTAGCAGCCTTAGATGTTGTAGAGCTTGTCTTCTTAGAAGCATTATCATCTGTACCCTTGCTCTCTGTCTTAGAAGATGTGTTAGAAGTTGTAGAAGTTGTGGATGTTGTAGAAGTTGTAGAAGTTGTAGAAGTTGTAGAAGATGTCTCAGAAGATGTTGTAGAAGATGTCTCAGAAGATGTTGTAGAAGATGTTGTTGTATCTGTATCATCTGAATCTACTATTGAATCTGTATCATCTGTATCTGATGCAGCATGATCGCAGATTACATCTACCTTGAGTTCTGTGTAGTTATCAATTACGGAAGGATCCTTTGTATCGTTGATAAGAACGTCAACTACATCGTCATCCTTGATAGTTGTGATTTCTGTTGTGATTCTGGAAAGACCAAGATCCTCAACGTTGAAGTCCTTGAGAGCCTTGAATGTGAATGTCCAGAGAGCAACTTTATCGCCTGCGAAAGCGTGCTCTTCACCAGTAGGATCGAATACGCAACCGATAGCAAGTGTGTGCTCAAAACCGTCATCAGGAGAAAGGTTATCGTTTACAAGAACTGTACCTGTAACACCAGCAAGCTTCTCTTTCTCGCCTGTGTATGAGAGGTATGCAGGATCAAAGTCAACGTAAGATGTGAGTGTACCAGCAGGATCAACGCCACCGAACATAAGAGCAACCTTTACTGTGTCACCCTCGTGCCATTTCTTGTCACCTGCAGGAGTTGTGTCAGTATCGTCACCATCTGTTACAACTGCATCTTTACCATCTTTTACGAAATCGTATGTGCCAAAGTAGTCAGCATACTTCTTGTAGTAGTACTCGCTGGAAGGATCAATTGAGAACCACTCACCGGATGTTGTGATAGCACCGGAGTACTCATTAACTGACTGATGAGCTTCATCGTTAGCAAGAACGTAGATCATGTTGTACATGTTGTCGAGCTTGTCATAGATGGGGTTCTTATCCTTTGCTGTGTAACCCTCAACATTGATGTTGATTGTCTGATGAGCAACAGCAGCAAGTGCAGGATCAGCAGGGTTGCCAGCGTCAACAAATGCGTTGAAGATGATTGTAGAAGTAGCATCCTGATCAGGGCACTCTGTCTTATATACGTTGTAGCCAACCTCAGGAGCAGCTGTCATGGGGTTGCCAGGCCAATCTGCAGCCTTATTGTCTTCAGGCTCCCAGTAGTAAACACCTACATTATTGTTTGTTGCGAGATATGCATCAGGTGCGCAGAAGTAGTAAGTAACTGTGTCAGCAGCAGAAGCTGTAACAGCGCCTACACCAACAACGAGCATTGCAATCAACATTGCAGCAGAGAGTACAATACTAATAACTTTCTTGGACATTTGATTTTCCTCCTTAAAAAATATAAATTTGTCAATATCCCGAAGAATAGTTCCTCAGCGACTTTATTATACTACATATCAAAATAAATTTCAATACCTTTTCTTAAAAAAAGTTACTAAATTGTAAAAAAACATAAGTTTTATTTTTCCTTTGTTCACAATTTTTGCAAAATCACTAAGTAAGCTATTCATATCAGTAATCATTGTTATTTTATTCCTTGTTTTTTACTGAAATAAGCACTGCTCCGACAATTGCAACGATAAAAAAGCCTGCTCCCAAACAAAAAAATACCATAGATTTATGTCTTACGTTATTATTGTTCGGTGTGCTTGTGTCAAATCGTATAGCGGGGTGAGTGTCGGAATCAAACTCAGCGTGTGAAGGTGTACTGCTTATTACCGGAGCCGAGCTTTCAGAAATAATTTCCTTTTCTTTATCGGTTTTGGTTTTCTTTTCAGGTTTTTGTATCGGCTCATCATGCTTTGCATTTTCTGCAAGAGCTGATCTATCAATATTGATCTCGTTTTCTATCGGAAGCTGCACCTTCTCGGCTGGTTCGCCGTCAGACAATACAACACATGAAGCCGCAATACATTTTCCGTCAACTGTTTCAAATGAAGTGTTTATCGCTTCGGTTATTTCGCAGCTAAACAGATCGGCTGTATCTTCAATATCTGTCAGCGCTTCAAAAGTCAGAGTACATACCAATGTATAATCGGTAAAGTCCATACCTTCAATTGCATCATAAATAACAGCAAGAGAGATTTTTCCGGCCGGGTCAAATCTGTACGACGAAGTACCGTTTGGGATTTTTTTATCCGTGCTTTTAAGTACACTTGGATCGTACGTTACAACTGCCGAATAACTTGCCATATCAGATATACCGCCTATATATATACACAAAGCAATGCTTTCGCCCTTTGATACCTGTTCAGCGTGCGCACCAACGGAAAATGAAAGGCACATAATTAACACCGTACACAAGCAGGCTATTAATCTTATGATCTTTCTTTTCATATTAATAACCGTCCGGATTGTTGGATTGCCAGTTCCAAAGATCTCTGCACATATCCTCAAGAGTATACTCGACCTCCCAGCCAAGAAGCTCCTTTGCCTTTTCAGCATTAGCATAGAATTCGGGCAGATCGCCTGCACGGCGCGGCTTTATCTCGTATGGCACAGGAATATTGTTTACTCTTGTAAACGTATTTACAACTTCAAGTACGCTATGACCTTTTCCAGAACCTAAGTTTATAGCTTCAACGCCCTTATGCGTATCAGCATACTGCAAAGCGGCAACATGACCTCTTGCAAGGTCTACAACGTGGATATAATCTCTTACGCCTGTACCGTCAACTGTATCGTAATCATCACCGAAAATACCGAGCTTAGGCAGCTTGCCCGTTGCAACCTTTGCAACATACGGCAGCAGATTATTCGGTATACCGCTTGGATCTTCGCCTATCCTGCCGCTTGGATGTGCGCCTATGGGGTTAAAGTATCTGAGGAGTACAGCCGAAAGATCGGGATCAGCATTTGCTGTATCTTTAAGTATTTGCTCTATCATAAGCTTTGTCCAGCCGTAAGGGTTTGTACAGCCTGTTATAGGCATAGTTTCAACATAAGGTATAGGGTTATTTTCGCCGTATACAGTTGCAGAGGAGCTGAAAACTATTTTGTTTACATTGAACTCTTTCATAACCTCAAGCAAAGTAAGAGTTGCGTCGAGATTATTGCGGTAATACATAAGCGGCTTCTGACAAGACTCTCCTACTGCCTTGAAGCCTGCAAAATGAATTACAGCGTCGATCTTCTGCTCCTCAAAAAGCTTGGTAAGAGCCACTTTGCCGCAGATATCTATCGGGTACAGATCAACATTTTTACCTGTTATCTCTGTAATTCTTTTAACTGCTTCGGGCTTGCTGTTTGAAAAGTCGTCTGCTATAACAGCTTCAAAGCCTTGATTAAGCAGTTCAACGCACGTATGCGAGCCGATATAGCCGGCTCCGCCTGTAAGTAAAACTTTCATTTAAAATTGACCTCCTGATTCATCTATGATCTGTATTCTCTGCCGAGGATACAAGAATAATTAGAACACTGTTCACGATACCCGTAAAAGCACCTGCAAACACTGCCGCTATAATCAAGTAAGGCACATAATACCTTACTGTATTACCAATAACAAAAAATGCGATCATTAACTGCCCGATATTATGAACTACTGCACCTATAATACCTATTCCTACACAGCCGAATTTTCTTCTGTCGCATTTTAACACGAGCCACATTACAAACGTACTCAACATACTTCCGGAAAAGCTCATAAGTCCGGCTGTAAGTCCCCTTGTAAGCAGCGCAAAAAAAGCTTTAAATGCGGCAGTACAAAGCCCTCCGGTAATACCGTCTGTACACAAAGAGGTCATTACCGCCAGATTTGAAAGACCAAGTTTTGCATCGGGCACAGGCAGTTCGGGCAAAAAGCTCTCGAATAAAGAGAGAACTGCCGCAACTGCACACAAAACAGCGATTCGTGCAAATGCTACGGCATTATATCAATTATTAACGCTTGTTTTCATTATCCGGTCACTCCGTCAAGACGGTTTTGTTCGTTTTCAGCGAATAACTCAACCGAAATTCTTACAGGCAGACAGACTATCGTCTGCCCCGGCTTTGTGATCTTACCGGTATTAACGCAAATTTTATCGGTACAATCAGACAGTATAACCGAAACACCGTCTTTTTCTGCCAATAATACGACCGAGTATTCATCATCAACGCAAATTTCAAAGGGTGATGTATCATCAAGCAAAAAAGACTGTACTATTACTCCGTTTTTCTTTACAACGGCTCTCAGCCTGTCACCGCTTGTATTTGCGTTTTGAAATACTATCAAAATAACAGAAACGCATATCAGCACAAAAGCTAAAGCAACATCAAAGGCGGTAAACTTTTTGCGGTTTCGGATATTATCACTTAGACTCATTGCCCTCAACCAAAGCTGTTGCCATATTTACAATTTCATCATAGTTATAAGCAAGCTTTATATCGTCAAGAGTTAATTTGTTATCTGAACACTTTTTCTCGCAGTAATCTTTTATCATATAATACTGACAAGTAAAATCTGAATTTGTTGCATTGTCAAGCTTTTTATCCCAATTACTGCACAAGTCGAAATCACGCAAAATCCCGCACAGCGCAGCGCCGACATATATATTACCCGTATGATCGAAATATTCGCTTACATCACTGTTATACTTACCGGTACACAGATAATGATATGCGCTGTAAAATGTAATTGAATCTGCTTTTTCTTTATTAAAGTAAGTAATATTTCTGCCTGTAAATGTACTAATATTATAGAAAACGTGCTGAACCCTGCCCTCTGTAAGCTCAATATGCTCCTGACACTCAATGTACTCCGGGTGCAAAGAATACTGATACTCTCTGACCTTAACATACTCTGCGATAAGCTCGTTGATATCATCAGATTTATCTGAGCTAAGCAGATCGTCTATTATTCTGTACTGTAAGCCTGTAAGAGCGACATTTTCTACATCAAGAGAAAAGCTTTTGCCGCTTATTATTTCGGGCTGATCGGGAGAATCGAGAGCCGCCGCAAAGGTATTTTTTACAAAGCTTTCTTCAAGCGAACCCGTACCGTTATATTTTACGGTACTCACATCATACTTTGAAGCATAAACATCTTCGTTATTTATAGATACAAAGCCCTCATAAAAGGAAGGTTTAAAGAGCTTTAAGAAACGAGGAGTACACAAAGCGAAACGATAAACCGAGATATTATCGTAATCATCAGGCATTTTTAACTTTTGTGCAAAGATCTTGTCGTTTATTTTGTTGTTTACTAAATAACATCTTCCTCTTAACGGACCATACTCTCTTACTATAACACAGCCTGTACCGTAAAGATTATAGTTAATATCCCAAACGTTACTATTACCTTTTTTATCGTCAAAGAGATTTACAATATCGCATATTTCACCTATTGCCTGACGGTCTGTTGCTCCGAGGCTGTTAAAATCTGTATTTACAGTTTTATTCAAGATAATATCCGCACAGAGCAAAATAAAAAATATGCCGATCATAATAAGAAGAACATTAAATATCTTTTTAATTACTTTCAACGGTTATCCCTCCGTATTTATATTTATACTTATATATTTAATATACACTTTTTACAAGGCTTTTTCAACTGTTTTATTACATTATTCAAAATGGATTTACAAAAGAAATATAGGTCAATAAGCAAAGTAAATGCACACTACAATTTAGTTGTAAAACAAATAAGCCGCATAAACACTGAATCATCAGTATTTATGCGGTTTATAAGAAGTCGAGGTGACAAGATTCGAACTTGCGACCTCTGCGTCCCGAACGCAGCGCTCTACCAAACTGAGCCACACCTCGAAAATGAGCCTCACTCTTTGTGAGGCTGGCTGGGGAATAGGGATTCGAACCCCAACAAACAGAGTCAGAGTCTGTCGTGCTACCGTTACACAATTCCCCAACGACTTCATTATTATAACAAAAGCATAGACTTTTGTCAATATAATTTTTAAAAAATTTTTTCTTATTTTGCCGTCAATATTTCTGTAATGATCGTATTAGAGATCAAAAAGCCCTTTACGCTCAAGCTGAATCCATTCTGAGTGCAGACAGTATAACCCAATTTTTCAAGCTTTGCAGCTTTATCAATATATTTCTGCGGGATATCATAACCGAAATACCGTTTGAATTCTGTTTTGCTTATTCCGTCTGACAATCGCAAACGCATTGTAATATATTCATCTTCACTGCCGCCCTTACCGTCATTTACAGTAATATCTGCGAAAAACGAGTCAAAATTTCTCTCATAATAAAATCTATTCTTATTTATGAACGAATGAGCACCGGGACCAAGTCCAAGATACTCCTCACAATTCCAGTATTTCAGATTGTGGCGGCTCTCCAGTCCGGGCTTTGAAAAATTAGAGATCTCATACTGAGCAAAACCTGACTTTTTAAGCCTTTGAACGGTATATTCATACAGATCGCACACCGTATCTTCATCAGGCAAAGACAGAGAATTTTTCTGTCTGCTATATGGTGTACCGGGTTCGATCTTTAGCATATATGCCGAAATGTGTGATATATCGAGTTCCTGACAAAACAATATACTGCGTTCAAGGCTTTCTTCTGTTTGTTCTGATATTCCTAACATAAGATCAAGCGATATATTGCTTATACCGCTGCTTTTTATCATGCTTACGGCTTTGACAACATCTTCGGCGGAATGTTTTCTACCCAAAGCTTTCAATTCGTTTTCGTTTGCAGATTGAAGCCCCATTGATATTCTGTTGACGCCTGCTTCTTTAAGCAGCTTAAAGTCCTGCTCCTTTGCCGATTCGGGGTTTACTTCAAGAGTACATTCAACGCAGCTTTTCCCGAACGAGCTGTTTATACTGTTCAGTATTTTTATCATGTTTTGTGTTCCGATACTGCTCGGAGTACCGCCGCCGAAATATACTGTTTCCGCATTGTATCTCCCTTTCAGTGACTCAATTTTTCTGCATAATGCCTGCGTATATTTTTCAACTGCGTTTCTATCCCAATTTACCGAAAAGAAATCACAATAAGGACACTTTCCTCTGCAAAAAGGTATATGAATATAAAGCCCGATATTTCTCATAAGATCACCATTATCATTTTTTAGACATACCCTTTATAAAAGGGGACAGGCAGAAGTATCACTACTTCTGCCTGGTTTGGAAGGTATATGAAAATTAGTAGAACGCTTGTTTAATACATTATTATTATACACTTTAAATGTTACTAAATTATGAACATTTCAAAAAAACATCAAATTCGGAATATTTCAAAATTTTACAATACATTCACATTAATAATTAGATAAATTTAACAATATCGGTGATTTCACGATAAAACAACATAATACTACAAAACCGTATATCAGTCATCTTGCTTTTTCACGGTATCTTTTCTCATCAGAAAATCACCGCCTGCAATACGTTTGAAATTCGTTTTCATTTTGTTTATCAATTCTTCAAGCTTTACTTCAAACTCGTATTCGTTTTCATTGTTATCGGAAAAATCAATATTAACGTCCTCAAGCTGATAATTCTTGAGTACAGCAGAAAGATCAGTATAAAACTGCTCATCGTCAACAATTTCAGTTTCGGGCAAATACTCCTCAGGACTTTTTATGAATACATTACCCTTAGTTTTTTCTACCGTTGTTTTGATGAGATCGTATACATTATACGCCGAATCTTTATTATTAAGTCTCTTGCAGCTTTCTCTCATAGATAAAAGCCGTTCGGGATATTTCAGCAAACGATATATTACATCTGAGGCGTTGTTCTTTTTAATACTGATAGCAAGATTGTTATCACACAAATATTCAGTATTATCCGTCTCCTGACCCGGAATACCTCTGAAAAGCGCCATAGGCAGACAGCAGGCAAGCGATTCTGTAACGGTAAGTCCTCCGGGCTTTGTGATAATTAAATCGGATATCTGCATATACTTATGCACTTCTTCTGTAAAATATATAAGCTTTGTTTTCTTTGTCACATTGAACTTTTCTTCTTTTCGGGTGGGTTCTTTATCCATATAGAAATTTATTTCTTTTCTGCCTACTCTCATATTTTCGTTAAAAGATAGTATTGAGTTAAACGCATCAAAAAGCTTCATATTTTTACCTGTGATAACAATTATCTGAAAATCAAGCTGTATCTCGTTTATACTTTCATAGATCTTAAGTATATCAGTCACGCCAAAGCTGCCTGCCATTATGAGAACTGTTTTCTTTTGAGGATCAAAACCCATTTCTGACAAATGCTCGGCTTTATGTTCATCTGTTTCAAAGAATACAGGATCAATAGGTATTCCCAAAGGATAGACAATATTTCTGTCTACACCTAAGCTCTCCATATTGTCAACCATTTGCGGACTTGACACAACATAAGCCGTAATATCATTATTTATATAAGTCGCATGAAGTGCAAAATCCGTGGCAATAGATATAACAGGAATATTAGTAAAGCCCTTTTCTATGAGCCGTGAACACATTATCGCTGTAAAAGGGTGAGTAGTTACGATAACATCAGGTTTGAATTCCGCAATAAGGGGAATTAGTTTCTTAGCAAAAAAAGCGTTTGTCTTTTGCAGCATTTTGTAAACATTATTGTCTTTATTTGACATACGATACAGCATACCATATACCTTAGAAAGCTTCATTGCAGAAAACTTATAGCCGTTTACAACCATTTTGTTAAAGTAATGATTAACATACTCCAAACCGTCAACCACACGAACTTCGCCAAAAGGATCAAGATCTTTTATTACTTTCTCCATAGCTTGTGCGCAGCGCAAATGACCACCGCCTGTTTTTGCGGATAAAATCAGTACTTTCATATATTATTTTCTCTCCATATGAGGATAATAGGCAGTCTTGAAGAATCCTGTATTTGTACTAAGAGCTTGTAAAGAAGCATATTTACAATAAAGAGAATTTTTTCGACATACCCAATTATATTATACACTTTTTGAAAAAGCTCTGCAAGCAAGACAAGAAAAAAATTTCAAGGGCATCTCTAAAAAAACTGATGTTGTACAAATGCGCCGTAGATTTAGTCGGCAGATTAAACAAGGGAACCACTGAATAAATCACGTCCTACGGACTGAGCACCCATCTCGCTTGCCTTTTTAAGTCAAATTGCACTCAAGCCACTTGAAATACGTCAGTATTCCGGCGTAATTTTCGCACAATTTGCCTGAAAAAATTCTAAGCGATACGGGCACTCGATTTAATCAGTGTTTTCCAAGAAATCCGCAGGGTACAGTTTTCGGTAGAGAACTCAGCGAATACGTAACAATGACCGAGCCGGATTTTTCAAAAATCTCTTTACAAGATGACGTTTGAAGCTGCGGTGCTGATGTTCAGCAGAAGGTTTTTAGAGGTGCCCTTAAGAATGTCTTTACATGCAGAGCTATTAATTAATCAAGTAAGAAGTCTATTTTTTCGTATCTTGCACAGCTTATTACAACACAAAGCAAAGCTATAAGCAAGCCTGCAACTATACCAACGAAATATAACCCGCCGCTGCCCGAAACAATAGAAAATACGCTGATGTATTTATACGGCGACAAAAACTCTAACGCTTTCAAAGCAGGCGACATTGAACCTACCAAACCAAACAGCACCGTTACCGTAACCATTACAGCAGATACAGACGACGCCTGCGAGCTTGTGTTCATAAAAGTTGACAGCAAAAATGATACTGACAAATATACTATCTCGATAAATAAAAATGCGAGAACCGCAAAAACTATCTTAACAAGGTAGTTCATTTTATGGTTTGAGTATAAAACTCCAAGCGATACAACAAATACAATTATATTATAGAAAAACAAGATCACTATCTGCGCAAAATAGCTTGACAGAACGGTAGACATTCTTGTAACAGGCAATGAATATATAAATGTAATATCGTTATCGCCCCTGCTGCCCGTATTGGCAGACGCACCCAAAAAGCTTGCGTAAATACAGCCCACTATAAGCATTAACTGCAAACATACACCGAAGTTTACACCAAAGTTTTTAAAATCAGGCAAAGCGCTGCCTGAATTGCTGCCCGATACCGACGCAGGCATTGAAGCCAGCATATCAGCTACAAATTCAGGTAATCCCGCATTGAGCAGATTAGAGAACATGACAACTATAAGTATAAACAAACAGATAGAGATAATACTCCAGATCATGAAATTTTTGATTCGTGATTTTATGTTGTACCCCATAAGAGGAAAAGAAAAATAATTGTTCACTGTCAAACACCCCCTTGTTCTTGTTCGAGTCTTTTCTCGTAATACCTGACAAGTGCGTCGCCCAGTGACGGCAGAGTTATTTGCAGGTCGTTAAGATTATAATGCGTCAAAGCTTCTATAAGATCGTTAATATCCTTTTTGTACAGGAACGATATATAACCGTTATCCTCTGTTATTTCGGTAATATGGAAAAGCGTATACAAAGCAGAAAGATCGTCATCTGTTTTAACGCTTACACGTCTTGTATCGCTTTGCATAAGTACCTTTTTCTCAGATATCTCAAGCAGCGAACCTTTTCTCATTATCGCAATACGAGAGCAAATCTGCTGTAAAAGCTCGTTGTTTCTGTCGCTTATTACAACGGTAACATTTTCTTTGTTAAGATCAAGCAAATAATGAGCAAGCTTATTCTTTGTATCACTGTCTAATGCGACAAAGGCATTATCCATAACAACAAGCTCAGGATCTCCCATAAGAGCAATAACTATTGCAATTTTCTTTCTGCTTGCAAGCGGCAGACTGCCTATTCTTTTGTTTTTGTCAACATTAAAGTGCTTGCAAAGCGACAATACAGCCTCGTGATCTTTTACACCTTTTATCTTTTCGGCTGTTTTTATAACATCTATCGCCTTCATAGTATCGCAATAGCAAGGATTAGCAGGCATAAAGCCTATCTTCCTTTTTATGTCAAGTGTTCTTGCAGAAGCCTTCTGCCCCATTACGGTTACAGTGCCGCTTGTAGGACGAATAAAGTCCATAATTAAATTGATTATGGTACTCTTACCGCTTTTCTTCGGTCCTGCTATGCCGAAAAAGTCACCCTTGTTTATGATAAAGCTGGTATCTCCGAGCGCAGGACGTTTTGTGTAATACTTTGAAACCTGATCCAGGGTTATTACATCCACTAAAAATACTCCCCTTTTTATTGTATATAATACATAACACGCTTTTTATTTGTATTCGGTTACGATCTGAGGGTTTACCCTATACATATATTTTAACATAAATTTACATTTAATCAATACATAAAAACGAAAAACATAAGGTTATTTTTCACTCTGTAAAAATTGCAAAAATAAAAAGAGGGTGATTACAAATAATATATATGAAAAGTAAAAAATAAAAATGTTACAAAGTTGTAATGTGTTTTAAACTTTACAAATACATTTTTATAGAGTATCATTAGAATGTATCGGAATATGTCGTTTTCCGCTTTAACATTTTTATGTCTGTATTATTATATCCGTTAATACTAAAAAAATGTTTACTTTCATATATTTTTCCCAAACGGAAATTATTTACAGACAATTATGTGACTCGCTCTTTTATGAAAAGAATTTGTTTTAAAAAAGTATTAAAGTATTAAAGTAAAAAAGAATTAAAGAAGGAATAAGAAATGAACAATGAATTGAAAACAGAGGCAGCCGAAGAAAAAGAAGTATCAGCCGATATTGAAAACGATACTGTTGATACGGCTGCTGAGCGCAAGAAAATTCCGCTTGCAATACCAATAATATGCGCAGCGCTTATTTTAACTGCCGGCATAGCAGTTTCTGCAATTACTATCGGTGCATTAAAATCACAAAAGCACGAAGCTTTTATTGCAACCGAACAAAGCAATGTTACTCTTGCAAGTCCGTCAGGACAATTTTTAGAAGGAATTTCGGTAAATGGCGTAGATCTTGGCGGTCAAACAATGCTTAAAGCTCAGGATATGCTTTGTATAGAAGAATCGAACATGATACCGCCGATAAATTATACTCTTAAATGTCACGACAAAATAGTATACCTTACCGAAGATGATTTTGATTTTCAGTTTGATACCGTAAAGGTACTTAACGAGGCATACGAATACAGCGAATACATGAGAAAGCTCTTGACTGACGAAGGCAGAACAACATTAAAGGCTTCAGAAAAAAGAGATTTCGACATTTCAATGACATTTAGCGAAGAATCTATCAATACAGCGTGTGCATCAGTTTCAAAGAAAGTTGACGTTGAAATGCAAAACGCACGAGTAACAAGCATTGATCCTTCAAAAGAAAAGGTCTGGCAGATGTTCTCATTTGCAGAAGGTGTTATAGGTTACACTCTTGATGTGAACGATCTTACAACTCAAGTAAGCACACTTATCAACAGCAAGAATTATTCCGCAGAGCTTAACGGCAAAATGGAGGAGGTTTCTCCCGAAATCGACCTTAAAGATCTTAAAAAGAACCTTGTGCTTATCTCTCAATATGAAACATGGTCAGGCAACACATGGGAAGGCAATATGAATATGACAGTTGCTATGGAGTCTATGAACGGATCAATTATCCGAAACGGCGAGGTTTTTTCGTTTAATGAAAAAACCGGTAACAGCAACCTTGTAGAAAACGGATATTACTCCGCAGGTGTAATTGTAAACGGCAGATCAGCCGACGGTATAGGCGGCGGTATTTGTCAGGCAGCAACCACAATCTACAACGCTGCTATACGTGCAGATATGACGGTAGTTGAACGTGAACCTCACACTTGGCCGTCAGTTTATGTGCCGGTAGGCATTGACTCTGCAATTGACTACGGCAACATTGACATGAAATTCCAGAACAACACAGGTCATGACGTATATCTTATATGCTATATGGACGGCGCACAGCTTAATGCATTTATTTACGGTTACAAGCCGACAGAATATGATGAAATTGTAGTATCTTCATGGTTTACAGGCGGCTCAGGCATAGGATTTGGTGCGGCTGCATGCAGAAATTACTACAAAGACGGTAAGCTTGTAAAAGAGGACGATTTGCCTTCATCTTTTTACAGCAACGGCGGCGGCACAAGCTATGCGTATGACGAACCGCTTTCAGGATATGTATACAAGCGAGTATTCACAGACGCACAAGTTGAAGGAAAAGCCGACAGCGATACAGAAACCGAAACAGACAAAGAGGAAAACGACGAAAGCGAACTTGAGATATCCGACGAGGACGCAACAAACGATTACGCTTACTAAGAAAACACTCTCAAAACAGAACATCAACTGTTTTGAGAGTGTTTTTTTGTTATAGATCAAATTCCAGAATTTCGCAGTTTTTAATACCGAAAGCGGCAAACTCCTCATTTTTCATATCATAAAAATACGAGTTAATAACTCTTGAAATACCGTTGTGTGCAACTATAAGGTATGTTTTTTCATCTTCTTTAAGCTCATCAAGCAGACTGTATATTCTATGGGCAAGCTTTAGCATAGTTTCTCCGCCGTCATAGCTGTTTATAAAATTCGCTTTATCCTTTTTGAACTCCTCGCCGTTTCTCGCAGTACCCTCATATTTCCCGAAGCACTGTTCCTTCAGGCGAATTTCTTCACGCATGGGAATACCAGTAATTTCAGAAATATGTCGGGCTGTTTCTTTTGCACGAATCAGCGGAGAATACAGTATTTCATCTATCGGAAGCTTTCTCTGAGCGATAAGTTCACCCACTTCTTTTGCCTGTTCATGCCCTTTTTCTGTCAACTCGATATCAGTTTCACCGCAAATTTTATTTTCAACATTCCACACGGTTTGACCGTGCCTTGTAAAATACAATTTTTTCATTGTCATTCTCCTATTATAATTCAGACTGTGCAAAAGCCAAATAAAGTTTTCGCTCAAGCCTTTTTCAAAAGGCTTGCAGGGTGGTGGGGACAGCGTCCCCACAAAAGCCGAGGCAGGGACGGCAAAGCCGGCACTCGCCGTAGGCAGCGGAAAGCCCTTTTAGGGGTGAATTTCAAAAACAGTCTAAAACGACTGTTTTTGAAAGAGGGGCATTTTGGCAGAAAATGCCCCTTAGTACCGTTCTACACAAAATTTTCCCCGCCGCTCCAAGGCGGCGCAACAAAGTTTAACATCGCTAAAACAAAAAACATCACTTTTTGCACAATATGAATTTTGCAATTATTCAATTTACTGCCTCGAAAAAACATCTGTCAGCTAAGCTTGACCTTCGCTTCAATATTGATCTTCTCTCCGTTCATAGTCTTAAAATACATATAACCGTCGCTGCAAACTTCACTTCTGTATACTTTTAGCGTACAGCCCAAATGCGCCTCAGATAAATAGCTTATACTCATCTCAGTGACGCATACATTTTGAATATCAGGAATAAAATCACAGATCACATCAGGATAAAACCTGTTATTCATATGCATATTTACGTCAACCTCAGAGTACATAACAGTTTTCTCTCCCGCAAGAATAAACTCTGCGTCATTCGGTATTCTGAAACGCAGATCATTCACCGGAGCCAAAGCCGGCTCTGCTAAATCATTTAAGGCGTCATATTCATCAACCCTTTTTATTTTGCCGTCATTCACGCCTACAAGCGCCCAAACAGAATTTGCCTGTGCGCATATTCTGCCCTCTTTGCGTATCTCATAACACCGCTGAAACATTACACCTTTGCTCGGACAGTACCACGAAATACTTTCAAATTTATCATAACGTTTAAGCGGTTCAAACACCTGCATTTTAATTCGTGTCAAAACAAATGCATACCCACTCTCAAAAAGCTCGTAGTACGACTGGTTCTGATCTCGAAGCTGGTGATTTGCAGTTTCCTGCATATATTTCAAATATCCCCCGAAACGCATTATTCCCTTCGGTTCGGAATCATGTGCCATAACCTCATAATTCTCAGTATATTTCATTCTATTCACAACCTTTTTACAGTATAAAGCTGTACATCTGACAAACTAAATTTTAAACCCAATAATTACTTCTCAGCAGAAAGCGGTACTTTTACATTTATACGCTTTTCGGCTGCAACCTTATCGAATTTTATAACATATACGTTCTCGTCGATCAACACTTCAAGAATAGTTCCTGCCCCCATTATTCTGTGACAAATACGGTCACCCGCTTTAAACGGCAGATTATTCTTGTCAAAATCAAGGTCACGCTCGCTTTGACTTATTATCGCATTAGCCTCGCCTATAAGGGCGCTGTCAAGCTCGGTCACATATTTAAGATAATTCCTTTCGACATTGAATATAAACCTTGACGGATACCTAAACGCTCCGTCAACATTATACCCCTCTGCATCAGTCAGGAAAAGTCCTTTTTCTGCACGTGTAAAGGCAACATACGCCAAGCGCCTTTCTTCTTCCATTCCGCTTCTGTCTTTAGTTTTCTTTGACGGAAAAATGCCCTCGCTTAGTCCGGCAACAAAAACATAAGGAAATTCAAGTCCCTTTGCCGTATGTATCGTCATCATTTTTACCGAGTTTTTATTCTCCGCAAGATCAGCATTAGTATAAAGCGCAATACTCTGTAAATAATCCTCAGCGGTGAGATCTTCTCCGTATGAAAACTCAAAATCATTTATCGACTTTTTAAGCTCTGCTAAATTGTCAAGACGATCCTGCTGTCCCTCTGTTCTCAGATACTCCTCGTATCCGCTGTCGTTCAAAAGCCTTGCAATAAAGTCTGTTAGAGATAATTCTTTGTACTCTGTGGAATACTTATCTATAAGCTCTACGAACTCTTTCGCTTTTGAGCTTTTAAAAGCGTCTGTTTGAGCAAGATCAGATAATGCACCGTAAAGCGTACAATTATTCTGTACGGCATAATTGTTTATCAACTGCATTTTAGCTTTGCCTATATTCCGTTTTGGAACATTCACAATTCGTTTAAAAGAAATATCGTCTTTATACACAACAAGGCGCATATACGATAAAACATCTTTAATTTCTTTTCGTGCATAGAACTGTACACCGCTGTAAAGCGTGTATACGATCTTATCTTTAATAAACTGTTCCTCTATCGGTCTTGTCAGGTAATGCGCACGATACAAAATAGCAATATCGCTGTACTGTACACCTTTGCTTACAAGCTCCTTTATTTTGTCAGCGATCCATTTAGCTTCAAGCTCGCTCGTTTTTGCATGGTTATACTCAACGGGCAGATCCCTTCCCCTTACCGAGATAAGCTCTTTCGGTATTCTGTCGATATTATTCTTTATAAGAGAATTTGAAACATCAAGTATATCAGCAGTTGAGCGATAATTCTTATTGAGTACAATTGTTTTGACATTCGGAAACACCTTGTCATAATCGTTGATAAAGCGAATATTTGCACCTCGCCATGAATAGATAGTCTGATCGGGATCACCGACTACGAACAAATTTTTATGATATGCAGAGAGTATGTCTACCAAAGCATACTGTTGAGCATCAATATCCTGAAATTCGTCAACCATAATATATTCAAGGCGTTTTTGCCATTTTAGTTTTATCTCGCTGTTATCATTAAGTATGAAAAGAGTCAGAATAATGAGATCGTCATAATCGAGTGCAAGAAGTCTTCTCTGATAATAAACAAAAGCCCAGAATATTTTATCTAATGTATCGCTTTCTGATCTATACTTATCAAAAGCCTTGTTAATATCGCTGCTTACAAGGTACTCGTAATAATTGGGATATTTTTTACACTTGCAGTATCCGATATGCTCCTTTACCCTTGCCATAGGTGCGTCACGCAGGGTAAAACCGTTTTCCTCATAAATATCCCTTAATACTGCCTCTGTATCTTCGCTGTCAAGAATTACAAAGGATTTCGGATAATGTATATAATGTCCGTCCTCTTTAAGAAGTGATACGCAAAAGCCGTGAAAAGTGCAGACATAACCGCAGTCGTTATCTCCGATAAGACGGCGTATACGTCTTTTCATCTCGTTTGCGGCTTTATTTGTAAAGGTAACGCACATAATATTTGTAGGCATAACTCCTATTTCGTTTACCAAAAAAGCAAATCTATGCGCCAATGCTCTTGTTTTGCCCGAACCTGCACCGGCAATAACACGCACAAATCCGTCTATCGTCTGAACTGCTTCAAGCTGTTCTTCGTTTAAGCTGCTGAATATATCCACAATATGACCACCCTTATTTTTTTATAAGTATATCATACAATTTTACA
Source organism: Clostridia bacterium (assembly GCA_017402845.1). Lineage (GTDB taxonomy): Bacteria > Bacillota > Clostridia > Oscillospirales > Acutalibacteraceae > RUG592. Next base: position 42,820 of record JAFPLH010000079.1, read on the forward strand.
TGGGGCAATAAAAGAACATCTCATTTTTTTATCATTTATACTCCACACCATAAAAGCGGCAGGCGTTTTCTTTTGTGTACTTCAAAACATCATCAAGAGTCATACCTCGAATTTCGGCTGTTCTCTGTGCGGTATACATGATAAGTGAGCTATCGTTTCTTTTCCCTCTGAAAGGCACCGGAGTAAGATAAGGAGCATCTGTTTCAAGCAAAAGCTTATTTATCGGCACTTCCTTTGCAACCTCAACAGGTACTCTTGCATTTTTATATGTAACAACACCGCCGAGAGAAATGCACATATCACCGTATCTGAAAATTTCTTTCAGCATTTCAACAGAACCGCTGTAACAGTGGAGCAATCCTGTCGGACAATACTTTTTTATATAACCCAGAGTATCTGCGTGGGCTTCTCTGTCGTGAATAATGATAGGTTTATTAATGCTTGCGGCAAGCTGAAGCTGTTTTTCAAAAAGCAAATGCTGAGGTTCTTTGGGAATATCCCAATAATAATCAAGTCCGGTTTCACCTATTGCCACAACTTTTTTATGCTGTGCAAGCTGAGCGATCTGCTCTATATAATCATCAATTATTGTAATATCAATTTCAGGCACTGTTTCGGGGTGTATTCCTGCCGCCGCATAAATATACTCATACTTTTCGGCATACTTTATTGATTCAAGCGAGCTTTTGTAATCAGTACCATTATTTACAGCGGCAAACACACCTTTATCGGGTAAAGAGTTCAGAACCGATTCACGGTCATCATCAAATTTGATATCGTTGTAATGTGCATGAGCATCAAAGATCATTTTTTCCATATTTTCACCTCTTTACTATTGTTTTAAAAATGTTGTTTATCAACATTATTTTAATTATTCAATGAAAAATCTTCTAAATAAAAAATTAATAAAACGCTTGTTTTTTATTATTTATTGGTATATACTTATGTTAAGGCAATACTTGTAACTAACGAAAGGAGCTGTGTCCCCATGGAAACTAAAACTGCCGAAGCAAGCAACATAAGTATGGTAAATTTCACCGCAGAGGAGCTTTCAATTGATTCACGCTTTCACATGACTAAAGAGTTTATCCAGCATGGCAGAATCAGCGTATTTTCTCATTGTTTTTCCGTTGCCGTAATGAGTATGCGTATTGCAGATTTTTTCGGTATCAAGGTAGATAATAAATCTCTCATCAGGGGCGCATTACTTCACGATTATTTTTTATATGACTGGCATGACAATCCTGACGGCAGACATAATCTGCATGGATTCACACACCCGTATACAGCACTGAGAAATGCAAAAGAAGATTTTGACCTTTCGCAAATTGAGTGCGATATAATCAAGCATCATATGTTTCCGCTTGTACCAAATCCGCCGAAATGCCGTGAAGCATGGATCGTTTGCTTAGCAGACAAGGTATGCGCATTACACGAAACATTGTTCCAAAGATAATATTATATTTGATAAGTTCAAGCCGGGTTCGCATTTAGCTGCCCGGCTGTTTTTTATTTATTAATAATTATTGCTTTTTAAAATTAGCCTCAATATACTCATCATAGCTTGAAGTAATATCTTTTATTCCGTCCTCTTGTATAACTATAATTCTGTTTGCAACCGTCTGAATAAACTCGTGGTCATGAGAGGCAAAGAGTACAATACCTTTAAACGCACAAAGTCCGTTGTTTACAGCAGTTATAGATTCAAGGTCAAGATGGTTTGTAGGCTGATCAAGCACAAGAACATTTGATCCGAAAAGCATCATTCTTGAAAGCATACATCTTACACGTTCGCCGCCCGACAGAACCTTTACCGGTTTAAACACATCTTCACCGGAGAAAAGCATTTTTCCCAAAAATCCTCTGAGATAAGTTTCAGTTTGATCGCTGCTGTGATTATACTGTGAAAGCCATTCGAGTATTGTTTTGTCGCAATTGTCAAAGAACTCGCCGTTATCCTTCGGAAAATACGACTGAGTAGTTGATACTCCCCACTTGAAAGTACCTTCATCAGGCTGAGTTTTCTCCATGAGTATATCGAACAAAGCAGTAACTGCATTTTCGTTTTCACTCAAAAATGCAACTTTGTTTCCTTTTTCAAGTCTGAATGAAACATTGTTAAGCACCTTTTCACCGTCAATGGTCTTTGAGATACCCTCAACCGACAAGATCTCTTTACCGGGTTCTCTGTCCATGCTAAAGCCAACCCACGGATAACGTCTTGACGAAGCAGGCATTTCTTCTACCGTGATCTTGTCGAGAAGCTTTTTTCTTGAAGTAGCCTGTTTTGATTTCGATTTGTTTGCTGAGAAACGTGCAATAAAGTTTTGAAGCTCTTTTATTTTGTCTTCAGCTTTTTTATTCTGCTGCTTTATCATCTGCTGAATAAGCTGCGACGACTCGTACCAGAACTCATAGTTTCCAACGTACATTTTAACCTTGTTATAATCTATATCTACAATATGAGTACATACTGTATTCAGGAAGTGTCTGTCATGCGATACAACTATAACAGTACCCTCATAATCAAGAAGAAAATCTTCAAGCCACGAAATAGCCTCAACGTCCAGATGGTTTGTAGGCTCGTCAAGAAGTATTATGTCGGGATTACCGAAAAGCGCCTGTGCAAGAAGAACTTTAACCTTTTCGTTACCTGTGAGTGTACTCATAGTATTGTACAAGATAGCTTCGTCCAAGCCTAAGCCCTGTATAAGCTTTGATGCGTCGCTTTCAGCCTCCCAGCCGTTCATCTCAGCAAATTCTGCTTCAAGCTCACAAACACGAATACCCTCCTCGTCTGTCATATCGCCCTTTGCGTAAAGCTCATCTTTCTCTTTCATAATATCATACAGCTTACGGTTACCCATAATAACCGTATCAAGCACGCTGTATTCGTCATATGCAAAGTGATCCTGCTTCAACACAGACATTCTTGTATCCTTCTTGATAATAACCTCGCCCGTTGTGGACTCAAGCTCACCGCTTAATATCTTTAAAAATGTAGATTTTCCTGCACCATTAGCACCGATAACACCGTAACAATTGCCCTCGGTAAATTTTAAGTCAACATCTTTATAAAGCGGAACTCCGTTAAAACTCAAACTTAAATTTGATACTGTAATCATTTTTTTCTTCTCCTTTTATTTGCAGAATAAAACGGCAGCCTTTCGGACTGCCGTCACAGTTTTTTTGATAATTAGAAATTATTGTAAGGATTCGAATTGTTGTAGGTAGGATTCTGTGCAGCGTTAGATACATCCTGACCATAGTTATTCTGACCTATAAAATCATCTGTCTTCTGAGTGTAACCGCCCTGTGCCTGGAAGTTCTGAGCCTGATTAGCTGTGTTATCCTGACCATAAACATTATCAGGGTTATAGGGGTTGTTCTGAAGATTCTGATAATAATTGTCACTGTATCCCTGAGGAACCTGTCCGCCTGTAATAAAAGAACCGCCGCCGTAGTTTCCTACTATACCGTATGCAGGGTTTCCAAGATATTGTGATGTCTTGTCAAAGCCTACAATCGGGAAAAATACGTAAGGTAAGAACAACATACCGAAACCAAAAGCAGTGCTTCTACCATAAGCCTTAGCAAGTCTGAATACCATCATGATATAGAACACGATGTTTGCTACGGGAATAAGCATGATAAGAAAATACCAACCACTCTTGAAAACAAGTGAAGTCAAAGTGTAGCTATTATACAAAGGAACAATAGCCTTCCAACCTTGCTCACCGGCTTTCTGGAACATTTTCCAATACGAGATAATGAGTATAACCGTCATAGCAAAAGAAAGAAAATTTGTGAAAGCATTACCCGAAGAACTCTGTGTTGTATACTGATAGTAGTAATCGGTATCGTACATATTATATACCTCCCAAAAATAAAATTTATTATACAAATGTACACTTATATTTTACATCATTCATAATGAAAAGTCAAATAAAAACATAATAATAACATAAAATTCTACCTAATCAACAAAAAGCAGCCTCAAAAGAGACTGCTTTAATATTTTTTTTAGAATAATTAACCTTTTACAGCACCTGCAACAACACCCTCGATAATATACTTCTGACAAACCAGATAGAATATGATGATCGGGATAATTGCCAATACAAGCATTGCCATCATAGCACCCATATCAACAGAGCCGTAACCGCCCTTAAGATACTGAATAGCTATCGGAACTGTCTTATATTTTGTCTTATCAAGAACCAGTGAAGGCAAGAGGTAGTCATTCCATATCCACATTGCTTCAAGAATAGCAACTGATATACAAGTCGGCTTCAATATAGGCATAACAACCTGAAAATATGTTTGAACAGGGTTACAGCCGTCGATCATTGCCGCTTCTTCTATCTCAATGGGTATAGACTTTGCAAATCCACAGAACATAAATACCGCCAATCCGGCGCCGAAGCCCAGATATACAACTATAATGCCTATCGGGTTGCCGAGGTGGAGTGTATCTGCTGTTTTAGCAAGTGTAAACATTACCATCTGGAAAGGTACGATCATTGAGAATACACACAAATAGTACATACAAGTTGAGAAAACGCTTTTTACTCTTGTGATGTACCAACCGCACATTGAAGTACAGAGTATGATAACAAATACCGAACCGACAGTGATAATGATAGAGTTAACAAAAGCAGATGTAAAGCCTATTTTCTGCATACCTGAGGTATAGTTGCTTAAAATCGGGTTTACAAGTGTCTTAGCATTCGGCAAAGAGAACGGACTCTTATTGATGTAAGCCTTTCTCTTGAATGAGTTGATGAATACCAAAACTATCGGTATTACATAGATAACAGAGATAAGCGAAAGAAGAATTGACCACAAGCCGGAATATGGTGACTGTCTGCTGCTCGTAGATTTTTTACGCGCACTCTTTTTTACAAGAGCCTGTACCTCCGGTGGTAACTGGTCTCCCTTTTGGAGTGTAGTAGGTTTGTATACTGCCATTACTGCTGTACCTCCTTTCGATGTGTAAGGAAGAGCTGTGCAACTGCAAGAGCGCCGACAATAATAAAGAATACTACTGCCTTTGCCTGACCGATACCTTCATAGCCTGCACGTCCGTAGAACGTATCGTAGATATTAAGTGCTAACAGCTGCGATTTATTCGACGGCGCACCGTTAGTAAGAGCCAAGTTCTGGTCGAACAGCTTAAAGGAGTTTGTAAGAGTAATAAATGTACAAATCGTGATAGACGGCATTACCATAGGCAATATTACCTTTCCGAGAACCTGAACATCTGTTGCGCCGTCTATTCTTGCAGCTTCAAGCAGCTCACTCGGAACATTCTGAATACCTGCAATGTAAATAATCATAACATAACCTATTTGCTGCCAGTTCATGAGTATGACCATACCCCAGAAGCCGTAGGTTGCGCTATAAGTAAGAGTAGCATCAAAGACTTTTGAAATTATGCCGTTTAAAATTAACTGCCAGATATAACCCAAAACGATACCGCCTATGAGGTTTGGCATGAAGAATACCGTTCTGAATATATTTGTACCTCTAATGCCCTTTGTTAAGAGCATCGCTATTGAGAAACCGAAAACATTTATTGTTATTACAGAAACCACAGCAAACAATGCTGTATACCATAATGCATGGATAAACTCACTATCGTACTTAAATACCTCTTGAAAGTTTTTAAAACCAACCCACTGAGCGTCGTTTACCGTAGTAAATTTACAGAACGACAAATATATACCCATACCGAACGGTACTAAAAAGCCTATAATAAATGCTATCAATGTTGGCAACGCAAAAAGCGGAAAATATATTCTTAATACCTTTTTGTTCACTCAAATCTTCCCTTCTTGTCAGCCTTTAGACAAGCTCGTACAGATCATATACGATCTTGTCCTAAAAAAGAGCCTTAATTAATATCGGGCAATAAGCTTTTTGCCCTTATACTTTGTTTTTTCAAAAATCAACAGCCGCCGAAAAAGTAACTTTTCAATATAAAGCATAAATCAGCATTTTCCGAGTAGATAGTCTATAAACTGCTGTGCAGTACGTCCTGAAAGACCTCCATGTTCAAGCTCCCACCTGTTCGCCTGACGAATCAATTCGTTCTGTTCAATATTTAATCCCGCACGCTGCGCCAGTGTACAAACTATATTATTAAACTCCTTTTTATCAGGTGAGCCGAAATATATCGTAACGCCAAAACGTGAAACCAATGAAAGCTTTTCCTGCACTGTATCAGTTTTATGCACATCTCCTGTCCAGCCGTCACGATCAGAAAAATCTTCTTTTATCAGATGACGTCTGTTAGAAGTAGCATAGATTAATACATTATCGGGTTTCTTTTCAAGTCCGCCTTCAATTACGGCTTTTAGATACTTATACTCCACCTCAAATTCTTCAAAAGAAAGATCGTCCATATAGATTATAAACTTATACTGACGCTTCTTGACCTGTGCGATAACGTCGTTCAGATCTTGAAGCTGATGTTTATAAATCTCTATTATTCTGAGTCCGTCCTCGTAATAGCGGTTTAGTATAGCCTTTATACTCGTAGATTTACCGGTACCCGCATCTCCGAAAAGCAAGCAATTGTTTGCACGTTTACCCTTTAAAAATGCCTCAGTGTTATCAATGAGCTTTTGCTTTGCGCTATCGTATCCGACAAGATCATCAAGATGAACATGAGCAATATTATTGATCGGTACAATTTTTGCAGAGCCGTCGTTTATAACTCTGAACGCTTTATGCAAGCCTATGCTTCCCACTCCGAAACGAGAATAAAATTGCGTCATAGCTGAGGTAAAATCCTCTATTCCTTTAGCCTGTGCAAGATTTTTTCCAAGCTCGCATATACAGTCTCTTATTCTCTTGTTGTAGACCTTGCCTGCATTGTCACTTCTTTTGTAATGTGAAATATCGTTGATCAATTCGGCTGATATAAAACATTTATATACGGACAGATCGAATGAAAACAGCTCCATAAATATTTCATAGTCATGTTTTGCGAATGACATTACGGTACCCTGCGGAGCAGCTCTTACTTCACAGGCGGTACTGAATACATTCTCGTCATTCACAAGCAAAAAAGCCAAATAGCTGTGCCACAGATTATCTTCAAAGCCGTACTTTCCCGCTATGTCTATCAGCTCATACACACAGTCGTACATTTTATTTATCAATGATCTGTCGGTACACTCTCGTTCTTTATACTCACGAGAAAAATCATACAGACGAACCATCTCGCACAACAAATTCTCTTTTAATACATTTCTGTATATAACCAAACCATTGGTATCAACCATAATCCACACCCTGCTTTACAGTGAAAAACCACCTTTTCGGCAACTGTTTATCTCTGAAAATTATACATTTTAGAAACAGAAAAATATCCTTATCAAAATCATATCTTGTATTGTATTCTTACAGCGTATGATACTACTATACTTTCGTACAAAACTGAAAGCATTCGATACAAAACAAAATATGTTATTTAACTGCAAAAGAGTGAACGGAGCAGTTCCGTCCACTCTCTGCAAAATAATTTTAAGTATTTACTTTTAAATTACTGATCTGCTGTTTCAGCGGGAGCGTCACCGTTTGCAGCAGCATACTCATCAGCCCAGCCTTGAACGAAAGCAGTAACAACAGCATCCCAGTCGCCTGTACCCTGTGCATACTCAAGCAAAGCGCTGCCAACGCCGTCTTTCCACTTCTCACTCGGAATTGTCGGGAAGTTCCAAGAAACAGATGTCTTACCAGCAGCGATATACTCATCAGCAGCCTTAATAAGAGCGTTGTCAGAAGTATAACCGTCATCAAATGTCTTGAACGGAGTTACAAAGCCCATCTGGTTAGCAAGAGCATCTCTACCCTCATCACTTGTGATAACCCAATCAAGGAATGCGATTGTAGCCTGAATGTCAGCCTCAGAAGCCTTGCTGTTTACGCACCAGTAGTTCTCAGTACCTGTGCAAAGGCCCTGATTTTCTTCGCCCTCAGCACCGATATAGATAGGAAGCATACCGAGTTCTTCATCTGTGATGCCCTCAGCTGTTGCGTCTGCATAAGCCCATGTACCGTTCTGATAGAAAATAGCCTCACCAAGAGCAAACTCAGAAGCAGCGTCGTCACCTGTCTTAGAGGAGATCATCTTAGGATCGCAAGTTGAGTTGTTGATATAAAGATCCCAGATAGCCTTATAGTTATCAAGATATGTACCCTTGATAGCGCTTGTAGAGCCAATACCGTCAGCCTTGTACTCATAGTAAATAGGAAGGTTAGCAAGGTGTGTCTTAAATCTCCAGTCAGAGCTTGAATCCATACCTGCTGATGTGAATGCACCGGAGATTCCGAGATCATCCTTCTTAGCCTGAATATCTTCAACAACAGACTTGAATGTATCAAAGTTGTTGATCTCATCAACAGAAGTTACAACTGCGCCGTCTGTCTCAAAGTACTTGTTAAGTAATGTCTTGTTATAAATAATACCGTATGTTTCGATAACATAAGCGATACCCTTAGCAGCCTCGCCGTCCATAAGAGCGAAGTCGTTACTCTTGAGGTTAGAGAAGAGAGAAGTATCCTTGAGGTCATAGCAATAGTCATTCCATGTCTTAAGCTCAACAGGACCATTTACCTGGAAAAGTGTAGGAGCCTCTGACTTAGCCATTTCAGCTTTAAGTGTTTCTTCGTATGTACCTGATGCAGCTGTCTGAACCTTAACCTCTACGCCTGTCTGAGTAGTGTAAGTCTTAGCAAGCTCCTCCCAGATAGCGCTGTTCTCAGGCTTAAAGTTAAGGTAATATACCTTACCGCCTTCAGCAGCTGCTGTGCTCTGTGTACTTGTGCTGTTAGTGTCATTAGTAGAAGCAGTAGTTGTTGTACCCTGCTCACCGCAGCCTGCAAATGCACAAACTGAAAGAGAAGCAGCCATAGCAAGGGCAATACCCTTTTTCAAATTTCTCATAATGATTATCTCCTTTTATTTATTTCGCCGAATCTAACGTACTATTCGACTTATAAAAATATTGTAACACGTTTAAATAATTTTTTCAATAGTTTGTTAAATTATTTATTTGTTTTTTTATCTTTCACTTCACTTCTCCCATATTTTTTGCATTGATAACACATCTTCTTTTAATATAATATAATAGTATATAACACTAACGTATTGAGAGGGCATTTTTATGATAATCCAGACTTTAGACCGTAAACGTATGCTAATAAATTTAGATGAAAATGATCTTCAGATATTTAATATAAAAACATCTGCATTTTCATTTCGTGACGAACCCACCAAGCTTATTATACGTGAGATCCTTTCACTGGCTGTTATAAAAACCGGCTTGAACACAAAAAACAGAACATTATCGGTAGAAGCGCTCCCATACAGGCAAGGCTGTTATATATTGGTAACGCTTAAAAACAAATCAGATAGAAAAAAATACCGAATTAAACAAGTCGAATCAACTGTACTTATTCGTTTTTTTACTGCCGAAGCATTATTAGACGCTATAAGTATACTATATCCCAAAAATATGCAAGCAGTAAACACTGATCTTTATTTGTATAATGGAGCACGTTATCTTTTACTGCGTTCAAATAAAAGGATCCCCGACTCTATAATACTAACCTTATCTGAATATGGTAAATGTTATCCGTGTAGTAAGCTTATGTCAGCTTTACTTGCAGAGAAAAGTCAACTGATAAGACAGAATGACGCTATTACATATATCGGAGAAATATTGGACCGACACTGATCTAACCACTTGTTTCAATATTTGGAGTTATTTTTTTTAATAAATATATACGAAAAATAGTCCCTGCCGAAAAAGCAGGGACTAAATGTGCTGTTATTGAATAATACAGAATTACGGTGTTGATGAAGAAGAATCTATTGCAGTTCTCTCGCTATGGAAGCATACGCACTTATTGTTTGTAAGATTTGTAGAATCCTGATTCCAAATAAGCTTTGCTGTATATTTAGGATCAGTTGTTGCATAATTCTCCATATTACCTCTTTCACCGGCAGCCGTATTTCCTAAAATAATACCACCGCTGTAAGTATAATCTGTTGCAACGATCTCATATACAAGCTTTAGCTTCATACCGTCAATACTTTGACTTGAACCGCCTGTTCCGGTTACTGCTGCGTAATCGTAAGGACAGATCGTAAGGTGTACTTCTTCAATATTTGTAAGTGTAAGTGCAACATTATAAGAATTTGTAGCTTCGCTGTACTTCTTAAAGTATACACATTTATTTGCTTGATCGAATACCATACATTCGTCATTTTCAACAGGAGTATAACCGGCTGCTGTAAAACTCGGAGTAAAGGTGAGCGGATCAAGATCAAAAACATCTACACTTGAACCAACTTGAAACTCATTACGGATAAATCTCTCCACCTGAGTAATGTGGAACTGTTCAGTCGTAATATTGCCTGTTTCTTTAACAGATTTATGAACTGCCATAAATACACTTACAACAGCCGTTGATGTGATAGCAAGAATAGCTACAACAGCAAGAACTTCAATTACAGTAAAGCCCTTTTTTTCGTTACTCTTGTATCTCTTGAAAAAATCTTTCAGATTCATATTAGTTACCGCCTTTCCAATATATTAAAACAGTTATCAAGAATTATGTACAATAACCAAAATCATTCAATATAATTGGCAGGTGCGAAAACTGAAAGCTCTGCTGCATTATATCTATTGCCTTGACCAACAGTTTGATAATATACTCTGACTTTAATTTCCCATCCGCGTTGTTTTAGCCACTTTGCAGTAAGACCATCATTTTCAGTATCAACAAAAACCTCAGTTACAGGTGTCAAAGTATACTGTATCTCACAGTCTGTTTCAGGATTAAAGTTTGTAACATCTTCAAATCCATACACATATTGTACCTTTCCAATAAGGTCATACTGCGGATCATCATTAGCTGTACCTGTACCGCCATTGTTTATTACAGCATCAATAGCATTATGCAAATTGTCTACAACATTCAAGTCGATAGGATCGCCGGGGTCATAACCCGTGGCGATTGAGAATATCTCATCTGCCACGAGCTGACCTCTGTCAGAGGCTTTCTCACGAGCGTTGTTTGTGAATACCATTTGTCTTGAGAAGGAAACTGCATTAAGAATACCAACAAAAACGATAGCCATGATAAGTATAGAACATATAGCTTCTACAAGGGTAAAACCCTTTTTACTTTTTGTTATTCTTTTTAAGTACTTAGTTACCAATGTACACTCCTCCTCCGAGATCTGATTTTGTTTCGTCTACAAGAACATAGTGCTTTCTCCAGTCATTTGCACTACCTGTTGTACCAAGTGAGATCTCAGCAGAAGTTACTGATGATGAGAGATTATATAAATATGTTCCGTGACTAATTGTGAAACGGCCCTGTGGTGTAGTAATTAACGTATCGGTACGGAATACAACAGTTTTAGCCGTAATAGTAAAGTTTTTGTTGTTAAGGTCTATGTTGTTTGCAGCGATAGTAACAACACCTGCTTCAAGATCTACATTTCTGTCAAGTGTAAGAGTATCATCATTCTTAGCATTCTTGAAACGGAAGTTGATTCTGTCTGCTGTACCTGCTTTAGCTTCAGCGTCAGTTCCTGCCGGCAGATCAAAACCATCGATCATAATATCTTTGCTGCCGGGACCTGTTGTTACAAGTGATGTGCCCCATGCTGTATAAGGTGTTGAACCAACGTCATTAGCCAGACCGATTCTTGCCTTGTTCTTGAAGAACTTCTCAGCTTCGTCAGTAAACAAGTTGATACCAACTCTGTTAGGATCGCTAAAGTCTGTTGTAAAGTTCTTGTAAGCAGCCTTAGATATCGTGTATGCACCGGCATAAATTGTATACGTATGTTCAAGGAGATTCTTCTTGTATTTTACAGTAGTATCATAGTTGAAGTATACAATAAACGGTTTGTTGTCGTTATCCTTGTAATAAGCGCCATAAGCTGCTGTGTAGTCATTCTCATCTATCAAGTCATAATTACACTTAACTGTATACAAGGACTTATCTTCCTCAAACTTACCTGTTGCTGTATGATATGTGTATCTCCTGCCATTCTGCATTGTTTGAGTTGTAACATCATTTGGAATAGCTGTGTCTGTTCTTGCAATACAGAATTCTTTTGTAGCAAAATTGTTCTTGAATACATATGCATAGAAGCCTTCGTTAGACTGAGTTGTTTCATAAAGATCAAGACCAGTATTTACCCACTGATTTGACTCATTCTTGTTCCACAATGCAATCTTAGAAATATCCCATCCACCGTTAATTGTAGTTACTCCGCCTTCTGTTGTTTCAACAGCCTGGTTATCTACAATGATCTGAACAGCGTCGCTGCTAAGCTCGATCTCAGGATAAGAAATAATTGCATTAAGTTCATCGGTGTAATAGATCATATCACCGAGAATATTGCCGTTGCTGCCATCGCCATAAAGACCGATTGCCTGAGAATATACATTTCTAAGACAGTTGACCCATCTCTCGGCATACTGAACAACACTGTCTCTGTAACTGCCTTCAGGGAAGATATAGTCGCCGCTGTATTCACCGCCGTCATCAGGATCAATACTATCAGCTATATAAATTCTTGTATTGGTAATTGCAGTTGCAAAATTCTTAGCAATTTCAACTGCCTGTGTATAGTTAGCAGAATCGCCTGCAGACCATGCAGGAGAACCGCCATCAGACCAATGTTTATCGCTGCCGGCTCTCTCGTAGTTATTCTTCGCGTTTTCTTCCATTGTTTCAAACTCATTAATAATGAGCTTTTCTGCAGAACTATAAGACTTAGTATCGCCGTGATATGTGTATTTATTATTTAATGTTGTTGCGTTCTTTGCACTTCGAGCATCCTGATATCCGTAAAGTGCAAGTGTTTTCGGATGACAGAAGAATACGAGATTATTTGGCGTACCGCCTCTGTTAAGAGCATTTGTAGGATCACAAAGAATCTGATATTCACGATTTTCTTCAATACCTGTAAAGCAGAGTGTACCTGTTCTGTTTGCAGTCGGTGCGTCCTTATCGAAGAACTCGAAGAAGCAGTAATCACCTGTATCGAATTCAAATCTGTAGAATGTATTATCTGCGTTTGATCTGTCGATCTGTGCATCAAAGTTGCCATCGTTCTGTACACCGTATGCATGGATACCAACATTATTACTCCATGAATCAGGCTTATTCAGATAGATAGATACTGTATCGTTAGGAGTTGTATCAACATTACCGATATATGTATCATAAGTGTAGCACTGAAGTTTGCCGTTCGGATCACGATAAAGGTACAGCGGGTAATTGTAGTTATTACCTGATTTTGCAACCTTTATAGAAGTAGCGTTGTTCTTGATAAGGTATGTACTGTCAGATGTAACACCTTTAATATTTTTAATAAGAACCTCTGATGATGTAGGAATTTTAAATGTATACCAGTTCGGAGCATAGTTGTCATAGCTATGCGGACAATCATCACCATGATAATATGTACCGCTTGATGTAAATACAGCACCGGCACGGTTATCCATGCGAGTTGAAACACCTTGTACATTAGAAATAAGAGCAAAGTGATTTTCAAGCAAGATACCGCCGTTGTTGCCGTTGCTCTCTTTTACTAAAAGATAGGAGAATCCCCAAGCACTGCAATCATCATCATAGTAATATTTTTCGCCCTGATATGTTACAAAATGATCTGCACTGAATGTAGGATTAGAAACACCATCTGTTCTGAAATCATATCCGTTTGTATATGCGTGTGATGAGAAGCAGTACTTCTTATTCTTATCCGGAACCAACTCCATAAGAAGCTTAACTATCGGTACGTCATAATAGTTTACCTGCATTGCACCTGTATATACCATTTTTTCTGAACCGGAAATAGTTTTTGTGGTAGATGTGTAGCTTCTGTAGAAAGTATTGTTGCCCATTTCCCACTCTTTTCCGTTAGGCTTATCATTTGCACTTACAGGTACAAAGATCGGATTTGTAACTGTTGCGAAATCTGCATTTTGTATATCAACTGTGTACTCGTAACCGGGGTTGCCTCTCTCGCCGTGTGGTGCATTACTGAAGTATATATAGTAAGCGTCGCTTGGAACTGTTGCCCACCAGCAATTCGGATTAGGATCTTCTGCAGAAGGAGCCGTCAACTCTTTATCCTTTGTAAGTCCTCTGGGTGAATTGTATGTTACATATACTTTTTCCCAAGGAGCTGTAAAGTTTGTTTTCTGATTTGAGTCGTTTTTATTTGTAAGCTGTGCATTATAGAAACCAACAGTTATCGGGTTGATCTCTTCACCGGAAAGATTAAGCTTTACAGCCTGATAACTAATTACCGACTTGCTGGGTTCAGCAATGTTATACTTAAATATTGCAGTAACCTCACTCGGATAATCAAGAGTAAATTTGTAACCATCGTCTTCGCCGTCTTTGCCATAAGTTACTCCGTAACCGTCAGCTGCACCCCAACATGTTGTATAGTCGATAGTGCCATCATCTTTATGTGAATTTGTGCTTATGATCTTGAATTGGAAGGTGCCGACCTCGAATGTACCAAGCTCAAGCTTATACGTATTTACCAACGGATCAGCATTTTCAAGTGACATCTTATTGTCACCGGCTAATACTGCATCATAATTATGCTCACACCAGCTATTGTTGTCGCCTACAACAAAGAAATCAACATCAACTGTATTGTTTACTTCAATAAGTTCAACTGAAATAGCACCAGAGTATTCATTAAATTTGATTATCGGCTTGAATTTTCTTGATACGTCTACGTTAGCCGATGCCACATAGTTTCCATCATCATCGGCATCGTCGCCGCTGCCGCCCCAACAGTTACCGGAATGCCAACCTAAGTTATCATTATCCTCAAGTGCGCCTTCATCGCTAAGCTTTCTTACGATCTTAAATGTAATTACTTCGTCACCATCGATCAAAGGAGCTTCTAATTCATAATTACCGCCGGATACGTGATTCATTACAGTCAGATTTCTGTAGAGATGAGGACCATCCGGTTCTTCCTGACCCCATTGATTGAGCCAACCGATAACTGCGAATGTAGATCCGCTTCCGTTGCCGTCTGCTGAGTCAGTTGTATACGAGCTTGTTGCATCAGATTTATCGAATGTAATAGTAAGCTTAGTATCGTCGCCAATAGTAACTGAGTAATTATCGCCGCCGTTACCATACCAGTTAGAATCAATAACACCTTTGTTCTTTGTTTTTGCTACAAACTTATATTTGTATGTGCCTGCGGGAAGATTATCAAATACCCAAGTGAAAATTGATCCATCAGATGATGTAGGCATTGTGAGATATTCAAAACGGTTTTCGGAACCGCCGTTTCTTGCCCAGTCGTTAAAGTCACCGGCAATACCCCAGTTGGAAACACCTGCTGTATATGCGTCACCGCTTAAAGCAATGTTTGCTTTACCGAGATTTTCAACCTTCAATTCTTCATCGGCTGCTGACAATGTGCCTACCTTCGGTACAGAAGCACCGGAAGGAGAAGGAACAGGAGTTGCATTATCGATAAGCTCAGATTCATAATCGATAAATGTATCTACCTGTGCATCAACAGGCATTTCGTTTGCTCTTGCATATACTGTAATATAATCGCCTGCCGTAGGATCTTTAAAGTTGCTTGCGATCCAGTCGTTTGCTTCTTCTTCTGTCGGGAACTGTTCGCTCTGGTTAGTCAGTTCAGTAGGATTCATACCTTCAACAATAAAGGATTCTCTTACTACGTCTTTACCATAGCTGTTCTGTGTAAGAATTCTGCTTCTATAATCGTCGCCGAAATAGAAAGACTGATCTTTACAGGGGAATTCATCAAGGAAATTATAGGAAATTGCTCTGTACCAGCCGTAACCTTCGTATGTTAAACCGGGAACTGCAGGAAGGTCTGTTACACTTTTGTCATTCACGCCTGCTCTCTTGTAGTGAACAATAGCTGTATTCGGTTCTTTGGTATAAACCGTATACCATTTACCTGAGAACTGAGCGAAATCATCGATATCTGCTGAGTGTACACTCTCAAAGAGATAAGTAAGCTCATCATGGAATCCGTCAGATTTATTACCCGTAGAATACAGATGCTTTGTATCACTCCATTCATAACCTTCTGAAACTGGTGTCTTTGTACACATACGTGCGTCACGAAGTGATTTCTGGTTAAGAGTTATATAAACGTCAGCACCGTTGCCCTCACCTGTCTGCTTCGGAACAGGGATACCGAAGAACTCCCATGACTGTGCAGAAGCACCGTTAAATCCGGAACGCTTACGCAAAGCGCCTTTTCTTGTTACGATAGCATTAATATAGTTGATATTAGTATTTGAAGCAAAAGTAACTTCGTATACATACCATCCGTTGCCTTCATATGTCATAGCACCCGTAGGACCTTGTTTTTCATCGGGAAGATCATCAGCTGTGATCCAGTCGCCGGAGAAGTGAAGTGACGGATACCGCGGATCATTTGAAAGCTTATTAACAATTGAAGAACCGCCATAAGCTGAAGAACTGTCAGAGCTGTTTCTTGTTGAACCGTATGTGTAAAGATAAGGCTCATATCCCCAAGAAGCTGAAGCTCTTACATGGATACGCAGGAAACGTGTATCACTGGTGGGCTTATAAACGATATTACCGGAGAAAGCGTTTGGTCTTACCATACTTGTATCTGTAAAATCGAACTCTCTGGTAAGTGTATACATATCGTCGTCGCCGCCGTACCTGCAATATGCGGTGATATCAAGAATAGAGCCTGTATTGGTAATATCAAGATATGTATCTACAGCATTCTTTTTAAGTTCATTAACTTTTGCTTGAGGAATAAGCTCGCCCTGAGAGCTGGTGGATACAAGATAAATATCTGCACCGTGAGCGATAACATTATCCCTGAAGACCATAAGAGCAGTACCGCCCGTGTCTCCGCCGGAGTTACCGGGAATCTGATCTGAATGTTGTGAATAGTAAGATTCGGCAAAAGCAATAGCACTTTTAGCCTGTATGTAGCCTGCACGCTGACCAACAGTAGCCTGAGTTGTTGTGATATTGAGCGAAGCCATTGATACCAACAACGCAGTCAGCAAAGCAAGAACGATACAGATTGCCATAGTTGTTGACAATGCCATACCTCTTTTTGAGTTTTTCTGCCGAAAGCAGCCTCTGAAAGCTTTCATTGCTAAAACACCCTTTCTAAAAATTTTAATAAAATATTCCTCCCCGTTTATCGTTACCTGCGGCACAACAAACGTCTACCCCCATCAAGGTAGTATTATACAATTAAATTATATAATATATTTAATAAATTGCCAATAGTTTTTTTAAAATGATATCAAAAAATTTTTAAGAATTGTTTTGTGCAAATATAACAATCAAAACGTGGTATAGAGTATAAATACTCATTATATTGAAGAAAATTTCACTAATATTCACATATTTATGCGACGGTTTTGTGAATAACAGTGTACAAGCAGTTTTACCTATGCATTAAATATTCATACTTATACATTGTTTTTTTCGACATACTTTAAAAACATTTCAGCAGCGTATCTGAACTCCTTAGGATCGCTCAGCGGTGCTTTGCCGTAATTTTCGTGTACTCTGTCGTCTGTCCACGAACAGATCATATAATCTCCGTCAGCAGTAAATTCTGATGTATAATACTTCACGCATTTTGTTTTTTCTTCATAACAAAAATACACACGTCTGCAAAGCGTCATAGCGGTAGGTTCAGGCATTTCCGCAATAATAATATACATATTCAGATCATCTGATTTTACCTTCTTCGGTATTATCCCGAAATCCTTCTCAGAATACGATCCGTCAGTCACCGGAGCAAACAAAACATAAAGATCACTGAAAAACTTGCCGCCCTTATCTGTAACTGCATTTATAAATGCCACAGGCGAGCTGTAAAACCATTTGGGAATACTCTCATGCTCAAGCGTATATCTGAATTGCTCAAATTCTGTCATTATCATTACGATCTTTCCCCCGTCATTTTTTCTGCCAGACAAAAAAGCTCACGAAGTCTTTCGATATCGCCTTTAAGATAAACGTAACCGAAAAGAGCCTCTAATCCCGTTGCACGATGATAATCTATATTTCTTGCATTTTTCGGAACGGTCGTTGTATGAGCATTTTTTCCTCTTTTGTAAACAGCTTCTTCTTCTTCTGTCAGATAAGGCATAATAGCCTCAATAGTTTCTGCCTGTGCTTTGCAGTTGACCATATGAACCTTTTTGTCACTTAAAACACCAACAGGACGGTTAGCCTCGCAAACAAGCTTTTCTCTGACAAGCAGATCATACACACTGTCACCGATAAAAGACAGCGTAAGCGGACTTATCTCATTAAGGTTTATATCTCTGTCAAGAAAACGCATATTCTCCCCCGTCAATCTACAAATTCAAACTCAAAATCGTATATAGAAACAGTGTCGCCCTCTTGTACGCCAGCGTCGTACAAAGCGTCTATAACACCCGCATTAAGCAGCACTCTCTGAAAATACTGCAAAGACTCATAGTCATCAAAGTTGACAGTATTCATAATACGTACAAGCCACTCTCCCTCAACAACGAATATTCCGTCCATATTGCGAACAGTCACTTCGTTCTTTTTGAGCTTATCGGGTTCAATAACAAGCGGCTCTGCCTCGAAGCGTGAGATAGGCGGCAGCTTTGACAGCTCCTCTCTGATACAGTTAAGCAGAGGATCGACTTCATAACGAATAGCCGCCATTATCGGGAAGAACTTATAGCCCATATTTTCAACGTATTTTCTGAAATCTTCTATCTGCTCATCTTCGGCAAGATCGCACTTGTTGCCGGCAACTATCATAGGACGCTTTGCAAGCTCCGGATCAAACTTTTCCAATTCTGCATTGATAGTTTTAAAATCCTCTTTGGGATCACGCCCTTCGCTGCCTGATACATCTACGATATGAACAAGCATTCTGCACCGTTCCACATGGCGCAAAAATTGGTGTCCCAGACCGACGCCCTCCCAAGCGCCCTCGATAAGTCCGGGGATATCAGCCATTACAAACGACTCACCCTCACCAAGTCTTACAACGCCTAAAACTGGTGTTATCGTTGTAAAATGATAATTCGCTATTACAGGTTTTGCCTCGCTGACAACTGATACAAGCGTACTTTTACCAACATTAGGAAAACCTACCAAACCAACATCAGCAAGAAGCTTTAATTCAAGCTGTACCTCATATTCTTCTCCGGGCATACCGGGCTTAGCAAATCTCGGAGTTTGTCTTGTGGGAGTTGCAAAATGGATATTTCCCCAACCGCCTTTGCCGCCTTTTGCAACAACAACGGGTTCGTCAGAAGAAATATCAGCCATAATTCTGCCTGTTTCAGCGTCCTTGATAACTGTTCCTCTTGGTACTCTTATAACAAGATCCTCCGCCTTTTTTCCGTTACATCGACCGCCCCTGCCGTTTTCGCCTTTAGGTGCGGTGTATTTCCTTTTATATCTAAAATCCGCAAGCGTGCTGAGATTATCGTCTGCGGCAAAAACAATATTACCGCCTCGTCCACCGTCGCCGCCGTCAGGACCTCCGGAAGCTACATATTTTTCCCTATGAAACGAAACGCTTCCGTCGCCGCCGTCGCCTGCTTTTATCTTTATTTTCGCTATATCTACAAACATTTTCTTTTCCTTTCGTTAAGAACATCATTTCTTATATCTGAAACCGCACCTGCTGCAATACCCCACAGAAGAAAACTCCTTACAAATGGGACAAGTATTTGTCGCTTCTTCTGCCAGAAGATCAATATCAATTTCTCCCTGCGCAGCATTTTTGTATGAGGCGCTATAATTTGAATTTCCGTAGCTGCCCGCAGAATGATAAGATTGTATATTACCGGATCTTATATTTGCGTTTACACTGCTGCCATTCTCTCTCTTACCGGCAAACGGAGCAAGTAAGAAGCAAAAGACTGCTATTGTCGCAAAAAAGCCGGACTCAAATTCTGCGGCCAAATACAAAAGAAACACACCCAAGCAAATGCACACGATCGCAGCAGGCTTTACTTTTTTACCGTTAGTTGACATACATATACCCTCTTTCTTTTATAATATAAATTGATAAAACAAAAAGGAGCGATAAGAAATTACCGCTCCTTTAATCTCAGATATTTTTCAGCCGTAAGACCTGATTACTGCTTAGGATAAACAGAAACCTTTTTACGGTCACGGCCCATACGCTCAAAACGAACTACACCGTCAGCCTTAGCGAACAATGTATCGTCGGAGCCACGGCCTACATTCTCGCCGGGATGAATGTGTGTTCCACGCTGCTTAACAAGAATGTTTCCTGCAAGTACAAACTGACCGTCTGCACGTTTAACACCCAAACGCTTAGACTCAGAGTCACGTCCGTTCTTTGTAGAACCCATACCCTTTTTATGAGCAAAAAGCTGAATGTTGATCTTTAACATAATTACACCTCCGTATATTTTACACTTATAAACTCTTTGTACTGCTCAGCCAGACCGAGCATATGCAGCTTGAAGCCCTGCAATATATATTTGCAGTCAGCCGCATTTTCCGATAAAATTCTAAGCACCGCATCACCGCTTTCGGTATCAACAGAAACCTTTGCGTCAATATGCATAACGTCTGTTATGGTATTCATAACCAGATAAACAGCCGAGCTTATCGCCGCACATACAATGTCCTCGCCCTCATCGGCAAAACCGCTGTGACCTTTAACATGAAATCCCAAAAGCTCTCCGTTTTTATCGGTGCAGAAAATTACCTTAGTCATTAATCCATACTAACGCCGGTGATCTCAACCTTTGTATAGGGCTGTCTATGTCCCATTTTTCTCTTTTCGCCCTTCTTAGGCTTGTAAGTAGAAACAACGATCTTCTTGCCCTTACCGTTCTTGAGCACCTTGCCTGTTACGGAAGCTTTAGCAACATACGGCGCACCTGTAACGAACTCGCCCTGTGTTCCGACTGCTACTACATTAAAGTTTACTGTTTCATCTGCTTCGGCGCCAAGCTTTTCAACGAAGATAACACTGCCTTCTTCAACCTTGTACTGCTTTCCGCCTGTTTCAATAATTGCATACATTTTGCAGACACCTGCACTTTCTTTTAAGACTCGCTATCATATATCAAAAAATATACTGTCAATTCTATAAAAAACGACGTTGTAGGCGCAGGCATATTTCGTCCTGTCTTAGCTGCCCATGATAAGCGGCATTATGATTATATCATTTCTGATACTTTTTTGTCAATACAAACTTTAAATAATTTTTTATAAAAAAAATCACTCTCACTTTATCAGTAAGAGTGATTTTGGTGACCCGGACGAGAATCGAACTCGTGTTACCGCCGTGAAAGGGCGGTGTCTTGACCGCTTGACCACCGGGCCGAATTAGTAGCGATAGGTGGACTCGAACCGCCGACCTTTCGGGTATGAACCGAACGCTCTAGCCAACTAAGCTATATCGCCGTTTGTGTTGTGTCATCAGTGACAAGTGTTATTATAGCGTATACAAAGAGATTTGTCAATACTTTTTTCAAAAAATTTTATTTTGTTTTTTATTGACTGTTTTCATTGTGTGCGTTAAAATAAAAAAAGGAGATGATAAACATGAAGAAATGTGATTATTGCAGCAAGGAGCTTGAAAGCTACCACCTGCAATACTGCAAAGACAACAACTGTGAAGAACTTGCTTTAGCGTTTTACAAAAAAAGGCGCAAAACTGAAAAAACCTTTGGCGTTTTTAATATAATATGTATATTAGCGATCATGGCAGGACTTATCATGGCGGTTTTTGTACCTGTGACAGGTAATATTATTGTTGCCTGTGCTCTTGTTGTACTCGGCATTGTTATTTTAGCTCTGCCCTTTGCGCCGGAAAGCTTTTATCAAAAGCACAAAATAAAGAAAACCACAACCATTGTCCGCATATTTGGCGCAGGCGTATTAGCTGCCGCTGCTTTTTTCGCATTCCTGGCTTTTTATTATTCAACAAAATAAAGGGCGCCTATAAAAAATAATGTATAAATTATCCTTATCTGCCAATAATAAGCGCATAATCACAATATCCGAAAGGAGTTAATTTGTTTATGCCTCAAACACTATCAAAAAGGGTGCAGATAAGGATAATTTCTTTTTCTCTGGCAGGAGCTTTACTGCTATTCGGTGCCGGATTCACGGGCTACCGCATCACCGCACGTTATCGTGATACCGTGGAGTACAAATATCAGCAGTCGATAAACGATCTGTCCGACTATGTTTCAAACATAAAGACAACTCTGCAAAAGGGATTGTATTCAAACACTGCCGCAGGACTTCAACCTGTTTTCGCAAAGCTTATGACAATGAGCGAGGGCGCAAAAAATGCTCTTGCTGTTTTGCCCGTAAGCGGAGATCAATCAATAGCCATACAAAAATATCTGGCTCAGGTGGGAGATTACTCCTTTTACTCACTGAAAAAGCTTGCTAAAAATGAACAGCTTTCAAATGACGAGCTTGACAATTTAAAAAAGCTCTATTCGTATGCCTGTACTCTTGATACATCTGTCGGAGATCTTGCAGCCGCATACGGTGACGGTGCAATAAAAATAGGCAAGCCTATCACGCTTAAAGGTAACATTACCGAGATAGGCGAGCAGTCGGGAGAACTTACTCTTGACGGCGGATTCCGAGAAATGAACGAAGGCTTCACCGATTATCCCACAATGATATATGACGGACCGTTTTCTGATCATATAGAAAAACAGAAGCCGGCACTTATCGAAAACAAAACAGAAATATCTCAGACGCAGGCTCTTGTAAAAGCCGCTGCATTTGCTCATTGCAGTCAGAGTGACTTATACTTTACCGGAAAAAGCGAAGGCAGTCTGCCGACATATAATTTCACAAGCCTTGATAAATATATTACCGTAACGCAAAAGGGCGGTTATATTGATCTGTATATAGATCATACTCCCGTCAGCAAATCAACTCTTTCCGTTAATTCAGCAATTGACGAAGCCGCACAATTTTTGCGAAGTACTCTCGGTGAGAATTTCAAAGAAAGCTATTATTCCGTATCAGACAATATCTGTACAATAAACTTTGCTTATACCGCAAATGATATTATATATTACAGCGATCTTGTAAAAGTGGGCGTAAGTCTGCAAACAGGCGAAATAGTCAGCTATTGCGCCACAGGATATATTATGAACCATAAAGCACGTCCGGAAAAAGCACCTTCACTTTCCGCAGACGAAGCAAAGCAGTACGTCAATAAAAATCTTAATATCACAAGCTCACAGCTTGCCGTGATACCAACAGCAGGAAAATATGAAGTTCTCACCTATGAATTCCGCTGCAAAAGCGATAACAACGATATTTTAGTATATATAAACACTGACACCGGAAACGAAGAACAACTCTACATCGTTCTGAAAGGCGATAACGGAGTCCTTGTGATCTGATTTAAAAATGACCGATTTTCAGAGATATAGTATTTTAGTCAACATCGCACAAAGACGGCTTAATGGCTCAATACCGGAACAAAAAATATCCGCCCCGAAAAAAGGGCGGATATAGTTTTTGCAGAAATAACAGTTAAAACAATCAAGCCTTGCCAACAGAACCGAAAAGCTCCATTTTCTCTTTAACAGTAGCCTTTATAGCCTCAAAGCCGGGGTTGAGAAGCTTTCTCGGATCAAAGCCCTTGCCCTGAAGATCCTTGCCAGCCTCAATGTAAGCTCTTGTAGCCTCTTGGAAAGAAAGCTGACACTCTGTATTAACGTTGATCTTTGATACGCCCAAAGAAATAGCCTTCTTTATCATATCAGCAGGGATACCTGTACCGCCGTGCAATACGAGAGGCATTTCACCTGTTTTAGCCTGAATAGCGTCAAGTGTTTCAAAAGAAAGTCCCTGCCAGTTTTCGGGATACTTACCGTGAATGTTACCGATACCTGCTGCGAGCATATCTACGCCGAGATCAGCAATAGTCTTGCACTCATCGGGATCTGCACATTCGCCCATACCAACAACGCCGTCTTCTTCGCCGCCGATAGAACCTACCTCGCACTCGATAGAAAGTCCGAGATTATGAGCAACATTTACAAGCTCTTTAGACTTTGCAAGGTTTTCTTCAAACGGATAATGAGAACCGTCAAACATAATAGAAGTAAAGCCTGCCTTTACGCACTTATAGCAGCCTTCGTATGTACCGTGGTCAAGATGAAGTGCAACAGGTACTGTAATACCCAAAGACTCGTCCATAGCCTTAACCATAGCGGCAACTGTTGTAAAGCCTGTCATATACTTGCCTGCGCCCTCAGAAACACCAAGAATTACGGGTGACTGAAGCTCCTGTGCTGTGAGAAGGATAGCCTTTGTCCACTCTAAGTTATTGATGTTGAACTGACCTACTGCATAATGACCTTGCTTTGCTTTTTTAAGCATTTCTGCTGCATTTACTAATGCCATTGTATTCACGCTCCTGAATCATTTCTATTTGGGATAATTCCCCACAGTTTGATTATACTATATTTTGCAATAAATATAAAGTGGTAAAGTGAAAATTTCTTATTTTTTTTACAAAAAGATCACCTGCTCAATAATTAACCGCCCCGCACAACATTGAAGTAATATTGATTTATCCTTGCTGATATGGTAGAATTATTCTATTATATTGATAGGCGGTGATCTTTTGCTCCAGCTTGGAATATCTATGGCATTCGGATTAACAGTAGGTATTATTATGTCGCTTGTTTTATGGCTGAATACAAAGTTAAATCTGGTTGAACTTTTTATGGTCATGATCTTTGTATTTTTAAGCAGTATAGTATGGAATTTCACAAGCGGAAAATTTACAGATATTACCTTACTTGCATTAATGGTAGTATGGACACTTGCACGACTTCTTATCGACAAGTGGCGTGTATTCGAGAAAATACTGACCTTTACAATGAGTACAATATTAGTGCTTAACTACTACATTTACCTTACGTTTATAGGCCTTCGTGTAGAAAACGGTATGAGTATAACCTCTCTTATCTATATGATAGTGTATCTGGCTATAATAGCCGCCGTATTCTTTATTGTGTGGCTGCAAAAAGTATCCTTTTTCAGCAATACATGGGTAAAAGATTTCTTTTATCACGAAGATCCGAAGGTAAAATCAAACCGAACGATCATCTTCACTTTTTTGATTGTTCTCACACTTGTTATCATCATGGGCATATACATATCGTTAGGCGTTATCAGCGAAACAGAAAAGGCTGTGTTCTATATCGGATTTGAGTTTTTCTTCTCGTTTGCCTACATTTTTATAAGCTTTGCAATGCTTAAAATGCTTGTTGAGTATTCTATCTTGTCAGATGTCAGCGAGCAGGAAAAGCAGCACCAAAAAGAGCTTAAATCCTTTATTAAAATGATACGTGCGCAAAGACATGATTTCAATTTGCACCTTCACGCCGTAAACGGACTTCTTGAAGCAGGAAAATTCGAGGAGTGCAAAGAGTACGTAAATAAAATGGTTACAGAAACCGAATATGTAAACGAGGTTCTGCCTATTTACGATACTTCAATAAGCGCTATGCTTTACGCTTACCGCTCAGACGCAGAAAGCAAAGGTATTCATATGGATTTTGATATCACTACGAATCTTAAAGGACTCGCCCCCGAAGCATACGAGATAAACAGAATTATAGGTAATCTTCTGCAAAATGCTATCGACGAATTAAGCTCTGAAAAAGACAGAGAATACGGTATCAAGGTGAAAATATACGAAAGCAGCGGCGGAAGCGTTATAGACATCTCAAACAAGTTTTTTGGTGACGAAAGCGAAATTTCACACTTCTTTGATTATAATTATTCGCTGAAAAAACAGCATGAAGGTCTTGGACTCAGTACAGTACAGCGTATTGCAGAATCGTATAAGGGTATGGCTTATGTTGAAATGGACGAGGATATCATACATTTTATTGTAAGACTGCCAAAGAAAACCTACAAATAACTGCTGCTTTAATTCTGTTTTGGATTTATATTTTTTTAAGCAGTCCAAATAGACACAAAAAAGTACCAAATAGGCAAAAGCTATTGCAATTCTTTTAAAAATGTATTACACTTTAGATACAGTAAATGATTGCTAATACTGTAAACACGATTATTTCGAGAAAACCTCTTTCTAAATACGATTCCCCTAAAATAAGAGCGAGTTGATCGCTCTTATTTTATTTTTTATATAATATTTACAAACGAAAGCAGAAGCATTTACTATTATACATAGAATTATACTAAATAGCATAGTTTAATAATACCTCTGTTCACTTTTCATTCTCCGCCTAATGTGATGATTTTGTGATAAAAACCGAATAGACAGCATAAAGTACCAAATAGACAAAACCCCTTGAAAAAGTTTCGGTTTTGTTATATTCTATTATTGCAGTGAATGATTGCGAACACTGCTGCTACTCACAATGCGGCATGATTGCCACTACCGCATTATTTGATTTAGATTATTAGACCTCTTTCTAAATACGATTCCCCTAAAATAAGAGCGATTTTGGATCGCTCTTATTTTTTGTCTTAAGGCAACACCGCACAAATACCGCCTGACGGCTTTGTACCGAATCTGCTTGATCTTTTTTCGTCATACTGCACAGAAATTTCTGTACACTCTGACAAAAAAATCTGCTGCACATCTTCGGCACAATATCTGTGCGATGTTCCCTTAACATTTGATAAATTCAGCCAAATGTATTATACTAAAGAGGTATTGTAAGGAGAGTGATTCAATGGAATTTAAAATTACTATTATTACCGTGGGAATAATGCTTTTATACAGTCTTCCCGGATTTGCTTTAGTAAAAGCCAAAAAAATAAAAGCTGAATGCATTTCTGCATTCGCTGCTGTGCTAATGTATGTATGCCAATCGTGTCTGGTTGTATACTCGTTTCAACAGGTCGATTATTCGCCTAAGCTATTTAAGGAAATGCTTATATTCTTCGCATTGGGACTATTTGTACAATCGCTGATAATCATTACATACTATCTTATTTTCAGAAAAAGATATGAAGATGTAAAATACAGAATAGTTACTATTGCGGGCGTTTTCGGAAATTGTGCCTTTATGGGTGTACCGCTGCTTGAAAAGCTGCTGCCCGATTATCCTCAGGCGGTTGCCTTTTCTGCTGTTTACAGCATTTCAATGAATCTGTTGGGGTGGACAGTCGCCTCAGCGATAATCGCAAACGACAAAAACTATATAAAGCTAAAGAATTTCTTTTTAAATCCCTCTGTAATAGCTCTATACATGGCGCTGCCGTTATTCTTTTGCGGTATAGAAATAGGCGGCACACAAGCAGGCACGGCAGTTTTTCTTTTGGCAAGAATGACAACGCCGCTTTGTATGCTGATTATGGGAATGCGCCTTGCGTCTGTACCGTTAAAACCTATCGTTACAAGAAAGCTTAATTATCTTGTTCTATTTCTCAAGCAGCTTATAATGCCTTTATTAGGGCTTATAGTGATATTTTTTCTGCCTATTGACACAAATATGAAGCTGACATTTTATATTATTTGCTGTTGTCCTGTTGCAAGCGTAGTTCTGAACTTTTCAGAGCTTCTTGGACAAGGTCAAGAAATGGCTGCAAACCTTGTTCTTCTGGGAACATTCAGTTCAATCGTAACAATACCTATAATGATGATACCGGCACATTTTCTTTTTTAATAGTACCTCTAAACAGAAAGAGGACACTTTTTAGGTGTCCTCTTTCTGTTTGTTTTGGGGTTATTTATCTTAATATAAGTAGTTAGCAGGATTTACATATTCACCATACTCGATGATCTCAAAATGCAGATGCGCGCCGGTTGAATCGCCTGTTGAACCTACTGCGGCAATAACCTCGCCTTGTTCAACATAAGTGCCGGGTGTAACGTAAATGTCGCTGCACTGTGCATATTTTGTCTGATAACCGTTTCCATGGTCGATAATAAGATAACAGCCGTAATTCTCTGTACCGTAATCCAATACAGCAACAGTTACATATCCGCTTGCGGAAGCAACTATCGGCTGACCGTCTGCGCAAGGTCCTGAAATATCAATGCCCTTATGCAGCTTCTCGCCTACATAACCAAACGTATTTGTAATATCATAGCAGTTGACTGCTGGCCAAATAAACTGCGAAGGCTTCTGTACAGTCGGTTCACTGCTGCTCTGATTCTCTGTACTGTCGTTTAACGAAGTATCGCTGCTTGAACCGTTATCTGCTGCTGTACTATTATTATCAGTATTCTTTGCAGTATCTGAACTCTTGCTGTTTTCATACTCCTGTAAAGTCTTTGCATCTTCTGCATTTTCATTCTCAGCAGATACGCATATTATCTGTTTCTGCGGCTTAACCGACGCTGTAACCTTAACTGTTTCTTTATCTATCTGTACACCGTCAACGTATGTTACTCTTTCTATCGCAGTACCCTCGCCGATCTTACCCTCTCTGATAACTTCTTCATAGCCCTCAGGCTTTGTTGAGTCTACCACATATTCGGTTTTGTAGCGAAGCTTAACATTCTTTTCTTCTGATACTACTACTGTATAGCTTAGATCTATATTATTTACAAGGCGGTCTTTGATGACCTTTGAAGAAACAACAGAATCCTTTGCAAAAAGTCCTACTTCAAGTATAACGCTTGTGTTAAACTTTACCTTTTCGACCTTTACTTTTTTGATCTTGTCATTTTCTTTATATTGTTTTTCGTACTCTTTCTTCTTTGCGGTAAGCAGAGAATCAAGAACCTTTTTTGCTTCGTCCTCAGTCTCAACTGCTCCTACAAACGATCCGTCTGCAAATACGCCGCAAACGTTATCAGAAAGTACACCGTCGCTTTCTATAATAGTTCTGCTAAGCTCTGCCGATGTCTGGAATGATGAACCGTTGTTTACAACAGCTACTGTATATTTAGGCTCGTCCTCAGGAGTATCAAGACTTTTATTGATTATTCGGCTGTCTATGATACTTACAGCCTCCTCAACAACTCCTGCATTCTCTACTAAAGCTATTTGTCTGTCGTTATACGTTACTGCAAGACCAAACTGCTGTGCATTGAAATATGATACCGTACAAACAAGAACCATAAAAGCCGTAAACGGCATAAAGCTGTTAATAAACGACGAACGGCGTTCTTTTCTTTTAGCCTGACGGCGAAGTCTTTGTCTTTCTTCCCTCTCGGCTCTGATCTCCTCAATAGTCTTTTCTTCCTCCTCTATGCTGTTGTACATAGACTCAAAATCAGCAGACTCTGAATAAAGACCGTTATACTCTGTATTGTCCTCGAAATAATCGGAAATATCCGACGAGAAGTTGTCAAGCATTTCCTGCGTAACTTCTTCAAATTCGGGCTCTGTATAATCTGAACCCATATAAGATTTATAGTCTGACAATTTAAACAACCCCTATTAATAATTGTTACATATCTGTAAAAATTAACTGTTATTATTATACCAAACGGTAACAAAAATGCAACCCTTTTTAACAAGTTTTGTAATATTCAGCGATTTGCACAAATACACAACCTTATTTTCGCCAAATACATCAGTATTATGCATCAGACTTTACAACATACAACAATTATTGAGAGTCAATTATTTCATAAAAGATATTATTATTTAAAATGGTTTCTCTTTTCTTGCCGTCAAATGCATAAGCAAGCATAAGCTTTGAGTATGCCGCACATTTGCCTATACTGTATAACCTGCGTACTGACGAATTTCTGAAAACTTCTTCAGAGCTGTATTCATAAACCTTTTGCTTTGCGGGGTATACATATATATCGGTATCATATTCATTGCATTGTTCGATCAAACGATCAACAGAAAGCTTTTCTCCTATTGTACACGCAGTAGCCGAATGATACAGTCTTAACAGAACCGCACGTTTATCACGAATACATAAAGAGCTGAAATCCAGTCCTACATAGCTGTCTATCATACAAATATCAGGCGATAAGTTCAGAGAAGCGCCTTTCAAAAAAGAAAGCGTACTTTGCGGCACGGTACAAGGCGGATTTACGGTATCACAAACACGCTCGAAGCGCTCTCCGTTCATATATCCGAAAGGCACACCGCCCCATGAAGAAAAGCTGTCGGTAAATCCGTCGGCTTCATTAAGTCTTGTTGACAAATATACCGCAGGCATTTCGCCCTTATTCTGCCAAACAGTGAATACTCCGGTATTTGTATGATTTTTCCTTTTAAAGTCAAGAATAAAATTAACAGCCGCAGAAAAATTCTTTTTGCCGTTGCTGGCAGGCATACTCAGAACACTGTCAGCCGCAGTAATTACAACGGGAGCATTAACCCAGCTTAGAGCAAGTCCCAACACCGCAGAGGAATAAGCTAAAGTATCACTGCCATGTGTAATAACAACACCGTCATATTTTTCAAACGGTACAGAAAGCATAAAATTACAAAGTTTTGATAATGTTTCGGGTGTTGAATTCTCGCTTAATATACTAAAAGGCGATACGCACTCAAAGCCGGCTTTAATACCGCTTAAAAGCGAATTGCTGACATTTTGTGAAACATCTGCAACACCGTTTAATATCTCGCTGCCGATAGTACCGCCCGTAAATACAACTAAAATACTCATTGTTTATCCTCCGATCAATGCTCTTACCGCAAAAGCCTCGTACAGCACAGGCACAATAAACAGCGTAAACACCAAGAATACGCATACTAAAACAGGAACTGTGCCTGAAACCGCTGCCGTTAATGCCGAAACAGCTCCGACAATACACATTGTAAGCCCTGAAATAAAGGGTATTATCTTAATTGCGGTTATATTCTTTTTTGATATAATAGCTGCAATTATTATTCCAACAATTCCGCAGCCTATTTGCAAAGGAACAACAACTGTCATTAACAGCCTGTGCACAGCAGCCATTGAAGAACCGCTGCCAAGTATTTCAAAATAGCTTGATATTTCATTATATACAAAGCTTTCTGTTCCGAAGCCCTGAACCTTATCAGTTACACTGACAAAGGTTGAAAGAATTCTCCAAAGCATATGCCACAAGCCGCAAATTATCATCATAACAGAGGTTACTATCAACTGTGAGCCGAAATTATTTTTTTCTTGTTTCATAAATTCACCTCTTAAAAGAATAAACCGACAGCCGTAATATCTGGTTGTCGGTTTTGTATTACAGAAAGGATCACGGACGTTTCTGATTCTCTGCCGTCATTCACCGCCAAATATATGGTGCAGATCACCGGCAGCAAGCTTTCAGATATTTCCTTATTTCTTTTTCTCAACCTTGATTTTTTTCTCTTCTTCAAGCAAAGACGTACAATGCGGGCACTTTGTAGCCTTGACAGAGATCTCGCTGAAGCAGAACGGACATTCCTTTGTTGTAGGTTCTTCCGGAACTTCTTCTTGTTTCTTCTTTGTGATATCGGTAAGCTTGTTGACTGCTTTCACGATCATAAAAATAATGATCGCCATAATAAGGAAATTAATGATCGCAGCTATAAATGCACCGAACTTGATAGTTCCTACATTCAATACCTTAGTCATCATTTCAAAGTCAGGCTCTCCTGTTTCAGGATTAACAAACTTACTGCCCGAAACAGTACCGATAAGAAGCTGGATAGCCGGCATGATAACATCATTGGAAAGTGATGTTACGATCGCATTAAATGCTCCGCCTATGATAACACCGACTGCAAGATCCATTACGTTGCCTCTTGAGATGAATTCCTTAAATTCAGCGATCAAGCCTTTTTTTTCTGCCATTTTTGAAACCCTCTTTCAAAATATAATTAATACATATATATTATACTGTTTTATTTTGTAGGTTTCAATAGTTTTTTTGAATTTTTCCTGATATTTTATACGATTATATCATTATTATATACACATTAAGTAATCTCTCTTTCGTGCTGAGCAGTCAGTAAGAGTACGTCTAAATCAACATTTCTGTTTTTTCCCCTTTACAGCGTCCCAATAAGCTTTGAAAGCCTGTTCGTTTTTATTTTTGCCGTACTCGTAGTATACAGCGTCTTTCAGTATATCGGGCAGATACTGCTGTTCAACCCATGCGTTCGGGTAATCGTGAGGGTACTTATAGAACTGTCCTTTATTCGGATTATCCGCGCCGTCATAATGCTTGTTTTGCAATTGTCTGGGAATATTGCCTATCTTACCGCTTTGAATATCTGCCGTTGCTCTTGCAATACCGTTATATGCGGAATTTGATTTAGGCGCAGTTGCCACCATTACAACAGCATCTGCAAGCGGTATTCTTGCTTCCGGCAGTCCGACAGAATTTGCAATATCAACGCACGACTTCACGATAGGTATTATCTGCGGATAAGCCAGTCCCACATCTTCACAGACACAGACCATAAGCCTTCTGCACGCTGAGGCAAGATCTCCGGCTTCGAGCAAACGAGCAAGATAGTATAATGCAGCGTCAGGATCAGATCCTCGCATAGACTTTTGATATCCTGACACTATATCGTAATGAGAATCGCCGTCACGATCATATCGTAATGCGCTTTTTTGAGTAAGCTCAGCAGCCGACTCCATAGTAATTATTTCTTCTTCGCCCTGCTTAACAGCAGTAAGCGACGTAAGCTCAACTGCATTCAAGGCTTTTCGCACATCTCCGCCGCAAGCCGTGGCAATATACTTTGATACTCCGTCTTGAAGCTTTATTTTAATACCCCTGTCTTTTGCTATAATGTCAAAAGCACGTTTTACAGCTTTTTCCGTTTCATCGGGTTCAACAGGTTTGAATTCAAAAACGGTGCTTCGGCTAAGAATAGCGTTGTATACGTAAAAATACGGATTTTCGGTAGTTGATGCGATCAATGTTATACTTCCGTTCTCGATAAATTCAAGAAGCGTCTGCTGCTGCTTTTTATTAAAATACTGTATCTCATCAAGATACAGCAAGATACCATTCATACCCGAAAACGTATTGATCTGAGAAACTACATCTTTTATATCCTGAGTAGAAGCAGTCGTTGCATTAAGCTTGCGCAGAGTTTTATTTGTTCTGCCGGCAATAATAGAAGCAAGCGTAGTTTTTCCGATACCCGACGGTCCGTAAAATACCATATTAGGAATCTGCCCCGACTCTATAATTCTTCTTAGCGGCTTACCCTCGCCTAAAAGATGCTTTTGTCCGACAACTTCATCAAGTGTGGCAGGACGTATTCTATCTGCCAAAGGAGTCATTTAGTACTTTCACCTCTTAAATCACAATAAAACACAAGGAGAGGCAATGCCTCTCCTCAAATTTTAATTTACAGTAATATTACTCGTAAAGCGGATACTTCTTAAGAAGCTCGTCAACGCCTGCCTGAACTTTTTCTTTGTTGCCTTCAAAGTCCTCGATAACAAGATGTATGAACTCTGCTATCTTGTCCATATCTTCTTCAACAAGACCTCTTGAAGTAACAGCAGCCGTACCCAAACGAACGCCGCTTGTTACAAACGGACTTCTCTTTTCGTTTGGGATCGTGTTTTTGTTTGCGGTAATATATACCTCATCAAGATTATGTTCAAGCTCTTTTCCTGTAAGCTCTGAGTCTGAAAGATCAAGCAGCATTACGTGATTATCTGTACCGCCGGATACAAGCTTATGACCTCTGCTTGTAAGTCCGTTTGCAAGAGCCTGTGCATTCTTAACTATCTGCTCGCCGTAAGCCTTGAATTCAGGCTTGAGAGCCTCGCCAAGACAAACTGCCTTTGCAGCGATAACATGCATAAGCGGGCCGCCCTGTGAACCGGGGAATACAGCCTTATCTATGATCTTTGCGTACTGCTCTTTGCAAAGTATCAGACCGCCTCTCGGACCTCTCAAGGTCTTATGAGTAGTTGTGGTAACAAAGTCTGAATACGGTACCGGATTCGGATGAGCTCCGGCAGCAACAAGACCTGCAATGTGAGCCATATCTACCATAAGCATTGCTCCGCAAGCGTCTGCGATCTCTCTGAACTTTGCAAAGTCTATAACTCTCGGATATGCGCTTGCGCCTGCAACTATAAGCTTGGGCTTAACCTCCATAGCGATCTGCATAACCTTATCGTAATCTATTCTGTGTGTTGCGGGATCAACGCCGTAAGGAACAAAATTATAGTATTTACCCGACATATTTACGGGAGAACCATGAGACAAATGTCCGCCCTCTGCAAGGTTCATACCCATAACAGTATCGCCCGGCTCAAGAACTGCAAAGTATACTGCCATATTTGCCTGTGCGCCTGAATGAGGCTGAACATTGGCATGATCTGCACCGAACAGCTCGCATGCACGCTTTCTTGCGATTTCTTCGACAATATCAACGCACTGACAGCCGCCGTAATATCTCTTTCCCGGATAACCCTCGGCATATTTATTTGTAAGCACACTGCCCATAGCTGCCATAACAGCAGGGGAAACAAGATT
This sequence comes from Clostridia bacterium, assembly GCA_017402845.1. Classification (GTDB taxonomy): domain Bacteria; phylum Bacillota; class Clostridia; order Oscillospirales; family Acutalibacteraceae; genus RUG592. The sequence continues at coordinate 77,285 of JAFPLH010000079.1, forward strand.
TTCTGAAGCTATAAGCTCCAGATTTCTTCTTTGTCTTTTAAGTTCAAGCTGCATACCCTCGGCTACGTCTTTATCGAACTGAGATACAAAGCTTATCGTATCAAGATATTCACTGTACATTATTTCGTTCTCCTTTTATACTTCACAAAAAGCATATTTTTGATATTTACTGTATCATTATACAATAAAATTAAAATGTTTGCAATACACTGAAACACATTTATTTATCTATTCACATTAGTTTTAAACTTTTTCTATAAAAACGAGGAAAAAGGAATTTCGGGTATTGCTCCATTATGAGTATTACCTCAGTTTTCCTTTTTCCTCTTTTACATTCTCATTATTTACGATAAATCAGGAACCTTAGGTCTTGAATCGTCGAATATCAGACTTACATCAGAAAACAGATCAGACATTTCTTTCGGGTAATGTGACATTCTGTATCCGTCAATATTTCTTCTTGCACCTCTGAAATAGCGAGTACCCGTCTGCATCCATGCGCTCCGGCTTGAATCAACATTCAGAAAATACCTGAAGCCCGCATTATACAAAATCTCAAATTTAGGTGTTTTCTCGTATGAGTCAAACGAAACATCGCTTGTAATATCGTCACCGTAGGGATATATAAACACATCAGTTTTGCCGATAAGCGAGCCTATCTGTTCAGACCAGTCATTAGTATCTTTTTGCAGCGTTTCAACATCTGCCGAGCCGCATTGAATGTGTCCGTATGAATGGGACGCCAAAACATAACCGTCTGCCTTTAATGCTTCTGCAATTTGTCTTACAGCGTTACATTCCTTCTGATACTCCGGCGAATCGGGATCAATAATGTTATGATAACCAAACGCACCCTCAAATCCTGTTACGGCAATAGTAGCCTTTGCCCCGTTGTATGAAAAATCAGGGTGCTTTGCAACAAAATCGTCTAATATCGGAATAAGATCATACGCACCCACTGAAACAGAGCCGTCCTCTAATACGTATTCACACATGGGCTTTCCGTTTTTTATTACAATTTTTGTTGCAAAACCGTCGCCCGTCATATAGCTGTAATAATTAACATCGTCCTGTGAAATAACAATCGGCTTTTTCTGTATAGGCAGCATAAGCTCATTAGGTATAAATCCGTCTGCTGTCTGAATATACAGATCGTGCGGAGATACCAGTACATAATTATTTTCATAAAGCTGCTCTAAAATAGCTTCAAATTCACCGACAGTGGTCATATACAGATTATAACCGTCCTCATCTTCATCATTGTCAAAAGCTAGGTCATTGTCAACTATTAAAGAATGAAAGAAAATATGCGGAGTTTTTGAAACGTCTTTCTTTTCAAGACGTACATTGTCCGTGGATATATCTTCGTTTGTCTGCGTCTGCTGTGACAATGTCTGCTCCTGCGCATCAGTCTGCGGTTTGTCTATTGAAGTATCCTGAACATTCTGCTGTACTTCGGTCTGTGCGTTGCTTTTCTCTGTATCGCTCTCATCTGCTTTATTTGACACAACAGCCATAGCAGACATAATACAAACCATCATAACACCCATGGTGCACAATAAACCTATCAAGCCTTTACTGCTCATTCCCTTTTCCATTTACAATATACCTCATTATCTATTATATTATTTAGTCTTACATAATACCATTCAAAAAAGGTTCCGGAAGAAGCTTTCCGAAACCCTACCTAAGGAACCACCGACTTATTCAATGTATTCCTGATAATTCTGCGGTAGGGCGGAAAACTCAGTAAAACGATCCTTCGACCAGAAAATTCGCCGTAAACACGTTCTGCTTTAATACTTTAAAAAAAGTATATTTTTGACATCCTACCTTTTTATTATACAACATCATGAAAAAAATTGCAATATTATTGACACTATATGTTAGTCTGAATTAACGCATATTACGCAGAAAAATAAGGAATATACCGACTTAAACATTGTGAAATATAAACAATATGCTCATCAGATCAACATTAGCATACAGTAATAAAGAGAATTATCCCTTTAATTCAGATCACCAACACTCGGACGTCTGTTATCGTATATTTTGCTAAGGTCATAAAACAGATCAGACATTTCATCACCGTTATGTGACATTCTGTATCCGTCTATATTTCTCCTTGCGCCTCTGAAATAACGAGTACCCGTTTGCATCCACGCATCATGACTTGAATCGACATTCAAATAATACCTGAAGCCTGCATTATATAGGATCTCAAATTTCGGCGTATCCTCATAAGCATCATAATAAACATCAGAGGTAAGGTCTTCACCGTAGGGGTAGATCAAAATATCCGTACCGCCTATCAGCGAACCTATCTGTTCTGACCAGTCTTTTGTATCATTTCTGAGCGTTTCAATTTCCGACGTTCCGCACGGAATATGACCGTATGTATGCGACGCCAGATCATAACCGGAAGACTTTAACGTTTCTGCAATTTTTCTGACTGTATCACATTCTTCAGAGTACTCCGGAGAATTCTGATCTATGACATTGTGATAACCAAACGCACCCTCGAAGCCCGTAACAGCTATAACAGCCTTTGCACCGTGGTACGAAAAATCAGGGTGTTTTTCGACAAAATCATCTAATATAGGTACAACGTCGTATGCACCAACACTTACTGTGCCGTCCTGATCAATATATTCGCAGCGCACCTTTCCTTTGTCGATAACAAATCTGCTTGCAAACCCGTCATTTTTCATATAGCTGTAATAGTTTACATCGTCCTGAGAAATAACTATCGGGCGCTTCTCTGCCGGCAGCAATATTTCATTTGGTATAAACCCGTTCTCAGTTTCAACATACAGATCATGCGGTGATACCAGAACATAGTTGTTTTTATATAGCTGCTCTAAGATTTCTTTAAACTCATCAATTGTTGTCATATACAAATTATAGCCGGCGGCGTCTTCATCACCGTCAAAAGCAAGCTGAGTGTCGCAGATCAACGAATGAAAAAATATGTGCGGAGTCTGCGAAGGTTCTTTAAGCTCAAGCTCATTCATCTTCTGAGTATATTCTTCTATCGTCTGATTATATATTAACGATTTTCCTGTATCCGACTTTAGAATATCTATTGCTTTACTGTAATTATATTGACTTGCGGCAAGCTGAGCTTCTTTATATAATGTATTACTATTTTTCATTTTTACAAAAAAGAATACCGCAGCGCATAACGCACAAATCAGAATGACAACTACCGCTGTAAGAATGTAGGTCAACTTTTTATTATTTGATCTTCTCTCCATATACTCTGCACCTCAATAACAAAATAGTATAAAGAATAAATATCATGCTTAGCGCCAAAAAATCAGATAACAAATAAAGTCTTGAAAACCACTGTTTCCAAGACTTACAAAAGCAGGGGCAGAAGGACTCGACCAATTGCTTACGCAATTGACCGCTCGGCTGTCGCCTCGCCGCTCACTAAAAATGCTCCGCAGGAGCATTTTCTTAACGCTCGCGCCCTCTCGGGTTCGAGTCCGGCTCGTTTAGTTTAAATAAAAGGCTCCGAAACCTATTCACATTTCGGAGCTTTACTGGCAGGGGCAGAAGGACTCGAACCCTCGGCACGCGGTTTTGGAGACCGCTGCTCTACCAACTGAGCTATACCCCTAAATATATCACTTTCAAGTGCTTTTCTATTATAGCAAGTAATATTCTGTTTGTCAACCCTTTTTTAAATTTTTTATTAGTTTGTGTACCTTTTTTTGTTTTATTGATAATTAATGATATGCTTATGCTTGATACGCTCTAAAAATACGTATTATAGTTTTATCAATACCGGCAGTATAAGCACCACTGACGGAGCTTTACCTCTAAAACAAAAAATACATCATAAGTTGCTTCCTACCTATTCTTATATAATTAAGATCAAAGATCATGTCGTATTTCCTCGCACAGTTTACTATCAAAAGACCGAAAAACAAGTGTATCAAAAAGAAAGAAAATCCACAAATTGTAATAGTCAATAAATTTTTTCAATAAAATATTAAGCATTTATGAAATTAAAAAGTATTTTTGAAGAATTTGTGACTTTCTTTTTGTTAATAATGAATAATGTATCGCCCATTTTGTTGTTACTAAGTGATAAAATTTTGACGTGTTATATTTATTTAACACAATTGTTTAGTAAATATAACCAAATTTTCACCATTATCTTTTACACCTAAGGTCTGAAAAAAATAAAAATATGTGTTGACATTCGGACAAATTTATTGTATTATAAATATGCAATCAGCCGACGGTACGTCATAAGCCGAAGGCGCAAAAAATTTATAAAAAGAAAGAGGTAATGTATTATGACAATGATGCAGAAAATGCAGGCTAAGAAGTCCAAGAAAGGTTTTACACTCGTTGAGCTCGTAATCGTTATTGCAATCCTTGCAATCTTGGCAGCAATCGCTATCCCGGTAATTACAACAACAATCAACTCCGCAAAGCTCTCCACACTCCAGTCTGACTGCACAACTCTTGACATGGTTCTTAAAGAGGCAGTTAACACATCTTTGGCAAAGATCACAACAACAACATACGGTTCTGGTAGTGTAACAGCTGCTAACGCAAAGGTTTCTGACGTTCTTTACACAAACGACCTCAGCACAACAATCATGGATACAAGAAATATCGGTGGTAAGCAGTATCAGCTCGGTTGGAACGGTGAGTCTGTAAAGGTTTATGTAGGCGCTAGTGGTTCTTCTAACGCTAATTTCCTTGCTGCACCAATCGCTTCTCTTGAGCCTGCTGGTGCTAAGGGTACTCCAATCGCTTCTGGTTCTGTCCTTGGTGCAACAACTACCTAATTAAGCTTGCTAATAGCAAATATTTTGAGCCGAACAGAAATGTTCGGCTCTTTTTTGTTTTAATATTATTTTTCATCTTGTCGGTTGTTCCGGCTGATAGTGTTACTATAAGAAGTTTCTTCTTTACAATATATTCTATTTACATACGCAAGTATACCGAAAAAAACTATAAATTAGAAATTAATATTGCATATTACCTATTGTAAGAGTTTTCGCTTTGTGATATAATTAATATTACCGTATTGTAACATTTTTTAGAATAATAAAGAAAAGTTTTGGGAGGGAGATAAGTTCGTGAGATGTATGTATTGTATGGGGGAATATGATGAAGATATTGATGTAATATGCCCCTATTGCGGCAACGACGTTGTTGACATAATTAACGATAGCACCTGCTTACAGGCAGGCACTGTTCTTAAGCACAGATATGTATTGGGCAGAGTCCTTGGCGACGGCGGATTCGGCATTACATATATGGGATTTGACAAAGCGTTAAAAAGAAAAGTTGCCGTTAAAGAGTTTTTCCCTAACGAATGTGTAACAAGACAAAAAGGAGAAACAGAAGTAACACCTCTCAGCGGCGAACGAGGCGAAAGATATGCAAGCGGTTTAAAAAGCTTTCAAGAAGAAGCTCAGAGGCTCGCCAACTTAGGATCAGTAGACGGTGTTGTTAATGTATTTGATGTTTTTGCAGCTAACGGCACAGCATACATTGTTATGGAGTATCTCAGCGGAGATACCGTTGCTCAAATGGTAGAAAAGAGTCATATGCTCGGCTTTGGCAAAACAATGAATATCATAGTGCCGGTACTTCGCAGCTTGATTAAAATTCATAAAGCAGGTATTATTCACAGAGATGTTTCTCCGCAGAATATAATTCGTACCCGTGAAGGTAAGATCGTACTTATAGACTTCGGTGCAGCGAGATCAAACGCCTTTACGGTATCAAAAAGCAGTATGTCTGTTGTACTTAAACAAGGCTATTCACCCATTGAACAGTACGACAACAAGCTAAAGCAAGATACTTATACAGATGTATATGCAGTTGCGGCAACTTTGTATTATATGCTTACGGGAATAACTCCCGATTTTGCAAACTCAAGACTTCTTGATGATAATTTACCGCCCGTATCGCAGCTTCGCAGCGACTTACCCAAAGAGCTTGACGATATTTTATCTCATGCCCTTGCTGTACGACCTGAGGACAGAACACAAACTGTTCAGGAGCTGCTTGACCAGATAATGACGCTGAAAGACTTTAAGCGTGATCCAAACAAAAAAAAGCCAACAAAACCAGACAAAGCTGTTACTCAGACAGTTTCAAAAAAGCAGTGGAAATCTTATGTAGAAAAAGCCCCTGTAACAACCTTTGATCCCGAAGAACGAGAATATCAGCCTAAGGTTATAACGATAAATCGCCCCACAAATACATCTACCACATCTAAACCTATAACGTCACGTTCCGTCACTGCTCCCCCACAGCCGGAGCCGGAAGAAGAACCAAAAAAAGTAAATGTTCCTCTTATTGTAGGTATATTCGTAGCGTTGATAGTATTAAGCGCTCTGCTTACCGTAGGTTATCTTGATAAACGTGATAATATGACAGTACCCAATTTTATCGGACAAAACATTGACGGTATTTTGACAAACTCTGAATATGCCTTTGATTTTGAAGTAGTAAATATTTACAATCCAAATACTGATCTTGACATTGTTATATCTCAGTCGCCTATTTCGAGTTCACGTCACGTTAAAAAGGATTCTCACGTTCGTTTAACTGTAAACAGCCTTAACACTGAGGTTACTATTCCCGTTATGACCAAGATGTCACAAACGGTTGCACAATCAACACTTGAATCACTTTATCTTGAAGGCGATTTCGTTGTCATACATGACGATAATTTTGACGAAGGTACTGTAATACGAACAGAGCCGGTAAACGGTACAAAAGTAAATGTAAAATCCAAAGTAACCGTATACATTGCCGAAAACAGCGTTACTGTTCCGACAGTTGTCGGCAAAACATACGAAGAAGCCTCAGAATTACTTGAAAAAGCAGGCTTGCATGTAGGTGAGATAACCTACGATTACAGCGAAGAATACGATACCGGATACATTATAAGCCAAGGCGCTGACAGCTCCATTAAGGTTGAAAAGGGCACATATATTTCCCTTGTAGTAAGCCAGGGACGCCCTTATGAAGTAACGCTCAGCGATTCAGTTGATCTATCTACACTCAAAGCGCCGTTTAAGATTATGGTTATGGCAGACGGTGAAGAAGAGTCGAGCAAAACTTTCTATTCTACTGTATTCAAAAACACATATGACTTTGACGTTACTCGCTATAATACAAGAGGAGAAGTAACCGTTGAAGTATTTGTTGACGGTGAATTGTTCAGATCGTATATATTCGACTTCAAAAACAACAACGTAACGTTAATGGAAGAATACGAGGTTTCAGCTCAAAAGAAAAAAGACAGCGACACTGATACATCATCAAAAACTACCTCGTCGAAAACAACAAGCTCGACAGTATCATCAGAACCTGATGACACCGCACACAGCGAAGTACACGAGGAAAGCTCAAAACCTGCTGATACTTCATCAAACACATCATCTGAGATATTTCCTTTACCGATAAATTGAAAAATCAATACCGTACATTGACCTTTACAGTCTTTGTACGGTATTGATTTTTGGAAGAAAGATTTATATTTATGGGCAGTTCTAAAAACCTAATGTCGTTCAGATGTGCCGTAGATTTAGTCGGCAGATTGTACAAGAAATCCGCAGGAATACTGACGTATTTCAAGGATTTATTGTGCAAGATGACGGCTGAAGATACGGTGCAGATGAGTGGCAAGAGGTTTTTAGAGGTGCCCTTATAATAGTGTAATTATTCAAATACTTTCTTTATCGCTCATCAGGTCCTTCGCTTTAATATCAGGGTGATGATAACGCTTTCTCTTGTCGGGCAAACAAAGGATCTTACTTATAAAAGTACCCAATTCTTTATATGCCTGCGGAGTCTGAAACTGAATCGCCTTTGTAGGACAGTAAGCAACACACGCATTACAGCCGTGACAGTTATGATTCCACACTGGATGACCGTTTTCCATAGTAATATTCTTATTCGGACAAACCTTCATACAAAGCCCGCATTTTTTGCATTTGTCGTTAGTATAAAAGCCTTTGTCGTACTCATGCTCTGCCGCAAGATACGGTCCCATTGCACTGTTGTATCTTTTTCTTGACAGCCACCCCATATGAGGATATTTTCTCTGAGTTTTCGCTGCTATCTCTTTTGCGGTCTTATTCATCTGTTTTTCCATATATGGTATCATTATTTTTTCTGGCGGAAACGGCGGATATGCAATACACTGACTCGCAACACAATGAATAGCTTTTCCATAACTAAGCTTTGCGCCCTTTTCTTCAAGCAATCCGGCGACAGTTTCAAAGCATTTTCCGTGTACGGCTATGTATGTAGCTACCATAAAAATATATGCGTCTTTATTTACAGAAAGTTTTTTGATAAACTTTTTGAATGTTCCGGGAATATCCCACTCATAAACAGGACATACAAAACCGATAACATCAGCGTCATTTGCCGAAACTTCATCGGGATCACACCGAACCGAAATAAGCTCTGCCCCACCTATTTCTTTTGCAATTTTTCTTGCCGTATAAAGACTGTTGCCTGTTCCACTGAAATAGTAAATTTTAGCTTTCATAATACTTTTCCTTCCGTAATAATACCGATATATGAATACAACACAAATATTTTAAAAACAAAACATTTTTTAATGTGTTACACTTGTTTCCTTATTGATATTATTATATAATAGTAAATAAATAAAATCAATGAATAAACACTAATGTGTCACAGATTGACTAATAATGTTACCCTGAAAGGAAATAAGTATGAATAATACAAACGGTAAAATAGCCGAACAGTCAAAGAAGAAAATTGCTGACGCTTTAATTCGTGTAATGGAGCAATACAGCTTTAAGGAGATCACGATCACACAGCTTGGGCAGGAATCAAAGCTTTCAAGAAAAACGTTTTATCGACTGTTTCAAGACAAAGAAAGCGTACTGTCATATATATTTGAAAAGATGTACATTGACTGTCTTAAAGAAATAAAGTCAAAAGAGATAACACACTACTGGGATATAGTACAGTGTTATTTCGATTATTGGGGAAACCGTTCAGACTTGCTGATACTATTCAACCGTAACGGACTTTTACACGTATTGTTTGAGGGAGCGTATAAATACTCTGCGGAAATATTCATGCAGGTACGTTCACAAGAGTTGATACAGGAATACTCAGTCCCCCTCCCCTATCTTCTTGCTTACAGCGTCGGCGGTATACACAGTATGCTTATCAAGTGGATAGAAAACGGCATGGAGATTTCTTCTCACGAGCTTATAGACAGCTTAAAAACAGCTTTTAAGTCGGCGGAGATATAAGGATAAGAAGCAAAACCTTTCTACGGTTGGTTTTGGGTTGTATTTTTTTTCGAAATTATCAGCTTATTTATCGCAGCCGTAAAACCTAAGGAACCACTGAATAAATCACGTCCTGCGGACTGAGCACCCATCTCGCTTGCCTTTTTAGTCTCGCCTGCCGGCTCGGTCGGTGCTGTTGCCTTGCGGCAACGTCTGCCACCGGCAGACCGCACCGTCAAATTGTACTCAAATCACTTGAAATACGTCAGTATTCCGGCGTGATTTTCGCACAATTTGCCTGAAAAAATTCTAAGCGATACGGGCACTCGATTTAATCAGTGTTTCCCTAATCTTGATTTATGTATTATAATTGATCTCAGTATAAAGAAAAGCTATGCGATAATCATTTCGCATAGCTTTTTTAAAAATAAGTGAATTGTAATTTGCAGTACACCGTGATATAATAATACAAAAAAGAAAAGGAGTTTTATATTATGAAAGACGCAACGGTTAGTGTTCGCATTGACAGCGAATAAAAGGAACAGGCAGAAGCAATACTTAAACAACTCGGCATTCCCGTATCGGTTTTAATAGATGCTATGTATCGACAAGTGGTTATTCAACAAGGTTTACCATTTGAGATAACTGCTAAACAAAGACCGAAAGCGCTTGATGAATATACAAAAGAACAACTATCGGAAAGATTTGAACACAGTTTCGCTCAAATCGAAAAAGGTGAATATTACCCTGTTGACGAAGTTTTTAAGGCATTAAAAAAAGGGCTGTAACATTAGCCCTTTTTTGTTTTGTTTATCATCATAATGACCTCAGCACGAAAAAATCAATTTTTACTATAAGCATTATACATACAACGTCAAGCATATTCTACACATCTGTTATTATTTCAAATTTCCACTTTCAACTTTCCACTTTCCACTTTAAAATCTCAACTCTCAACTCTTAAAACTAATAAAAAAGTGCTGCCGCATTTCTGCGACAGCCGATTTTTTTATACAGTTTTATACTATAAAAGCAATATTACTTCATAGCCTCTTCAACAGCAACTGCACATGCAACTGTTGCGCCAACCATCGGGTTGTTGCCCATTCCGATAAGGCCCATCATTTCAACGTGAGCCGGAACAGATGAAGAACCTGCAAACTGTGCGTCTGAGTGCATTCTGCCCATTGTGTCTGTCATACCGTAAGAAGCAGGGCCTGCTGCCATGTTATCGGGGTGAAGTGTTCTGCCTGTACCGCCGCCCGAAGCAACAGAGAAATATTTCTTGCCTGCGTCTGTACGCTCTTTCTTATATGTGCCTGCAACAGGATGCTGGAAACGTGTGGGGTTAGTTGAGTTACCTGTGATAGATACGTCAACATTCTCTTTCCACATGATAGCAACGCCTTCTGTTACATCGTTAGCACCATAGCAATTAACCTTTGCTCTGAGTCCGTCAGAGTATGCCTTACGGAATACTTCTTTAACTTCGCCCTTATGATAATCCATCTCTGTTTCAACATAGGTAAAGCCGTTGATACGAGCAATGATCTGTGCAGCGTCTTTGCCCAAACCGTTGAGGATAACTCTCAAAGGCTTTTGTCTTACTTTGTTTGCCTTCTCAGCGATACCGATAGCGCCCTCTGCTGCTGCAAATGACTCGTGACCTGCCAAGAATGCAAAGCACTCTGTATCTTCTTCGAGAAGCATTTTGCCGAGGTTGCCGTGACCTAAACCAACCTTACGCTGATCTGCAACAGAACCGGGAATACAGAAAGCCTGAAGTCCTTCACCGATAGCAGCAGCAGCGTCAGCAGCCTTTGTGCAGCCCTTCTTTATAGCAATAGCACAGCCTACTGTGTAAGCCCACTTAGCATTCTCAAAGCAGATAGGCTGAATGCTCTCAACGAGCTTATAAATATCAAGACCCTTTTCTTTGCAGATTTCAGCACATTCCTCAATGGAATTTATGCCATACTCTTTAATAACATCAAGGATCTGCTTTTCTCTTCTGTCATAAGATTCAAATAATGCCATTTTTCTGCTCCTCCTTATTCCTTTCTGGGATCTACGATCTTAACTGCGTCTGCAACTCTGCCATACTGGCCCTGTGCTTTCTCAAAAGCCTTATTTGCATCGTCGCCTGCTTTGATGAAGTCCATCATCTTGCCGAAGTTTACAAACTTATAGCCGATGATCTCGTTATCTTCGTTAAGAGCAAGACCTGTAACATAACCGTCAGTCATTTCGAGGTAACGGGGGCCCTTTGCAAGCGTACCGTACATTGTACCAACCTGTGAACGCAATCCCTTACCGAGGTCCTCAAGACCTGCGCCTACTACAAGACCGTCCTCTGAGAATGCAGACTGTGAACGGCCGTATACGATCTGTAAAAACAGCTCTCTCATAGCTGTGTTGATAGCGTCGCATACAAGGTCTGTATTCAATGCTTCAAGAATAGTTCTGCCGGGAAGAATTTCAGAAGCCATAGCTGCAGAGTGTGTCATACCCGAGCAGCCGATCGTCTCAACGAGAGCCTCTTGAATTACGCCTTCTTTAACATTAAGTGTAAGCTTACATGTACCCTGCTGAGGTGCACACCAGCCAATACCGTGTGTAAAGCCCGAAATATCTTTGATTTCCTTTGCCTTAACCCACTTTGCCTCCTCGGGAATAGGAGCAGCGCCGTGAGCAACGCCCTGTGCGATAGGGCACATTGTTTCAACTTCGTGCGAATAGATCATTGTTTAATACTCCTTTAGGTTATTTGACAGACTTGTCCGCCTTTATAATATAATACTACATAACGCAAATCAAATCAAGAGTTTTTTATGTATTTTTTTATTACTGTAAACATTCAGATAAGCATTGATTTTTCTGTCTGTCGGAAGTATAATCAAAAGCAGAGATATATTTGTTATAAGGGAGAACAGATCAGAGTGAGCAGGCTTAAAAAATTCACATTAAATTGGTATGATGCGTTTCATTACTATTTCAGTCCGTCCGGTGTTTCGTCTATGCTTATTACCGGTAAGGATAAGCTTGAAATATACTTCGTTATAGAAGGTGAAAATTTTACGATAGATATTTCAGACTGTGAAGATGAATTTATAGACCAATTGGAAAAATGCGGAATAAAAGAATTGGACAATTGGTGTTTTGTAGATACATGGGTTTGTGACGGCGATAACTGGAGTTTAAGGATCACATACGATAATACCGAAATTTGTTCCGAAGGAATAAACGCATATCCAAAACCATTTTTTAACTTAATGAAGCTTTTGCATGAGAAAGGCTTGCCTTTTATAGAGTATGAATCGTACACTTCCGAAAAAAGACAGATCGAAAAAGTGCCATTAGATCAAAAGTGGAGATCAAGCATTCTACCCTAAATAATTATAAATAATCAAATAACAGAAAGGTCCTGATAATATGTCATCACATTCCGATAAAGCCTGCGACTTATTTGCAGGCGGCTTTAACTGTGCTCAATCAGTGTTTGCAGCTTTTTGCGACGTAACCGAAATGGATAAAGAAACTGCACTTCGTCTTTCTTCAGGCTTTGGTGCAGGCATGGGCAGAATGCGCGAGGTATGCGGCGCATGCTCGGCTATGTTTATGATCGCCGGTTTGCTTTACGGTACAGGTGAGAATTTTACCTTTGACGAAAAAACGGAGCATTATAAGCGTATTCAGGAGCTTGCAAACCAATTCAAAGAAGTACACGGTACAATAGTTTGCAGAGAACTTCTCAAAGAACTAAAGGTGACAAACGATCCCACGCCCGAACAGCGTACAGAGAAATACTATAAAGTACGTCCATGTATAAAATTTGTTCGTACAGCTGCCGAGATACTTGACAAATTTATTGCTGAAAATCCGATAAATAACAATAAAGGGCATCTCTAAAAACCTGCCGTCGTTCAGATGTGCCGTAGATTTAGTCGGCAGACGGCACTTTAAAATCGCCGTCATACTGACGTATGTCAAGATTTTTTGTGCAATATGACGGCTGAAGATACGGTGCAGATGGACGGCGTGAGGTTTTTAGAGGTGCCCTAAAGATTAAAAATGTATACGGCTATGTACAATATGATCTCATAGCCGTTTTTTACATTAAATTTCTGATCTTCTCTTGATTATTGCAAACTGCTGTAATATAATAAATCTATGTTTTGAAAAGAGGGGGAGTATCAATGCAAAAGGAAGAGCTTATACTTATTCTTGACTTTTGCGGTCAGTATAATCAGCTTATCGCACGCAGGGTGCGTGAATGTAATGTATACTGCGAGATAGTACGTCATGACATTTCCGCTGAGGAAATAAAAAGCAGAGGTGCAAAGGGTGTTATTTTTACGGGCGGCCCTGCAAGCGTATACGGCGATAATGCACCGAAATGCGATCCTGAGATATTCAATTTAGGTATACCCGTACTCGGTATCTGCTACGGTATGCAGCTAATGACTCACACGTTAGGCGGTAAAGTTGAACGTGCAGACAAGCGTGAGTACGGCGAAATAGAAGTGAATTTTTCAAAATCTGTATTGTTTGACGGATTCACCGACAAAAACGTATGCTTGATGTCGCATACAGATTATGTTGAAACATTACCGCAAGGCTTTGAAAAAATCGCTGATACTGCGTCATGTCCTTACGCTGCAATAGAAAACAAAGAAAGAAGATTTTACGGTATACAATTTCATGCAGAAGTAAACAATACCGTGAACGGTACAAAGATAATTGATAACTTTGTAAAGAAGATCTGCGGCTGCAGCGGCAGTTGGGAGATGTCATCATTTGTTAAAGAGACTGTTAAAGCCTTGAAAGAAAAAATAGGCGACGGAAAAGCTCTTTGCGCTTTGTCCGGAGGAGTAGATTCATCTGTTGCAGCTGCGCTACTCAATGCTGCGATAGGAGAAAATCTTACTTGTATATTCGTAGATCACGGTCTTATGCGAAAAAACGAGGGCGACGAAGTAGAAGAAGTATTCGGCAAGAGATTTAAATCAAAGTTTATCAGAGTAAATGCTGAGGAGCGCTTTTTAAGCAGACTTGCAGGAGTTGAAGATCCCGAAACAAAGAGAAAGATAATCGGTGAGGAGTTTATAAACGTCTTTGAAGAAGAAGCAAAGAAGATCGGAAAGGTAGATTTTCTTGTACAGGGTACAATTTATCCTGATGTTGTAGAAAGCGGAAAAGGCATAGGCGCATCTATAAAGAGTCATCACAATGTCGGCGGACTGCCCGATCACGTTGACTTTAAAGAGATAGTAGAGCCTTTAAGAGACCTGTTTAAAGACGAGGTAAGAAAAGTTGGCAGAGAGTTGGGTATTCCCGATTATCTTGTTGACCGTCCCCCATTCCCCGGTCCGGGACTTGCGATAAGAGTTATCGGAGATATTACAAAAGAAAAGCTTGACATTTTAAGAGAAGCTGATTATATTTTCAGAGAAGAGCTTGAGCGTGACGGTATTAATAAGATCTCAAATCAATATTTTGCAGCGCTTACAAACGTAAAAAGCGTCGGCGTCATGGGCGATTACAGAACATATGACTATATGATCGCATTAAGAGCCGTTACTACAATGGACTTTATGACTGCCACATTTACTCGTATTCCATATGAAACGCTCGAAAGAGTATCTTCAAGAATTGTGAATGAAGTGAAAAACGTGAACAGAGTTGTTTACGATATAACAGGCAAACCACCGGCAACGATTGAGTACGAATAGTAGCCAAAATCCCGAAAAGCGCATTGTTATGCGGTTTTTCGGGATTGTTTTTTTGCTTTGGTGCACTTTTGGTGCACTTTTTTTAAAAAACGTCGCGGACGAGGTGAAAAACGGGGGATTTTACGGATAAATCGTATAAGGCTTGTATGTATTCTGAAACTTTATCGTTTCCGATTATTTATGTCCGAAACTGCTTTTCTTACTCCCCACAATACTATTCCGATAATCGTCAGCAGATATATCACCTGTATAAGATCAGCAGCAGTGTAATTCGTTTCAGGGAAAGGATTGCTGTCGGGGTGATAGTACCACCACACACGGCAAAGCGTGAATGTCAGATATGACAGTGAAAACAGTGCAAGCACAATGCGCTGTAGCGTTTCTCGTCGTTCTTTTCGCAGTGTCTCAATGTAGTATTCAATATGAGCCTTTCCAAGATTAGACTTACAGTTATCCCGAAGTGCTTCGAGCCTTCGGGATTTTTTCTTTTTGCTGTCGCCAGATGACATTATATCGGCTATATTATTTGATATGGATTTCTTTTCATTAATTGTTTTTAAAATATCCATTTCACGCCCTCCTAATCAAGTTATCAACAATTATCGGAGCGAATGTGGAAAACAGCACGGCTGCGACCTTGAATACCATAAACCGCCTGTTGTTTCTCCGTATGCTTTTCGGAACAAATCGCAGCAGATCGCCCATGTTGAAAATGACGATCAGCGGCACGATGATATAGAACAGGAAAATTTCGATAAACCCCGATATCCCAAATTTATCGAGCGCCGCCACTGCGAAGAATATCATTGAGATGTACGAAAACGCAGCCGTAAGCTCCTTCCACAGCGTGTGAGTGCGGAAGCCCGGCAGCGCACGCAATACAGGTATGCGGTCGATAATGTGAACTCCCAGCTCATGCGTCAGCGCTTTTTTCAGTACAGTGACATCGGCGTATCGGTGCGACGGGTCTTCGTTTGTCGCTTTTTCGATAATTGCCGTGATATAATGATCTCCGCTATAGTGTGCAAGCCCCGGTTCTTTACCGGTTAGAAGAGAACTCAGAATACAGCCGATCGAGTAAATATCGGAGCGGTTCGTGGCATTTGACGATATCGTTTCCGGCGCCTGATATCCGAGCGTGCCGACAACGGTAGTGTCGGGGATGTTTCGCATATTGACAGCCTTTGCGCCGCCGAAATCGACTATCTTTATTTTTGGAATATCGCCTGCGTAGTCCGAGATCATGATGTTGTCGGGTTTCAGATCACGGTGAACAAAGCCTCGTTTGTGGAATTCCTCAAGCCCTTCGCATAGCTGAACGCAAAGAGACAGCGCTGATTTTTTATCAAGTGCGCCGTTCAGCTTAACATATTCTGAGAGCGTGAGCGTTTCCTTGTCGCTGCCGCCCGCGCAGATATATTCCGTGACGGCAAGGTACCGTTTATCGACCTTAATAACCTCATACGTTTCGGCAATATACGGATTCCACATCGTACACAGCGCTTCATAAACAGCCGCACGCTTTTCGTTTATCTCTTTAAGTACGACTGTTGAGGGAGTGTCATCGGTGCGGTCGAGCATTGCGGTAAATGTTCGGTACTGCTTGCCATAGCTTAGTTCCTTATGTATCAGGAA